>NZ_JBXYZY010000041.1:0-604 GCF_057642795.1 Paracidovorax sp.
TTTTTGATTTCGAGTATTAGATTTTATAATTTCTTCGAAAATATTATTCCTATAACCTGATGGATAATCTTTTAAAACGTGTTTATATGTATGAGTTGATGTAGTATCCTTATGACATCCTAACCCTTTTTCTCTAGCAACTTCTAGTGATTCATAAAATAGTTTAAATATATCTCGAACGTGCCAAGTAATCATTAATCCAGTCTCGTTTTTTTCAGAATAATCTTCTTCGCTATTTTGGAAGGATTCTATTATTGTTCTTTTGGTTCTAGCTTTATTTTTGAAAGGACTAATATTCGTCAATGCTATAATTTCTTCGTCTAACACCAAAGGAGACAAAGTTCTAAGAGAATGGTTATTTACTTGATTAAAAAGTGCTTTAATATAATTTTTAGGACCGTGTTTGTTATATACATCTTGAATCACTTTTTTTGTTTTAATACTTGATTCTTCAATTAACCTTATGTACACATTTATTGTTGAATTAAGTTTTGATTCCAAAAATTCTATCAATTGTGCATCATTCAGTAAATCTAAGGAATTGGTTCCCAATATTTTTTTAATTTTGTTTTTCTTTAATACTAACTCAAATCTTTGGACATTA
>NZ_JBXYZY010000042.1:0-590 GCF_057642795.1 Paracidovorax sp.
CGATGGTGGCATAGGCGAAGATGACACCTTGGATGACCAGGATGAGGGGCAGAACCCCCTGTGGGGCGAATCCGCCGTCGAATCTCCATAGGTTCGACACCGCTGCGCGGTGTCCACCGACGTTGACGTGGGAGGCCACTAGGCCGATGGCCACGATGATGAACGTTGTCAAAGCCACAACCTTGAGCAACGCTGCCCAGAACTCGAATTCTCCGAAGGCCTTAACACTGATGAGATTGACCGACACGAGGATCATCAAGGCGACAAGTGAGGGTACCCACATCAACAGGCTGGGCCACCAGAATTGCAGATAGGTACCGATGGCGGTCAACTCAGCGATGCCCGATGTCATCCAGTTCAGCATGTACATCCAGCCAACGGCATAGGCCCAGCGATCGCCAAGAAGTTCCCGGGCATAGGACACAAAAGAACCACTAGAGGGGCGGTGAATGACCAACTCGCCGAGCGCTCGCATGACGAGGAAGGCGATCACTGCGCAGAACGCGGAGGAGATGAGGACCGCTGGTCCGGCACTGCGCAGGCGGCTCCCTGCTCCAAGAAAGAGACCGACCCCGATCGCCCCGCCAATC
>NZ_JBXYZY010000043.1:0-584 GCF_057642795.1 Paracidovorax sp.
GTTGGCATAAATGGATTTCCTGGTGCACAAGCATCAATGAGTGCATTTTTAGAAAGGTATTCAAAGTCAAATTCCTCTTCTTTAATAAAAAAGCAAATGCTTATAAGAAGTTTCAAAAGAAGAAACAGATGAAGTCAGCTATCTATAAACAAAAGAAGACAAGAATTAGAGATAGAGTTAAAAAGACACTGATGGATACATTCAAGGTATCTAAAGACTTCATCATAAGAAAAGCAAAAGTGGCAGCAATAGTAGTAGCTGCCATAATTATTTTTGGAACTTTTGTATTTAACTTTGCAAGCATGACAATGGGTGGATTTGCTAATTCTACGAGCAGTGTTTTAACAACATCATATTTATCAAGACCAAATGTTTTAACTGAGATTAACCAAAGTTTTTCAAACAAGGAGAATGACTTATATAGCGAGCTTGAAAATGTAGAAAAGAATAATCCCAGATACGATGAATATATCGTAAGAAAAAATGGAGATATTGGTCATAATGTTCATGAACTTTTATCCTATATCACTTCAAGATATGGTGAAGTAAAGAGTTTATCTGAAGTTAGTAATATTTTAGATGAC
>NZ_JBXYZY010000044.1:0-257992 GCF_057642795.1 Paracidovorax sp.
ATCGTGGGGGATAACGGAGCGAAAGCTTTGCTAATACCGCATACGATCTACGGATGAAAGCAGGGGACCGCAAGGCCCCGGGGGCGGGGAGCCCCAGGGAGGGGCGAAATCGGGCCAGGAAGGCGGGGAACGCGGCGCGGCGGGCTTGGAATGGAGCGGGCGCAAAAAAGGGCGCCGTGGCGCCCTGGTGGGTTGTGCGAACGCGCGGGCTACGCTGGCAGCTCCAGCGGCTTGAAGCGCACCACCTCCTGGCCCATCCACTCGTTGAGCGACCGCAGCCGCGTCTGCAGCGGCGCCACCTCGTTTGCGAAGAACACCCGCAACGCCTCGCCCGCGTTGCCGAACCCGCCCGTGTTGTTCGGGATGATGCCCAGCAGGCCGGGCGGCACCCGGTGCGCGGCCAGCACGTCGGCCATGCTGGTGCCCTTGATAGCGGCAAAGTCATCCTTCGCGGCGATCTCGCTGATGGGGATCAGCTTGAGCCCTTCCGGCTTGCCGCCCGGCGAGTGCAGGAACAGGTTGCGGAAATTGCCCGGTCCCTTGGAGTTGCGCAGCTGCTCGCGCAGCGTGTCCACGTCGGTGGTGCTCACCTGGGCGTCGGACAGGTAGAGGATGAAGCCCGCGTGGCTCCCGTTCTCGTAGTAGCGGCGCCGGAACATCGTCGCGGCCTCGTTCAGGTGGGCCGACTGCAAGGCGCTCAGGTACTCAGGCACGCCGTACACCTCTTGCGTCAAGTCATCCTCGCGCAGCTGGAACATCGATCCTTCGGCGAATTCATGCTCATCGAAGTAGTTGCGCGCGAAAAAGAAGCGGCCATCCTTGCCCCGTCGCGTGTACAGGCCCAGCGAATGCCGCAGGCCCAGGTCCGTGCGGAACACCGACCGCTCGCGCTCCAAGAAGGCATTGCCCAGCACGAGGAAATCCAGCACCAGCGCCGCGAAGGCCGAATGCGATAGCAGCTTGTGCGGCACGAACGTGGTGGCCAGCAGGTTGCGCTTGAGAAAGATCGCGCTACCGTGGTGCGGCGAAGAGCGGAAAACCCGCGCCAGGCCAGGGAACGAGACCGGCGGCTCATACCAACGGCCATTGAACGCGGTTTCCACGTAGTCCAGCAGGCTGCGCTGCTGGATCACTTCAGGTTCGCCGAAGGTGAACGCCTCCACGCTGCCAGCGGGTGCAGCCGCGGCGGGCGGCTGCGCCTCTGCTGCTGCATGGGGCGTGAAACGTGCGCGGCGCGCGCGGTGCTTTGCCATCTAGAAAATCTCCATCGAGGAATTGCCGCCGATCACATCGCCGGCCAGGGTTTCAAAATCGAATGCGTGCATGCAGGCCCAGGCCAGGTCCGCGTGGCCGGCCTCGTCGCTGCGGCCGGCGGTGTAGGTAATCTGGCGCTGCGAGGCCGTCAGCACCTTGCGGATCGCCATGAACGCCGCCGCCACATCGGTGCAGCTGCTGTCCATCTCGAACCGGCCCTTGCCGATCACCTGCTTGGCCTTGAGCACCAGCCGGCTTTTCACCTCCACGCTGTACTGGTAGGCCCGCGCGTTGGGGAAGAACTTCACGACGTGCTGATAGACACCCTGCCCCAGGCCCGTGGTGTCGATGCCGATGTTCACGACGTTGTATTGCTGCGTGATCTGCCGGATGGCTTCGGCCTGGGCCTCGTAGTCCGCGCCCTTGAACTGCTGGCGGTGCAGCAGCCGGAACTTGCCGCCCGGCGTGCGCGGCGGTGCGATCACCACCAGCGCCGCCGAGTCGCCCGTGTGCGATGGGTCATAGCCCACCCACACCGGGTGATAGGCATAGGGGCGCATCGCCAGCGGCTTGAAGTCATCCGCCCAGGCCTCCCAGCTGTCCACCATGCAGCCCTGCATTTCCTTCAAGCCGAACAGGCTGGCGCTGTCGTCGATGAACTCGCACATGAAGAGGTTGGCGAACTCTTCAACCGTGTACTCGCGTCGCAGCTCTTCGATGTCGAACAGCGTGCAGCCCATGCGCGCCGCATCCTCCACCGTCACGAAGTCGCGCCACCGGCCATCCGCGCAGCGCATGCCGCCGCGCAGCGCGCCATGGCTGGTGTCGATGTGGATATGGTCCGCCTTCGCCCGCCCCTTGTTCATCGACGCGCCCGTCCAGAACGGGTAGGCCTCATGCGACATGGCCGAAGGCGTGGAAAAGTAGGTGCGCCGCCAGTGCTTGTGCGTGGCCATCGCGCTGGCGACCTTGTTCAACACCGTGAAGCTAGGCACCCAGAAGAACTCATCGAAATAGAAGTCGCCGCTGCGCCCCTGCGCCGTCTTCGCATTCGTGCCCAAGAAGTGCAGCTCGGCCCCGTTCGGCAGCACGATAGGGTCGCCGCCCAGGTCCACGCCCACTTCCGCCGCGGCCTGCACCATGTAGTTCTTGAACTGATGCGCCTGGGCCTTCGATGCGCTCAAGAAAATCTGATTGCGCCCCTCCACCACCGCGCGCACCAGCGCCTCGTTGGCGAAGTAGTACGTGGCGCCGATCTGGCGGGCCTTGAGCAGGATGCGCGTGCGCTCCGCCTGGGCCTCGAACCATTTGGCCTGATACGGGAAGTTCGTGGAGTGAAACCGCTCCACCAGCTTTTCTATCTGCTCTTCGGTGAAGTAGTTGCGCTTCGGCCGCTTCTTCGGGCCCGCGTTGCGCGATGCGATCGCCGGGTTCAGGTCCCGTTCGTTGCCGGTGGACTGATACCGCTCCACCCGCGCCGTGCGCTCCAGCTGACGGCCCAGCAGGTCGATTTCCTTGAAGTCGCCGCCGGTCTTTTCGTCCTTCAGGATCAGCTGGATCATGCGGACTTCGATGGCGCCGTTCACCCGGTCCAGCGGCGCCGCGTCATCCCACTTTTCCGCATCCTTCCAGCCATAGACGGTGGACGGTGGCAGCTCCAGCTTCTCGGCGATCTGCTTGCACCGCCAGCCCTGGAAGTAGAGGAACCGCGCCTGCATGCGGCCTTGCGCATCGGCGCCCAGCGTGGGAACATGGTTTGCCGTGGCAGCGTCCACCACGGCGCCAGCATCACCCACAGCAGTGCGCGTGCATGCCTTTCCAGTAGCGGCACGCGGCTGTGCAGTCTTGCGCGGCGTCTCGCGCGTGGTGGTGGCTTTCTTCGGCATGGCTTGTAGCGTGCCGGCCACCCCTCTTTCCCTCCATCCCGCCCATCCGTCCCCGCCGCCGCTACACGCGCGCGGCGTTGAGCGTGCGCCGTGTCAGCGCGACATTGAAGCCTCTGCAGCAACGCACCTTCAACCACCGCCGACACCGCCATGAGCAAAACACCTAAGCCCAAGCAATCCCGCTTCTTCCGCGTCGCCGTCGAAGGCGCCACCACCGATGGCCGCAAGATCGAACGCGAGCATCTGGAGCAAATGGCCACCAGCTACGACCGCAACACCTACAGCGCGCGCATCAGCCTGGAACACATCAAGGGCATCGTCCCCGATGGCCCCTTCAAGGCCTACGGCGACGTGACGGCGGTGAAGACCGAAGAAGTCACCATCGCCGGCAAGAAGAAGCTCGCCCTCTTCGCCGCCATCGAGCCCACCGACGAACTGGTGGCGCTCAACAAGAAGAAACAGAAGCTCTACACGTCCATCGAAATCGCCCCCGAATTCGCCGACACCGGCGAGGCGTATCTGGTGGGCCTGGCCATCACCGACAACCCCGCCAGCCTGGGCACCGAGGCGCTGGAATTCTGCGCGAAGCACCCCAGCGCCAACCAATGGACGGCGCGCAAGGCCGACCCCGACAACGTGGTCACCGAGGCGCTGGAATTCACGTTGCAGATGGACGGCGAGAACGACGACGACGGCGAAACCACCGTCGCCAAGTTCCGCGCCACGCTGGCCACGGCGCTGGGCAAGTTCAAGAAGAAGGGCGCCACCGACGACGCCCGTTTCGATGCCGTCGCCGACAGCCTCACCGACCTGGGCGACGCATTCAGCGCGCACGCCGAAGACACCGCCGCGCGGCTCAAGGAAGCCACCGACAAGGTGCAGGCCCTCTCCAGCGAGCTGGAGGACATGCGCAGCAAGTTCGCCGCGCTCGACGCCCAGCCCTCCGGCAGCCGCCGGCCCGAAGCCACGGGCGGCAACGCCGATGCCGTCACGGACTGCTGATCGTCCGGCAGCACCCCATCGCAACCGCAAGAAGGAACCACAGTGAAGAACCCTACCCGCAAGAAATTCAACAATCTGCTGTCGCACCTCGCCACGCTCAACGGCGTGGATTCCGTCAGCACCGCCTTCAACGTCGCCCCCGCCATCCAGCAGAAGCTGGAAGCGCGGCTGCAGGAATCGTCCGCGTTCCTGGGCTCCATCAACGTCATCGGCGTGGATGAGCAATCCGGCGCCAAGGTCGGCATCGGTGTCAGCGGACCCACGGCCAGCCGCACCAACACCCAGGCCGGCGGCGTGCGCAAGCCGCGCAACGTGGCGGCCTCCGATGAGCGCGGCTACACCTGCGTGCAGACCAACTTCGACACGCAACTGCCCTACCGCCTGCTCGACGCCTGGGCGCATCGCCCCGAATTCCAGACGCTGATCCGCGACGCCATCGTGCAGCGCCAGGCGCTGGACCGCATCACCATCGGCTTCAACGGCGTGAACGCCGCCGCCACCACCGACCTGGCCGCCAACCCGCTGCTGCAGGACGTTAACAAGGGCTGGCTGCAGCAGTACCGCGAAAACGCACCCGCCCGCGTCATGGGCAAGGCCGACGCCAAGGTCAAGGTCGGCACCGCCTCCGGCACCGACTACAAGAACCTCGATGCCCTCGTGATGGACGCCATCCAGCTGCTGGACCCATGGCACCAGGGCGCGCCCGATCTGGTGGTGCTGGTTGGCCGCAACCTGCTGCACGACAAGTACTTCCCCATCGTCAACAAAGACCAGCCCAACACCGAAACGCTGGCGGCCGACCTCATCATTTCGCAGAAGCGCATGGGCAATCTGCCGGCCGTCACGGTGCCCTTCCTGCCGGACAACGCCATCTTCGTGCAGCCGCTGTCCAACCTGTCGCTCTACTGGCAAATCGCCGGCCGCCGCCGCTACATCAAGGATGCGCCCGAGGTGGACGCCATCCAGAACTTCGAGTCGTCCAACGACGCCTACGTGGTCGAAGACTACGGCCGCGGCGCCCTCATCGAGCACATCCAGCTGATGTAACCCCCACGGCGGGCCAACGCGGCCCGCCGGCCAGACCACACCGCCACACCATGCGAGAACTCACCCCCGCCCAGCGCCACCGCGCCCGCGTCCTGGCCGAACAGGCCCACGCGCAAACGCCCTACGGCCAGCACCTCGAAAGCTCCGCCTACCAGCTCATGCTGGTCAAGCTCGCGGCCGACAAACGCACGCTCAAGGGCATCGAATCCGTGCATGCCAAGGCCGCCATGAAAGCCAAGATGCTGCCTGCCTACGCCGACTGGATCGCGGGCGCCCTGGCCGGCGGCGGCGGTGCCGACGATGTGGTGCTCACCACCTGCATGGTGTGGGCCATCGACGCGGGCGCCTACGCCCTGGCGCTCACCATCGCGCCCTACGTGCTGCAGCACGGCCTGCCCATGCCAGACCACTACCAGCGCAAGGCCGCCTCCATCCTCGTGGATGAGATGGCCGACGCCTACCTGCTCGGCCGCTGGAACGCCATCACCTACGGCGCAACGGCCGAAGGGGAAACCATCCAGCAGCAAGGCAACGAAGGCGCGGTGGAGCTGCTGGCCCAGGCCCTGGCCCTCACGCAAGAGCACGACATGCCCGACCAGGCCCGCGCCAAGCTCTACAAGGCAGTGGCCTACGCCGCGCTCGGCAAGGTGCAAACGGCCGAAGTCGTGGACCTCGACAAGATGCCCCGTCAGACGCTGCAGGACGTGCGCGATTTGCTCGGCACCGCCGTGGCGCTCGACTCGATGTGCGGCGTCCGCAAAGACATAGAGCGCATCGACCGCAAGTTGGCCGCCGATGCCGCCGGCAAGGTCACGCTGCCCACCGCAGCGCAGGCCGCCGAAGCCGCCGCAACTCCCACCGCCACCACCGCGCGCATTGATTCCGCGCCCACCGCCCGCAAGCGCAGCGCACCGGCCACCAAGCCGGCCGCTCGCACCCGCAAACGGTAGGCGCCCACCAAGCACCACAGTGCCGGGCGGCTCGCAGTGCCGCGCCCAGGGCTTCGGCCCATCGGGCAACGCACTGCGACCACCGCCCACCTATTCCGCCAACGCCACCACCAGCGCCCCATGTCCTCGCTCATCGCCAACCCGCCCACCGTGCGGACCACCCCGCCCAGCGACCCTGCGCCGCTCGGCACGCTGCAGGCCGGCGCCTTCTGGCCCGCCATCGACCTGGCCCACCTGCGCGCCGCGCTGGTGGTGGACGGCACCGCCACCGCCGAACGCCTGCAGCACGCCGCCACCGAAGCCCTGGCCATGACGGTGGACCAGCTCACCGCCTGGGCCACCCGCCAGCAAGCCGCCGGCCACGACACCCTGGCTGCCGTGCCCGCGCCCGCCATCAACGCCGAAAGCGTGCAGGTCCAGCGCTTCCGCCGCGCCGTCTATGCCTACACCCAGGCCGCGCTGCTCACGCGCTACGCCGCCACCAGCGCCACCGGCCGCAGCGACGACGCCGCCGCGCTGCGCGACGCGCAGGCCGAACAGCACGCCCGCGACGCCCTCTGGGCCGTGCGCGACATCGCTGGCACCGGCCGCATGGCCTGCGAGCTGATCTGACATGGCCACCACCGTGCGGGCCATGCAGGGCGACACCGTGGACCTGATCTGCGCCCGCCACCTGGGCCGCACATCGGGCGCGGTCGAAGCCGTCTATGCCGCCAATCCGGGCCTCGCCGCGCTGGGCGCCGTGCTGCCCATCGGCACCCCCGTGGTGCTGCCCGCCCTTTCCTCCACCACCCCCACCGCCAAGACCGTGCAGCTATGGGACTGACCACTTTCCACACCACCACCAGGGCCACCACCATGACCGAACCCACCGCCGCCGGCACCTTCGCGGGCTACAAGCTCGCCCTCTTCACGCTGCCCATCGTCGCCAGCCTCATCGCCTTCTGGCTGGGACTGCGCTTCGTGCCGCTGCGGCGCGAAGACCCGCACGCCGACCTCATCAACCGCGTGCTCGCCTGCATCGTGTCGGCGTTCCTGCTGGGCATCACCGCGCTGGTGGCCCTCATGCACCACATGCCCCGCGCGTTCGATGCCGGCACAGCCCTGGCCCTCGTCGCAGGCCTGCCGCCCATCGCCGGCTTCTTCGCCATCACCCTCTGCGTATTCGTGGTGTGCTCCATCCCCGGCCCGTGGCTGCTGGCCGCCGTGTTCATCTGGCTGGAGCGCCGCAAGGGCCGCGACATCGCCGAGCTGGTGCAAGACGCCCGCGAAGAGGTAAGCCACATCGTCGCCGGCAAGACCACCGCCACCACCGCAACCACCACCGAAGCAACGCCATGAACCCGCGCGCCCTCTCCTACATCGCCGAAGTCATCCGCCGCGAAGGCGGCTACGTCAACGACCCGAACGACAGCGGCGGCGAAACCGCCTACGGCATCACCAAGGCCGTGGCCCGCGCCTACGGCTACCAGGGCGCCATGCGCGACCTGTCCGTGGGCGTGGCGCAGGACATCTACCTGCAGCGCTACTGGATCGAGCCCGGCTTAGCCAAGGTGGATGCCATCGCCCCCAACCTGGCCGAATGCCTGCTGGATTACGGTGTGCTCACCGGCCAGGCCACCGCCGCCCGCCACCTGCAGCGCGCCCTCAACCACCTCAACCGCCAGGGCACCGACTACCCCGACGTGGGCGTGGATGGCCGCATCGGCACGCTCACCCTGTCGGCCCTGGCCGCCTACAAAGCCAAGCGCGGGCGCGCAGGCCTCGACGTGCTCGCCGATCTGGTGGAGTCCCTGCACCGTGTCTATCTGGTGGAACTCACCGAGCGCCGCCAGAAAGACGAGGAATATGCCAACGGCTGGCAGGCACGGGCCGGCGCAACGCGCAACGCCGCAGGGGCCGCTGCATGACGGCCGCGCTGCAGGCTCTGCTGCAGCAGCTGCCGCGCCTGCTGCTGGTGGCCGCCATCGCGCTGGCTGCGTACACCATCCACGGCCTGGGCGTGGCCGCCGGCCGCGCCCAGGTGCAGGCCCGGTGGGACGCGCAGACCATCGAGCGCACCACTGCTGACCGCGACCAGCTTGCCCGCGCCATCGAGCGCACCGCCGCGCTGGGCGACCAGATAGCCACCCTCCAATCCGACAACCGAAAGGGCCAAGCCGATGCACTGCGCGCTTCGCAAACTCTCGCTGCTGACCTGCGCGCTGGCCGCATCAGCCTGTCAATCCCTGCCGCAGCAGCCAGCGGCGGCCATGTGCCAGGCGCCGCCGCTGGTGCCGCCGTTGGGCCTGACCAAGCGCGAACCGAACTTGACCCAGCGACTGGTGCAAACCTTGTCGCCATCACCGACGACGGCGACGCCGGCATCCGCGACCTCAATACCTGCATCGACGCATACGCCGCCGTCCGCGCCCAGGTGAACGCCGCCCGGGGCCAGCCATGAAAAAGGCCCACAGCCTGCGCGCCTTCCTGGCCAACGCCGTGCCCGAGCTGCGCGAACAGCCCGAGCGCCTGAAGCTCTTCGTGGAAGGCGGCCACATCCTCTCCACGGGTAGCGATTCGCTCTCCTTCGTGTACCGCTACACCCTGCGCGCCGTGCTGATCGACTTCACCGCCGACCTCGACGTGCTCACCGTGCCGGTCCTGCTCTGGTGCCGTGAACACGAGCCCGAGCTGCTGGACAACAAGGAACGGCGCGAGAACGATCTGCGCTTCGACGTGGAACTGCTCAACGACCAAGCGCTCGACCTCGTGATGCAAATCGACCTTACCGAGCGCGTGGTGGTCACGGATGAGGTGATCGACGGCCGCACCCGCCTGACGGTGCGCCACCCGGACGAAATCTGGTCCCCCGCCCCCTACGCCACCGGCGACTACGCCCTCTACCTGGGCGACCAAATCGGCAGCGAATGGCACACGCGGCCCGAGGTGGGGTAACGCCATGGCCGACAGCCTCGACCAGCTCGCCGCCTGGGCCGCGCCGCTGCTGGCCCAGCTGACGCCGGCCGCCCGCCGCGCCGCCATGCGCGAAGTGGCGAAGGTGCTGCGCCAGCGCCAGGCCGAACGCATCAAGGCCCAGCAGAACCCCGACGGCACGCCCTACGAGGCCCGCCGGCCGCGCCACCAGCTCAAGGCCAAAGCCGGCGCCATCCGCCGCGACATGTTCGCCCGCATGCGCCGGCCGGCGAACCTGCGCATGTCATCCAGCAGCGAAGAGGCGGCGGTGTTCATCAACACGCGCGCCGCCGCCACAGCCCGCGTGCATCAGTACGGCCTGCGCGACAAGGTGGACTGGCGCCAGGCAAAAAGCCCAACCGTGCGCTACGCGCGGCGGGAGCTGCTGGGCTTTGCCGACGACGACGTGGACGCCATCGCCGAAACCCTGCTGCACCACATCGACGGGCACTGACCCACCGGCATCCGTGCCCGCCGCAGGCACGCGCGCGGATGCTCGCGCGTACGCGGGCCGCCCGGCACTCTACGGGTCATGACATCGCCCGAGAACTTCGCCGGCAGCATGGCCGACGTGCAGCGCCTGCTGCATAACCTCATCCGCGTGGGCTCCATCCACGCGGTGGACCTCGCCAGCACGCCGGCCCGCGTGCGCGTGCTGCTCTCGGCCGAAGACGAAACCGCAGGCGGCCAGCTGGTCACCGACTGGCGCCCCTACTTCGAGCGCCGGGCCGGCACCACCAGCACCTGGAACCCGCCCACCGTGGGCGAACAGTGCGCCGTCATCTCGCCCGGCGGCGATCTGGCGGCCTGCCTGGTGCTGGTGGGCCTGCACAGCACCCGCAACCCGGCGCCCAGCAACTCGCCTGACCAGCACACCACGCGCTACCCTGACGGCGCCGTCATCCAGTACGACCACGCGGCGCACGCCCTCACGGCCACGCTGCCGGGCGGCGGCACCGCCACACTGGTGGCGCCGGGCTCCGTCACCATCGATAGCCCCGATGTGACGATCACCGGGAACTGCACCGTGCAGAAGACGCTCACCTACCTGGGCGGCATGGTGGGCCGGGGCGTGGCGCAAGGCGCCCAGGGCGCGGCCCAAATCGAAGGCAGCGTGCGCACCACGGGCGACGTGGTGGCCGGCGGCATCAGCCTGCAGGGCCACACGCACGGCGGCGTGCAGCGCGGCGGCGATTCGACGGGGGCGCCGCAATGATGGAAGCCAGCACCGGCCGCGCCATCGGCCAGGCCGCGCACATCGGCCAGTCCATTGCGGACATTCTCACCACGCCCATCGGCTCGCGCCTCATGCGCCGGCTCTACGGCAGCTACCTGCCCGCGCTGGTGGACCAGCCCGCCACGCCCGCCAACATCCTGCGCCTCAAAGCCGCCACCGCCCAGGCCATCATCAAATGGGAGCCGCGCACGCGGGTTTCCCGCATCGGCGTTGCCGTCACGGCGGCCGGCAACGTCGAAATCAGCATCGAGCGCAAGGACCGGGGCCAGGCCGCCATCGAGCGCCAGACCATCCGCATGGGCGGTGCAGCAGCATGAGCAACGCCCAGCTGATCGACATGAGCAAGCTGCCCGCGCCCGCCGTGGTGCAGGTGCCGGCGTTCGAAGCCATCCTCGCCGGCCTCAAGGCCGACATGGCGGCGGCCTACCCGCCCGCCGCCGACGTGCTGGCGCTGGAGTCCGAACCGCTCACCAAGTGGCTGGAGCGCCTGGCCTACCAGCTGGTGGTGGAGCGCAGCGCGCGCAACGACAGCGCCCACGCCGTCATGCTGGCCTACGCCCAGGGCTCCGACCTCGACCACCTGGGCGCCTTCTTCGGCGTGCCGCGGCTGGTGGTCACGCCCGCCAACCTGAACGCCATGCCGGCCGTGCCGCAGGTGATGGAAGACGATGACGCCTTCCGCGCCCGCATCCAGCTGGCGCCGCGCGGCTACAGCGTGGCCGGCCCGGTGGGCGCCTACGTGTTCCACGCCAAGAGCGCCGACGGCCAGGTGCTGGACGCTGCCGCCACCAGCCCGTCGCCCGGCCGCGTGGTGGTGTCGGTGCTGGCCCGTGCCGGCTCCGGCGTGCCCGGCGCCGATCTGCTCGCCAAGGTGCTCGCCGCCGTCAACGCCGACGACGTGCGCCCCCTCACCGATGAAGTCGTGGTGCAGGCCGCCGGCATCGTGCCCTACGCCATCGCCGCCACGGTGTACACGCTGCCGGGGCCTGATGCCTCCAGCGTGCTGGCCGCCATCCAGCAGCGCATTGCCGCCTATGCGGAAGCCATGCACCGCATCGGCCGCCAGCCCACGCTGTCGGGCATCTACGCCGCGCTGCATATCGAGGGCGTGGCCCGCGTGCAGCTCGCAAGCCCCGCCGCCGACGTGGCCGTAGGCCCCACCCAGGCCAGCTACTGCACCGGCATCGCCATCACCTTCGGGGGCCTCGTTGACTGACGCCGCCCTGCCCCTGTCCTCGTCCCTGCTGCCGCCCAACGCCACCGCGCTGGACCGCGCGGCCGAAGCCGTGGCCGTGGGCGCCCTGCGCGCCATCGGCCAGCCGCACCGCGCCCTCTGGAACCCCGACACCTGCCCGCTGGAGCTGCTGCCCTGGCTGGCCTGGCAGATGGGCGTGGAGGCCTGGCGCACCGACTGGCCCGAAAACATCAAGCGCGCCATCGTGCGCAACGCCATCAACGTGCAGCGGCGCCGGGGCACCCTCGCCAGCGTGCGCGACACCGTGGCCGCGTTCGGCGGCCAGATTGCCCTGCGCGAGTGGTGGCAGACGAACCCGAAGGGCCAGCCGCACACCTTCGAGCTGGTCTTCACCCTGGCCGGCCAGGCCAACCGATCCGCCGCGTTCGTGGAAGACGTGATGGCCGAGGTGGCCCGCGTCAAGCCGCTGCGCTCGCACTTCACCTTCATTCAGGGCCTGGGAACTTCGGGCTCTCTCAAGCTGGCCGCCGTGGGCCGCCCCACCGCCTACGCGCGCCTGGACATGCAGGCGCAGTGAACCCCATGCCATCCATCATCTTCAAGCTCACCCAGGCCGGCCGCGCCGCCCTCGTCAACCCCAGCAACACCGGCACGCAAGCCCGCACCGTGGTGTCGGTGGGCGTCACCGCTGCCGCCTTCACGCCCACGGATGCGCTCACGGCCATCCCCCAAGAGATCAAGCGCATCGGCACCCTGGCCGGCGACGTGGTGGACGATGACACCGTGCATGTGACGGTGCGCGACGACGGCACCGACAGCTACACCGTGCGCGGCCTGGGCCTCTGGCTGGACAACGGCGTGCTGCTGGGCGCCTACAGCCAGGCCGAGCCCATCGTGGAAAAGTCCCGCGCCTCCATCATGCTGCTGGCCTGCGACCTGCGCGTGCTCGACGGCGGCGTGGACATCTCCACCCTGATCTTCGGCAACAAGGATTTCCTGAACCCGCCCGCCACCACCGAACGCCAGGGCGTGGTGGAGCTGGCGACCGAAGCCGAGGCCGACGCGCTGGAAGACGCGCAGCGCGCCGCCACCCCGCGCAGCCTGCGCGGCCTCTTCACCCGCACCGCCCTGGCGGCCCGCATGATCGTGGCCGGCACCGGCCTGCGCGGCGGCGGCGACCTCTTCGGCGACCGAACGATCTCGCTCGCCAACACCACCGTGGCCGCCGGCCAGTACGGCAGCGCATCGGCCGTGCCCTCGTTCGTGGTGGACGCGCAGGGCCGCCTCACCTACGCAGGCGCCGTGACCGTGGCCGCGCCGTGGGGGAGCATTACCGGCATGCCCCGCTGGCTGCTGAGCGAACGGGGCTTCGTTTCCATGGACAGCGAAACCGTGGATTTCAACGACGTGCAGGAACCCGGCATGTATCAGACCAGCGGCCCGCGCCGCGTGGCGAAGAACAGCCCGCCGGCCTACCCCTTCGGCCTGCTGCTGGTGCTGGGCGCGGCCTGGGGGCCGCGCACGCAGCTGTACTTCTCGCACGATGGGCAGCAGCTCTACCGCACCAAATACAACGACGCCGACTGGTCCAGCTGGAAGCGTGCGGCCATCCTGGGCGATGACGCGGCGTTCAAGGATCTGAAGGCCGCCACCTTCGCAGGGAACGGCTACGGCCTTTCCGGCCTGCGCTGGGGCAGCGTCATCGAGCGCCCCACCACGCTGGGCGGCTATGGCATCACCGATGCCGCCCTGGCGGCGCGCCGCGTGATCGCCGGCACCGGCCTGGCGGGCGGCGGCGATCTGGCCGAAGACCGCACCCTCTCGCTCACCAGCACGGGCGTGGCGGCCGGCCAGTACGGCAGCGCATCGGCCGTGCCCAGCTTCGTAGTGGACGCGCAGGGCCGGCTGACCTATGCCGGCGCCTTCACCGTGGCCGCACCCTGGGGCGGTGTCACCGGCAAGCCCACCACGCTGGGCGGCTACGGCATCACCGATGCCTTGCCCCTGGACGGCACGCGGACCATCGGGCTGGCCAAGGGCTTCGACCTCAACGACCTGCGCACGACGGGCTTCTACCGGGGCGAGCAGCTGCTGAACGCACCGGATGCCGGCTGGTGGACGATCATCGCCGCGTCGCATGACTCTGCCGACGTGGCCAAGGGCTGGCGCCAGCAATTCGCCATCGCTTTCGGTGCGGGCAACGGCGTCCCCGCCGGCACCATCGCCAAGCGCATTTGTCCCGCGGGGAGCTGGGGCGACTGGGTCATCGTGGTGGACGCACGCAACACCGCCGCAACGGTCAAGGAACTGGCCGGCCCGGCCGCGTGGGCGCCGGACAAGACCGGGGGCGCCATCGAGGTGCGCGAAGCGGGCCGCAACGGCATGCAAACTGGCGCTGATAACGAAGCGCCTCGCGTGCGCTTCCACTGGAGCGGCAGAGCCGTCGCAGAAATGGGCATGGATGCCGCCGGCATCGTCAACCTCTGGGGCGAAGCGCCAGGCTCCAGCGCCGACGAACACCGCGACCTGCGGGTGCGCCGGATTTTCACGTTGGGCTACAGCCATGTGCAGGGCGATGCACGCACGGTGTACGGCCCGAACTCCAGCTACGGCGCCTCCCTCATCGTGGGCGGGAATGGCCGCGATGACGGCGAGACACGCGCCGGCATGGTCACCACCAACGGCAATCTGCACCTCGACTCCGCGCCAGGCAACGCCACTTACCTAAACTGGTACGGCGGCACGGCCGGGATCATCTTCGGCAATGGCTCGCGCGGCGAGGCGGGCCGGATCACCGCCGCCGGCGACCTGAGCATCAAGGGCAGCTTCTCCGCAGGCGCCGCACTGAGCTGGGGCGGCATCGCCGCAGGCCGGGGCGACAACATCACCGGCCTGAAGTGGGGCAACCTCGTGGGGCTCCCTGCCGGCCTGCTCTATTCGCGCGGGTCGCTCGACGCCCCCACCGCCAACTGGAACGACTACACCACCGAAGGCACCTATCAGGTGGGCGGCGCCAGCATGGGCGGCGCCAACTGCCCGCCAGGCGCTTACTCCTGGGGCCTGCTGATCGTCATGCGCGCCCAGGGCGAAGCCATGGCGCAGCTGTATATGGCGCACAACGGTGAACAGTGGCTGCGCTGCGCTTTCAGCGGCGCCTGGGCGGGCTGGGCCAAGACCGCCGCCCATGGCAGCGCCGCTGATTTCGCATCGCTCAAGGTGGGTTCGCGCACCAGCCACGGGCCGAACCCGGAATGGGCCGGGGTGCTGCACACAGGTTCTGGTGCTTGGGGCGCCTCGCTGCAGGGCCGCAGCGACGAAGCGTCCGTGCTCACCACGAACGGATCGCTGCATCTAGACGCTGGCGACACGCGCTCGATCTATGTGAACTACTACCGGGGCGACGGGGTGAAGTTCTGCAACGGCGCGGGCGACGTGGTGGCAAGCATCGCAAACGACGGCCGGGGCACCTTCTCCAAGGTGGACGCGGGGGCGTTCACGGGCTCTGGCTACGGCCTCACCAGCCTGCGCTTCGGCAACCTCACCGAACTGCCCGCCACGCTGGTTCTGGAACGCGGCCAGCTCGACACCAAGACCGCCGACTGGAACACCTACCTCACCGCAGGCACCTACGCCGTGAACGGCGATGGCTGGGGCGGCAGCAACTACCCGGCAGGGGCCTATCAGTTCGGGCTGCTGCTGGTGATGCGGGCGGGCGGAGCCATCACCACGCAGCAGTACTTCTCGCACCGAGGCGAACATTTCCAGCGCTCCAAGTTCAACGCGGCGGACTGGACGCCCTGGAAGAAAGCCACAGCGCACGGCGAAGTGGTCAGCTTCGACGGCCTCACCGTCGCCGGCTGCACCGGCGGCGTGGTGCCGCCCGGAACCATCATCCAATACGCCGGCCACAACGCCCCGGTGGGCTACCTGCGCGCCAACGGCGCCGCCGTGTCGCGCACCACCTACGCCGCGCTCTTCGCCGCCATCGGCACCACGCACGGCGCAGGCGACGGCTCGACCACCTTCAACCTGCCCGACCGCCGAGGCGTGTTCATGCGGGGCGTGGATGACGGGCGCGGCATCGACCCCGGCCGCGCGCTGGGCTCGTTCCAAGGCTCGCAGAACGCGGCGCACGGCCACGCCGCGACCATCCACGAAAACGGCTGGCACGGCCACGGCGCCAGCGCGTCCGGCGTGGGCGACCACGTCCACAACATGACGTTCCGCCCCTACCAGTGGGACCACGGCATCACCGGCGAGGTCGGCGACAACGGCGACCCCAACTACGGCGCGCAGGTCACCAGCGGAACCATGCAGGGCGCTGGCGCGCACGGACACACGATCTGGATCGAGGGCAGCGGCACCCACACCCACGCCATCTCCATCGCCGCCGACGGCGGCAACGAAGCGCGCCCCATCAACGCCGCCGACCTCTTCTGCATCAAGTATTGAACCGAGCCCACCCCATGAGCGAACCGAAGACCAAGGAAGTCCCCCAGCTGAACGCGCAGGGCCTCTTCACCGGCCCGGCCGTGGCCGACCTCTGCCCCATCGACGGGGTAACGTGGATCGTGCCCGGCGGCGCCGTGGATGCGCCCCTGCCCCGCCCGCTGGGCACGAACGAATGCGCTCGCTACGCGCCGGAAGGCGACCCGGCCGCCCCCTGGGAATATCTGCCCGACTACAGCCGCGCCACCGTGTACAGCCTGGAAACGGGCCAGCCCATCCGCGTGCCGCCCGGCTGGACGCTGGAACAGGCGCGGGGCACGCTGCAACCGCCCGAAGCTCCTGCACCGCAGGCTCCGGCCGAAGACACGCTGGAGGCCGTGCAGGCCCGGCTGCTGCAGGACGTGGCCGCCAAGCGCTGGGCCGTGGAAACCGGCGGCATCACCGTGGCCGGCCTGCGCGTGGCCACCGGCATCGAAGACCAGAACCGCATCACCAGCGTGGTGGCGAATGCCGAACTCGCCCAGGTGGATGCCGTGGACTTCAAGGGCGCCGACGCCTGGGCCACGCTCACGGTGGCCCAGGTGCGCGCCGTGGCCGGCGCCGTCGCCCGCCATGTGCAGCGCTGCTACAGCGCCGAACGCGCCCACGCCGAAGCCATCGCCGCCCTGCCGGACATGGACGCCGCGCGCACCTACGACACCACGGCCGGCTGGCCGGACCCCACGCAAGAAGCCGCCATCGCAACCAGCACCACAACCACCCCGACCACCAACGAAACCCAGAAGGAAACCCAATGAGCACCGAATACCACCACGGCGTCCGCGTCATCGAGAAGAACAGCACGGGCGCCGCCATCCGCGTCGTCGCTACCGCCGTCATCGGGCTGGTGGCCACCGCGCCCAATGCCGACGACGAAGCCTTCCCGCTCAACGTGCCCGTGCTGCTGACCAACCCGGCCGGCGCCGTGGGCAAGGCCGGCACGGCCGGCACGCTGGCCGGCGCGCTCGCCGCCATCAGCAAGCAAGCCCGCGCCATGACCGTGGTGGTGCGCGTGGCCGAAGGCGCCAACGCCGCCGAAACCACCACCAACATCATCGGCACCACCACCGCCGCAGGCCAGCGCACCGGCCTGCAGGCCCTGCTGGCGGCCGAAGGGCAACTGGGCGTGAAGCCGCGCATCATCGGCGCGCCAGGCCTGGACACCAAGGCCGTCGCCACCGAGCTGGCCAGCGTGGCGCAGCAGCTGCGCGCCTTCGCCTACGTGTCGGCCCGCAGCAGCACGGGCGGCTACGCGGCCAAGAAGGAAGAGGCCGTGGCCTACCGCGGCGACTTCGGCCAGCGCGAAGTGATGGTGGTGTGGCCCAACTTCCTGGCGTGGGACGGCGCGGCCGGCGACGCGGTAGAAGTGCCCGCCGTGGCCTACGCCCTGGGCCTGCGCGCCAAGCTCGACCAGGAAATCGGCTGGCACAAGTCCATCTCCAACATGGTGGTGAACGGCGTGCAGGGCATCAGCCGCGACGTGTTCTTCGACCTGCAGAGCCCGGCCAGCGATGCCGGCTACCTCAACAGCAAGGAAGTCACCACGCTGATCCGCCGCGACGGCTACCGCTTCTGGGGTTCGCGCACCTGCGAAGCGCAGGGCGGCAAGTTCTCTTTCGAGCCCTACACCCGCACCGCCCAGGTACTGGCCGACACCATCGCCGAGGCGCATTTCGTGTTCATCGACAAGCCCATGCACCCCTCGCTGGTGCGCGACATGCTGGGCTACATCAACAGCCGGTTCCGCGATCTGGTGAACGGCGGCTACCTCATCGGCGCCAACGCGTACTTCGACCCCGACCTGAACGCCAAGGAAGACCTCGCCGCCGGCCGCCTGCAAATCAGCTACGACTACACGCCCGTGCCGCCGCTGGAAAACCTCATCTTCAACCAGTCGATCACCGACACCTATCTGGCCGAGTTCGCCCAGGCCATCGCGGCCAGCTGATACCGCGCCAACCATCAACGCACGTAGGAGCACAACACCATGGGCATGCCCAACAAACTCAAGAATTTCAACCTCTTCGGCGACGGCAATATCTGGAAAGGCCTGATCGAAAGCGTGGCCCTGCCCAAGCTCACCCGCAAAGTGGAAGAGTGGCGCGGCGGCGGCATGCATGGCCCTGTCGAGGTGGACTTCGGCCTGGAAAAACTGGAGATGTCCTTCAAGGCCGGCGGCCTGCTGGTGGACGCCTTCCGCGCCTTCGGTGGCACCACGCACAAGTCCAACCAATGGCGCTTCGCCGGCGCCTATCAGGACGATGCGGACGGCAGCGTCAAGGCCTGCGAGGTGCTGGTCTATGGCCGTGTGAAGGAAATCGACTCCGGCGACGCCAAGGCCGGCGACAAAACCGAGCACACCCACACCATCGCCGTCAGCTATTACAAGCTGACCATCGACGGCGCCGAAGTGATCGAGATCGACATGCCAGGCCTTGTCTTCAAGGTGGACGGTGCCGACGTGCTGGGCGACATTCGCCGAGCCATCGGCCAGTAACCGCCCCCAGCGCGCGCCGCGCGCGCTGGCACCTTCTTCTTTCCTCCCGCTTCCTCTCTCCCCTTTGTTGGACACGCCATGACCACCACAACCGACACCACCGCCCGTACCACCACCGAAGAGCAAGCCGTGCCCGCCGGCACGGCGCTGGACTTCCCCATCCAGCGCGGCACCCAGACCATCACCCATGTGCAGCTGCGCAAGCCCATGGCCGGCGAGCTGCGCGGCATCAAGCTCACCGAGCTGCTGCAGCTGGACGTGGGCGCGCTGCAGGCCGTGCTGCCCCGCATCAGCGCGCCCACGCTCACGCCGGCCGAAGTCGCCGCCATGGACCCGGCCGACCTCACCGAGCTGGGCACGCAGGTGGTCGGTTTTTTTATGCGCAAGAGCATCCGCGAGGAATTTGCGAACACGTAGAAGACGCCATGGCCGACGTTGCCATGGTCTTCCACTGGCGGCCGGCGGACATGGACCCCATGACGCTGGCCGAACTGGCCGAATGGCGCGAACGTGCGCGCCTGAGATACCACCCACAGAAATAGCCCCCCTGCCCCACCATGGCCGCATCCCTGAAACTCCAAGTCGTCATGTCCATGGTGGACAAGGCCCTGGCCCCGCTGCGCGGCATCGACCGCCAGGCCAAGGCCACAGCGCAGGGCCTCAAGGCCACACGCGAAGCGACCGGCGCCCTAAGCAAACAGCTGAGCGACATTCGCGGCTTTCACCGGATGGCGAAAGAGCAAAAGGCGCTAGAGGCCACGCAAGCCAGCTTGACCGAGAAAATCAAAGCGGCGAACGCCCACGTTCAGCAGCAGGGCTCGAGAATCTCCAACATGGCGGCCAGCGTGAAGGTGGCACGGCAAGCCCATGACAAGCTGATTCAGGGCTTCCAAGATGGCAACATCGAGTCCGCCGCGTACATCCGGCAGATTGAACTCGCACGCATTACCTTGCTGAAGGTCACTCAGGCACACCGCAAAGCCACCGATGAGGTAAGACGCGAACAAGACGCCATCAAGGCCCACGAAAACGAGCTGGGCAAGCTTCGCCGCCGGCAGGAAGAGGTGAACGCATCTCTCAAGGGCTACAAGGGCCGTCTTGACGAATCAGGCGTGGGAACGACCCAGCTCGCCGCGAAACTGCGCCAGATCAATCGAGAGTGGAAGGCTGGCACCACGGAAGTGGAACGCCAGCGCGAGGCTATGGCGAAGGTGGCAGACCAGCACCGCAAGATGGCCGCGCTGAAAGAGGCGCACGGCAAGCGCATGGCCGGCACCGCCGCCATGGCTGGAGCAGGCGTGGCCGGCGTGGTCACGGGCGCCGCCGTGGCCCGGCCCGTGGCCGCCAGCATGGGCGCCTATGCCGAGCAAGAGAACGCCACGACCCAGCTGAAGGCCAGCATGATGGAGTCGGACGGCAGCGTGGCTGCGGACTTCGAGAAAATCGACGCGCTCGCCCAGCGCCTGGGCGACCGCCTGCCCGGCACCACGGCCGAGTTCACGGAAATGATGACGGTGCTCAAGCGCCAGGGCCTGAGCGCGAAGAGCATCCTGGGCGGCACGGGCGAAGCCGCCGCGCTGCTGGGCGTGCAGCTTCGCATGCCCGTCACCGAGGCGGCCGAGTTCGCCGCCAAGATGCAGGACGCCACCAGCACCACCGAGAAAGACATGCTCGGGCTGATGGACATGATCCAGCGCACCTATTACCTGGGCGTGGACAGCACCAACATGCTGCAGGGCTTCGGCAAGCTCTCGCCCGCCATGTCCATGATGAAGAAAGAGGGCCTGGAGGCAGCGAAGATCCTGGCGCCCATGCTGGTCATGATGGACCAGAAAGGCATGCCTGGGGAACAGGCGGGCAACGCCATCCGCAAGGTGGTGCAGGCCGGCTTCGATGAAAAGAAAGCCGGCAAGGCCAACGCGCTGCTGAAGAAGAACAAGGCCGGCTTCACCCTCGACTTCACCGATGGGAAGGGCGAGTTCGGAGGCGTGGAAAAGATGTTCGCCCAGCTCAAGCAGCTGGAGAAACTCAGCACCCAGAAGCGCACCAGCGTCATCAAGGAACTGTTCGGCGACGACGCCGAAACGCTGGACGTATTGAACGTCTTCCTGAGCAAAGGCATCGACGGCTACAAGGAAGTCGTCGGCAAGATGCAAGCCCAGGCCGATCTGCGCAAGCGCGTGGATCTGCAGCTCGGCACCATCACCAACGCGGTGGAGGCCGCCCAGGGCACCTGGACCAACGTGCTGGCCGCCATCGGCGAAACCGTGGCGCCGGACGCGAAGAATCTGGTGAACTGGCTCGGCGAGACAGCCGCTGCAGTGGGCGCATGGGTCAAGGCCAACCCGCAGCTGGTGGCCTGGCTCACCAAGGCCGCCGCCGCCGTGGCGGTGCTGTATGTCGGCATCGGCGGCCTCATGGTCGGCCTGGCCGGCATGCTCGCGCCGCTGCTGGTGGTGCGCTTCGCGCTGGCCGCCATCGGCGTGCAGGGCGGCGTGCTGGCGCTGGTGCTGCGCGGCCTGGGCGCAGCGCTGGGATTCGTCGGCACCGTAGTGGCCGGCGTGCTGCGGCTGCTGATGGCCAACCCCATCGGCGCCGCCGTGGCCGCCATCGCGCTGGCGGCGTATCTGGTCTATCGGCATTGGGGCGCCATCAGTAGCTTCTTCGCTGGCGTGTGGCAGCGCGTGCAGACCATCGCCGCAGGCGCGTGGCAGGCCATCACCAGCACCCTGGCCGCCGCATGGCAGGCCGTGCGCGGCATGGCCGAAAGCGCGTGGCAAGGCGTGGCCGGCGCGATCGAGGCGGTGTGGCAGAGCCTGCTGGCAGCGGCCAGCAGCGTGTGGCAGCAGCTGGGCGGCTCGTTCCCCGCCGTGCTGGCCACCATCGGCGCGGCCATCGTGAACTGGTCCCCGCTGGGCCTCTTCTACCAGGCGTTCGCGGGCGTGATGGGCTACTTCGGCCTGGAACTGCCGCAGCGCTTCACAGAGTTCGGGCGGAACATCGTGCAGGGACTGGCGAACGGCATCACCAGCACCGTGGGCATGGTGCGCGACGCCATCGGCGCGGCGGCGGATTCGGCCATCGGCTGGTTCAAGGAAAAGCTGGGCATCCACTCGCCCAGCCGCGTGTTCCTGGCCGCCGGCATCAACGTGGGCGAAGGCGCTGCCCTGGGCATCGAGGGCACCCAGCGCATGGTGCGCAATGCGGCCGGCGCCATGGCCGCCGCTGCGGCGGTGGCACTTCCGGCGCCCGCCATGGCCGCACCCCCCGCGCTGCCCGACCTTGTGCAGCGCGTGGCGCTCGCCGCCCCCCCGATGCCACAGCTGCCACTGCTGGCAGCGCGTCCCCTTGCCGTGGCGCCCCCTGCCCTGCCGGCGCCGGCCATCGCCCCGCCCGTGCTGCCCGCCTTGCCGGACATGGTGCAGCGCATCGTCGCCGGCACGCCGCCCCAGTTGCCCGACCTTGTGCAGCGCCTGGCGCTGGCCGTGCCCCAGGCCATGCCCCTGCCCGCCCGCGCAGCGGATGCCGGCGCCCTGCCCGCTCTGGCACAGGTGCAGCCGCTGGCCCCCATCGACCGCCGCCCACCGCTGCAGGCGCCACAGGTGCCCCGCCCTGCCGCCCCGGCGCCCGCCGCGCTGGCCGCTGGCGACCGCATCGAAATCCACATCCACGCCGCGCCAGGCATGGATATGCAGGCCCTGGCCGCAGCGGTGCGCTCCGAGCTGGACCGCCGCGAGGCCGACAAGCGCGCACGCGCTGGCGGCGGCTTCTACGATCTGAGCAATTGAGACAGAGAGGAAGAACCATGATGCTGGCCCTGGGCCTTTTCGTTTTCGCCATCGACACGCTGGCCTATCAAGAGCTGCAGCGCCGCAGCTCTTGGAAGCACCCCACGCAGGCCATCGTGGGCGGGCGCGATGCCTCGCAGTTCCTGGGGCCGGGCGAGGACACGATCACCATCACCGGCAACGTGGTGCCGGAGTTCGGCAAGCTCGACAGCCTCGACACCCTGCGCGCCATGGCCGATCAGGGCCTGGCCTGGGCGCTGGTGGAAGGCACGGGCCGCAACTACGGCGCCTACGTCATCACCGACATGCAGGAGACCAAGGGCCTCTTCTTCGCCGACGGCATGCCGCGCAAGACCGATTTCAGCATCACCCTGCGCCGCGTGGACCAGGGCGTAGAAGAAGCCGCCCCTGCGCCAGAGATGGGCGACCTGGGCGCCGTCGCCAGCGCGCGGGGGATGAGCCTGTGACCAACGACGTGCAGGCCATCGCCGCCACCCTGCCCGCGCCCCAGGTGCGCGGCGCCCGGCCCGCGCCGCCGGGCGTCCACATGCGGCCCGTCTGGCGCGTCACCGTCAAGGGCCAGGACATTTCCGCGCGCATCGCGCCCCGGCTGGTGCGGCTTGCCATCAGCGACAGCCGCGAGAACGCGGCCGACGAGGTGGAGGTGGTCATCAGCGACCACGACGGCGCCGTGGCCCTGCCCGAAACCGGCGACCCGCTCACCGTCGCCATCGGCTGGGAAACCGCCACCGGCACGCGCGACGGCAGCGGCGCGGGCCAGCCCATCGGGCTGGTGGACAAAGGCAGCTACACGATTCAGGCCGTGGAATACAGCGGCGCGCCCGACACCATCACCCTGCGCGCCCGCGCCGCCGACCTGCTGGACGAGCTGCGCATGCTCAAGGACCGCAGCTGGCACGCCACCACCGTGGGCGCCATCGTGCGCAGCATCGCCACGCAGAACAAGCTGAAGGCCCAGGTGGATGCCACCATCGCCAAGCGCGCCGTGAAGCACGCCGACCAGGCGCAGGAGTCCGACGCGTCATTCCTGCGCCGGCTGGGCCGGCAATTCGACTGCATCGCCACCATCAAGGCCGGCTGCATCCTGTTCAGCCAGAAGCGCAACGCCCGCACGCCGAGCGGCAAGGAACTGCCCCCGGTGCTCATCACGCGGATGGACGGCGACAGCCACCGCTACAGCCGCAGCGACCGCGAGGCCTACAGCGGCGTGAAGGCCTACTACACCAGCACCAAGGCCGGCGCCCGCAAGAGCGTGGTGGCCGGCATCAGCGGCCGGGCCAAGACCCTGCGCGCCACCTTCGCCAGCCAGGCCGACGCCATGGCCGCCGCGCGCGCCGAGTGGCTGCGCGTGCAGCGCGGCATCTACAGCTTCGAGATCACCCTCGCCTACGGCCGGGCCGACCTGACGCCCCAGCGCCCGGCCGCCGTGGCCGGCTACAAGCCGCAAATCGACGCCACGCCCTGGATGATTACCGCCGTGCGCCACACGCTGGAGGGCGGCGGCTACACCTCGCACATCACGCTGGAGACGATGCAGGCCGAGGGGGTGGAAGGTGGGGATGAGGCAGAGCCAGACGGAGATCGATAAAACACTAGACAAAGCGAATTAATGTACATACAATAATTCCATGCGCATCGAATTCGACACCGCCAAGGATGAACTCAACAAAGACAAGCATGGTGTTTCGCTGGCCTTGGCGGAACGCATCGAATGGGCTGATGTGCTTTGTGCCCCCGACGTGCGGCGCGACTATGGCGAGGTGCGAGAAATCGGCTTCGCCGTGATCGAGCGCCGGCTGTACATGGTGGTGTTCGTGCAGCGCGGCGATGCCATGCGCATCATCAGCCTGCGCAAGGCCAATACACGCGAAGTGAGGTTGTATGACGCGATCTAAAAAGCTCGGGCTGCTCATGCCCACGGCGGCCGAAGATGCCGCCATCGAGGCCGGCATCGCCGCCGACCCCGACACCATGGAAATCACTGCCGCCGACGTGGCACGCATGCAGGTGCGAGGCCGTGGGCGCCCCCGCCTGGCCGCGACCAAGGTGCCGGTGACCATGCGCCTGGATGCCGACGTGCTGGAGAAAATGAAGAGCACCGGCGAAGGCTGGCAGACGCGAGTGAATAACCTGCTGCGCGAGGCCGTGGAAAAGGGCAAATTGGCCGCGTAATCGCGGCGGCGGCTACCTGGGCACAGCCGCAGGCCGTCGCGCCTGTCGGCGCCAGTCCCATGGCGGCACTGCATCCGCATCGGCCCACAAGCCAGCGCCGGCCGCACGGGCGCGCCGCTGCAGGTCATAGAGCGGCGCATCCTGCGGCGTCGCATAGCGGTCATACACCCACGCCATGCCGGCAGCCACCTGAGCGCGCCCGGCGTCCTGGCCCGCGCATGCGACATCGGCCACCGTGCGCCCGTAGCGGTCCCTGGCGCGCGGGTGGATCACCGCCTCGCGCTGGTGGCAGAGCACCGCCAGATGCTGACGACTGGCACGGCCGAAAGGCTGGCGCGACTCGGGCGCATCGATGGCCGCCAGCCGCACGGTGATCTGCTGGTACGCGCCCGGATCGCCGCAGCGCGCCTTGAGGGTGTCGCCGTCAGTGATGCCAACGACAAGGCAAAGCAGTGTGGATGCAAGCAAGCTGCGGCCTACGCCCCGCCCATTGGCTTGCCGATGCTCGCGCAGTGCGAACTGGCTACGTCCACCAATTCGCCTATGTCTTCGCGCAGGCCTGGCACGGTCGTGCTCGGCGCCCAAATGTCGTCGCGGCGCAGCCACCCGCGCGCCTCTGGGTTGCGGCTACCGATCAACTGGTAGCGCTTGCCGCCAGCCTCAAGCGTGAGGTGGTTTGCATCCTCACAATGAACGACTACCTGCGACACCGTAAGCGGCCAAGGTTTTTGGAGATCGGCCGCAGTCAGCGTGCCAGGCGTAGGATTGACTTGGGAAGCAACGGTCGTGACGGGGCTTGATGGAATGAGCATCAGCAGGCCAATCAACGCCGGCGGAATAGGTGCCAGCCACGCCACAAGGAACATGCGCAGGCGTGTGGGCGGCCTACCGTCTTTGGTATTGATAGCGCTGGGCTTGATGAAACCCACCACGCCTATCGTGAAGAACACCACCGCCAGAAGCACGAACGCCCATCCGATAAAAGAAACCATGCCATCCCCTTGTTGCGGGCTCTACGCCCTGTTCTAACCTGGCGTCAAAAACGGCGCCCGTTCCATCCATACACCACCCGTCCGCAAATCCGCACCGGCTGCGAACCGTCGAGCACGTCCACCGTCCGAACGCTGGGGTTGTCGCTGCTGACGACATGCGCGCCGTCCATGCGCCGCGTCACGCGCTTGATGAACAGCTGGCCGTTGGCCTGCAGCACATAGACGCCATCGATGTCGGCAACCTTGGCGTCTGTGTCCACGATGGCGAAATCGCCGGATGCGAGGGTCTCTCCCATGCTGTCGCCGTAGGCATGGACCATGCGCAGCGCCTCAGGCCGGCTGCGCGGCAGGTGTCGGCTCAACCACTGGCGTGACACGGGCACGTCGCCCAGGATCACGTCATCGGGCATGAGTTCATTGCCCGGCCCCATGCTGCCGACAGCGTTCAAGAGAGGGATGTGGATGGAGTCAGCATCGTTGATCGGCGTCGGTGCGGACACGGGTCGAGCCGGAGCAGAACGGCGGCCAGTGATGATGTATTGAACGTCAAGCCCGAGTTCCTGCACATCGGCGAAAAATTCGGCTTTAGGGGAGGTTCGGCCTGCCTCCCAACTACTGACGGTTCGAACGGGCCAATCCCCATACCGGCCGTAATCTGCCTGCTTGAGTCCAAGACGCTCACGCTCCTCCCTCATCCTCAAGCCAATTTCCGCCCTCAAGGCGTTTTCCTGCTGGTTTTTTTCGTCCATATGTAATTTTTTGCTTGTGACCGGCAAAAAAATGCCGCACAATCCAGCGCATAAGGTAAACACGCCATCTAACACGATGGTACACGCCGCCATTTGCGCGGGGAGGCTTGGCTATGGCTTACGAAAACAGGGAAGAACACGCCCGCGTGTTCCGTCACACCGTCCGGTTCAAGCGCGCCGACCAGCAGCTGCTGGAAGTGCTGGCCGACCGCCTGGGCATGCAGAAAGCCACGCTGATCGAGAGCATGACCATGCAGGCCGCTGAAAAGGCACTGCAGGAACTTGGCTTGCAGGCGCTGCCCGCCCAGGCAGGCCGCTAAAGAGCGCAAGGCCCCATGCCCGATGCACACGAAAGACACCCAGGTGGATGTTTCCGCCCCGCTGGAAAGCCGCCTGGAGCTGCTGCGCCAGCACTACCAGCTGCCCAGCACCACGGCAGTGATCGAGCTGCTGATTAGCAGGCAGCTGGAGCGCGTCGTTCACGGAATGACGGGCAAACGGCCCGGCCCCCGGCTGGCCATCGACAACACGAAGGAATCCACCCATGCACAACGCGAACCACTCCAGCAGCAGCTTCCAGGCCCTGGTGCAGAAGAACCGGGCGGCCGGGCGATTGGCCGCCCCCGTTGAAGCGCAGCTGAAGCCCAAGATGCAGCAGACCGGCATGCGCCTGTGGCCCGAAGAACTGGCCGAGGCCGTGCAGCTGGCCCAGGCCGAAGAGCGCAGCGCGGCCAGCTTCATGCGCCGCGTGTACCTGCGCGGCCTGGAGGCCTACCGCGCCGAACACGGCCTGCCGCCCGCGGCCGAAGCGCAAGGCGCCCGCAGCAATTAGCCGCTGTTGAGCCGCTCAATAGCACCCGCACGCCCAGCCCGCACCCCACACAGGAAGCCCCGGACATGATGCACACCACGGCCGAACGCGAAGCGCTGCACGCCGCCGCGCAAGACCCGCACGCCTACATGCGGATCACCATTGCCTGCCCGCACTGCCGCAGCCGGGCCAAGGCCGTGCATAGCGTGGAGGTGTCGCCCACGCTGCGCGAGATAACCTACCAGTGCGCCAACTGGCGCTGCGGCCATGTGTACGTGGCCGGCCTGGAGGTGGCGCGCACCCTGGTGGCCAGCGCCACGCCGTCGCCCGCCGTGCGCCTGCCCATGAGCCGCTTTGCGCGGCGCGAGCAGCTGGCCTTCGACATGGCATCGGACCCCGAGGCCGACTACGCCGCCAACCTGCACCAACCCATGAGCGATTGGGGCGCGGTGACGGCAGCTTGCCGCGCCAGCAGCCACGCGCCGGCCGACCGCTACATGAGGATCACCACCACCTGCCCGCACTGCCGCCAGCGGGCGGTGGCCATCGATAGCCGCGAGATGAGCCGCACCATGCGCGAAATCACCTACCGCTGCAGCAACTGGCGCTGCGGCCATGTGTACGTGTCGGCGCTGGAGGTGCTGCGCACGGTGTCGCTCAGTTCAATGCCCGCCATGGATGTGGCCTTGCCCCTGGATGCCGGCGTGCGCCGCGAGCGCCTGGCGCTGCAGCTGGCACGGGCCGACACGGCCCGCAGCGGGGCGGCCATCACGACCTAGCTTTCCCCCCTGGAGCCGCTCAATAGCAGCGGCGCCCTACCCCATCCCACCCCCTGATTTTTGCAAGGCGGAAACGCCAGGCAGGGGGTTGCTTTGCCCGAAGAAACCGGAGGTTTGCCCATGTCGTCACGTTCCACCACCCGGCGCGATGAAGCGCCAAAGCCGCTAGGCGCACAGCTGCTGGCCTATGAGCATGCCCGCCACGCGGATCGGCTGGCCGGCATCAAGCGCATGGCCGCCCGGCTGGCGCTGCTGGATGCGTTCATGCCGGCCATCGCTGCAGCAGGCATCGTGCTGAATCTGGATGAGGTGCGGGACTGGGGCAGCAAGGCGATCTACCTGGGCTCCGGCGTCCTCGACCGCACGCGCAATGTCAAGCTGGCCAACGTGCTGATGGCCGCCGGCATGCGCGTGGACGTGCGCAAGGAATACGACTACGGCGACAGGGATTTGCGGCTGGAACTGGTGAAGGGCCGCCTGCGCGTGTCGATCAACATCGATGGCCGCGCCAAGCACCTGCTGGAGGTGCCGGCATGCGCGTGATGGCTTTCCGCATCGCCCTGCTGTCCATCGCGCTGGGCGTGGCCGGCATGGCGGCCGATGCCGCGCCGCTGGTGTGGCTGTCTCTGGCGCTGGGCTGCGTGGGCCTGGGCGCGTTCGCGGCAGCGCTGGCCGGCCCCGAAGGGAGCGGCCGGTGAACACCTACGCCATCACCTACCGCACGCCCGAAGGGCTGCGCATGCGCCCCGTGCAGGCCGCCAGTATGGCTGCAGCATGGGCTTGCGCCTTCGACGTGATCGAGGCCATGGGCGTGCCCGTGGCGGGCTTCGGCCTGCGCCGCGTGGGGGCCGCTGCGTGAATATGCGATTGCCCGAGGCCGTGCAATCCGCATTGGATGCCGAGCCACTGCCGCCAACATCGCAGCCGTTGCGGATGGTGTGCCTGAACTGCGCCAAGGTGATGGACCGGCCGGACAACAAGACGGCGCCGGCCCAGGGCGACGTGCTGACGCACCTCATGCAGCTGCGCGATGAACTCACGCGCAAGGCGAGCTTCGGCCGATTCGCGGATGCGGCGGCGTGCGAATGGCGCTCGCTGCCGCGCAGCTGGCGCGAAGATTTGCTGGTGCTGGCCGGCGTGGGCGAAAACATGGACGCGCTGCAGCAACTGGCCGGCCGGGATTGGCACGAAATCCCACCGCCCGAGCGCATGCGTATCAGCGGAGTGGTGCGCAGCGCCAAGCGCCACATCACGGGCTTGGTGGCCCTGGCGGCGAGGGTCTGAGCCATGGCGACGATTCCGCGCAAGCTGCCCAACGCGAGCCTCGCCGATTGGGAGAAAAACAAGCCGACGCCGCACATGGCGCGCACGCACATGGAGCGCGTCATCAAGTGCGCGCCAGCGGGCTGGCAGGCTGCAATCCGCGGGCGTTTCGATGTCGCCACGCCACCTATAGCGGCGGCGGGCATGTCGGCGGAAGAGTACCTGCGCCAGCCGCCCGAGTGGGCGAAGGCGTGGGACTTGCTGCAGGCCATCGCGGAGTTTGAAGACAGCTACGGCGCGGCCAGCCTCTGGAATCTGGATGACTACGATATTTGCGCCATGGCCAAACGGCTGGCGGCCGAGGCTGACGAGTTGGACGCGCTCGCCATGGGCCGTGGCGACGCGCTGGCAGCGCGGGTGCAGTCCATTCGCATGCTGGTGCGCTGCGTGGGCATCACCGAAGACAAGCCCATCGAGGGCCTGCCCAGCATCTTGCGGGCGCAGGATGCGGCATGGTGGCGCCGCCGGCTGCGCGTGCATGTGGCCCGCGTGGTGGAGGCTGGCGCCGTGGGGCTCGGGCTCGTACACAAGGGCCGCGGAGGGTACGTCAGCGAAGACGGCCTGCAGCGCCGGCAAGCGCAGCTGCAGCGCAATGCCGAGGCACTGAGCCGCACGCTGTATCGCAATGAGGCCGGGCAGGTGTACACGCTGGCCGAGCTGGCCACGCTGGGCACCGCGAACCCCATCATCCGCGGCGGCGAGCTGATGACGCGCATACGCGGCGCCGAGGAATACGCGGATGCGCGCGGGCATGTGGGCCTGTTCCTGACGCTCACGCTGCCCAGCCGCTTCCACCCGGTCAAGCTGGGCAGTGGCGGGCGGCCCATCCCCAATAAGAAATACGGCGGTGCCACGCCGCGCGACGGCCAGATGTGGCTGCGCGACAAGTGGGCCAAGACGCGCGCGGCCCTGGCCCGTGCGGGCGTGCGGATGTACGGGCTGCGCGTGGCCGAGCCGCACCACGATGCCACGCCGCACTGGCATGCCTTGATCTGGACCGAGGACGAAGAAGGCGCGCAGGACGTGGAAGAAATGCTGCGCCGCTACTGGCTGAGCGACGACGGCGACGAACGCGGCGCGCGTGAGAACCGCATCAATATCAAGCGCATGGTGAAGGGCGGCGCGGCCGGCTACGTGGCGAAGTACATCGCCAAGAGCGTGGGCCATGTGGCTCTGGCCGAGCACATGGACGTGGTGCAGGGCCAGCAGATTGCCCTGGACCTGGGGCCAACCGATGCGCGCGACGTGCGCGAGCCCGCCGCCGGCCACCGCCGCGTGGACGCCTGGGCCGCTACCTGGGGCATCCGGCAATTTCAGGCCATCGGCATGCCCAGCGTGACGGTATGGCGCGAGCTGCGCCGCGTGTCCTCCGACCAGCTGGAACTGTTCCAGCGCGAGGGCGACCGCGACACGGTGCGGGCATTCAGCGCATGCCACCGCAGCGGCACCATGCGCGCGGACTGGCGAATCTTCATGGAGGCCATGGGCGGCCACGCGCTGCCGCGCAAGTGCTGGCACCTGCGGCCCGTGCATCGTCACGTGGAGGCGGGCCAGGTCAACAAATACAGCGAAGAGGTGACGGTGGGCCGCATGGTGGGCCTGCAGCCGCAGCGCGGGCGCATGTGCGGCCGGTGGCTGGTGAGCCGCCGCATTGCCTGGGCGCCCGTGCTGGATGAGGCCACGCAAGCGCAGAGCGCCGGCAAGGGCCGGGACAGCGCCGCCTTGGCGGCGCCTTGGACTGGTTTCAATAACTGTACGGCCCGCCTGGACGGCGCGCTCTCGCAGGCCGTTCTGGCCCCCCGCGACCACGATCCAGCCGAGTGGCTGACCCCTGATGTGGTCGATTTCTTCAAAAACCTGCGGCCCGCCGAGCGGCTGGTGACTGCAGATGACGCTGCTGACGGGTGGGACTGGTGACAACGCGCCCCACTCCACGCACCACGGCCCGCCAGGCCGGCCGCGGCATGGGCGATTCGGCCGAACCGCTGCGCCGCGAAGTACTGCTGGCTTCCCGCCGCCGCTGCGACGACATGCACGACGGCCCCGAAGCCCGCGACGCCATGCAGCGCGACGTGCTGGCCACGCCCGCCGAGCTGCTGCCCGACCTGCTGGGCGCCTTTTCCATCGAGCGCATCGACCGTGCGCTCTTGCTTATCCCCACCACCGAACCAAAGGAGTGACGCCATGCCCGCCACAAGAACCGAGCCACGCGTGCATTGCTGGCAACGCCAGCGCCAGGGCGACTACACGCCGGCCGCCGGCACCACGCCCGAGCACCTGCGCGCCGTGTTCGACGCCGAACGCGAACGCCTGGCCAGCGCCGCCAAGCCGCGCCGCAAGCGCCGCGCACCGGCCGCGCCCGCTGCCGACACCCAGCAGGCCCAGCTGCAGCTGGTGGCCTGACCCCCTACCCCACCCATCACGAAGGAAACCATGCGAACCCATCACACCATCCAGCGGCAGCACAGCTACCGCGCCACCCTGGTGCCGAACGGCATCCACCCCGCCGACGTGGAAGACCTGGCAGACGCAGGCCTGCTGCCCACCCTGCGCCTGAAAGCCGCCAACGCCACCCAGGCCGAGGCCGGCGCCCACATCACCAGCGGCAAGGCCGTGCTGCGCGTAGAGCGCGTGGAGGCCTGAGCCATGACGAAGCCGAAAGCCGCCAACGCCCTCGCCCACCCCATCGAGCCCGCGAAGTGGGCCGGCATCCGCGAAGCCGAGCGCATCAGCTACGACGTGGCGCAGCCCATCCGCACGAACTGGAAGAGCGCGCCCACCTATTCCGGCGCCGAACTGCAGCACCGCAGCGCCGGCACGCACCGCCGCACGCTGACCAACTGCCCCCGCTGAAAGCCTCACCATGAAAACCACCAAGAAGACGAAGCGCCGCCACGGCCGGCCCGCACGGTCCCGCCAGCAGCTGGCGCAGTGCGGCGCCGTGGGCGTTGCCGTGGCGCGCGAAGAGATGCGGCGCCACATGCTGGACTTCTCCATCAGCCTGTTCCTGCGCGATGACGGCGCCGACGCTGCCGACCTGCTGCCCAATCTGGCCTGGGTGCTGGCCATCGGTTCGGAGATCGCCGCAGAGAAGTCCTTCGGCTCGCCCGAAGCGCGCAGCATCCACGCCGCGCTGCGCACCGTCATTCACATGAGCATGACGGGCCACCGCTGGCAGGCCGCCCAGGCGCCGGTGCTGCAAGCCGCCGCCACCGCAGCACACGCCCTGCTGTCGGCCAACCCCGTGCAGCCGGTGCCGCGCCGCGACGACGCGGACTGGATCGCCAGCCGCGTGCAGGCCGGCATTGCCACGTTGGCCGACGTGGCCGGGCCGGAACTTTATCAACGCCCGCTATGCCCGGCCGGTGCAGTGGAGGGCCAAGCCTGATGCACTCGAAAGAATTCATCAAGCCCGCCCCCTGGACGCTGGCACATGGCGACTGCATGTCGATGCTGATGCAGATGCCGGATGCGTGCGTCGATGCCGTCATCACGGACCCGCCCTATAGCAGCGGTGGCTTCTCCCGCGACGACAAGATGAAGGCGCCGGAAGACAAGTATCAACAGGGCGGATTCGCCCACAAGTACCCCACCTTCGGCGGCGACTCGCGCGACCAGCGCAGCTACATGACGTGGTGCGCGATGTGGATCGCGGAATGCGTGCGCGTGCTCAAGCCTGGCGGCTACTTCATGGCCTTCACCGACTGGCGGCAGTTGCCCGTGATGACCGATGCCGTGCAAGTTGGCGGCGTGTTCTGGCGCGGGCTGGTGGCCTGGGACAAGGGGCGCGGATCGCGCGCCCCGCACAAGGGCTACTTCCGCCATCAGTGCGAATACGTGGTGTGGGGCACGAAGGGGGCGGCGGTCATGCTGGAACACGACGGCCCGTTCGACGGTTGCCTGCAGATACCCGTGCGCCAGGCGGACAAGCACCACATGACGGGCAAGCCCACCGCGCTGATGTGCGAGCTGGTGCGCCCCGTGGTCTCGGGCGGCATCGTGCTGGACCCGTTCGCCGGCAGCGGCACCACGGGCGTGGCGGCGGTGATGACCGGCCGCCGCTTCATCGGCGCCGAGCGCGAGGCGGCCTACGTGAACATCGCACGGGAACGCCTCAAGACCGCCGAAGAGACGACTCGCACGCTAGGCGCGGCGGTACCGGCCCTGGCCGTGCAGATGGAAATGGTGAACTGATGTGGCTCTACATTCCATCGAAATATGCGCCGGCGTCGGCATGCTCGGTGAAGGCGTCCGCGCCGGATTCCAGCTACTCGGAACCGAGCACCGCACCGTTTGCTACGTGGAGCGGGAAGCCCCTGCAGCCGCGCAGCTTGCCCGCCTTATGGAAGCGGGAGCCCTTGATCCGGCGCCTATCTGGTCTGACTTGCTCACCTTCGACGGCGCAGCGTGGCGTGGATGCGTGGACGGCCTCATTGCGGGCTTCCCGTGCCAGGACATCAGCATTGCCGGAAAGCGCGCTGGGCTGGACGGAAAGCGCTCTGGCCTGTTCTTCGACATCCTCGACATCGCAGACGCTTGCGGTGCGTGGTTCCTCGTTCTGGAGAACGTCAGCGCCATCGCTACTGCCACCGCCACCGCTGTGGACGAAACCGAAGGCACGCTTGAAGAGCGCGCCGCCGCCCGAGTCGTGGGAGAACTGGCCGACCGCGGGTGGGACGCGGAATGGATCACTCTTTCCGCGTCCGACGTGGGCGCCAGCCATGGGCGCGCACGGTGGTTCTGCCTCGCATGGCGGCGAGTGGCTGACACCGAATGTCCCGAACGGTGGGCGCTGTGTCTCGCCGGAACTGGTAGCCGCCAAGGGACGCACCAGCTCGGGCGAGAAACGCACGGTAGGCCTGGAATCGCAGGCGAGGTATTGGCCAACGCCGGACACCGGCCACGAACGCATCAACCGCTCGAGATCACCGGGCGCGGCAGACAGGCCCACGATTGCACTGGCGGCCAAGCTCTGGGCCAGTCCGACAGCCCACGATGGCCGCCGGCCGGGCGCGGACTTGCATTCAACCCAGGGCGCCAACCTGAACCGGGATGCAGCCATGTGGATGACGCCCAGCGTGTCGAACAGCCAGGGAAACGAATACACGCGCGATCGAGGGATACCGGGACAGGAGCGGCTGACGCTGACGGGGCAGGCGCAGCACTGGCCGACACCGCGGGCGACGGATGGCACGAAGGGTGGCCCGAATCAGGCAGGCAGCAAGGGCGACTTGATGCTGCCCAGCGCGGCAGCGCAGTGGCCTACGCCGATGGCGATGGACGCCGAGCAAAGCGGATCGCCGAAGGCCTCAATGATGACTCTGGACCGCGCCAGCAAGCAGTGGCCAACCCCAGCCAGCCGGGACTACCGAACCCCGAACAGCCAAGCCAGCCAGGCCAGCCGCAACCACACGGGCGGCGAACAGCTGCCGAACTTCGTGGAACACCACTTTTCGCACCCGGTCCTCTCGACCCTCGATGGCCGGGAGTTATCGCCCACCGCCCGGACCTTGCCCCGGCGGTTGAACCCGGCGTTCGGATGCTGGCTGATGGGATGGCCTATCTGGTGGACGAATCCCGCGCTCACCAGCTGCGCCAGGTCGGAAATGGAGTCGTATCGCTGCAGGCTGCAGTGGCACTTGTCGAACTTGTGCGGCGCGCTGCCGCTTGAACTGGAAGAAGAATGAAGAAGCGTATCTACGTCGCCGGCCCGATGACGGGCCACAAGGATCTGAACTTCCCCGCGTTCCACGCCGCTGCCAGTGCGCTGCGTGCCCAGGGTCATCACGTCGAGAACCCGGCAGAAATCAACGCCGACCCGAACGCGCAGTGGCTGGACTGCATGCGGATGGACATTGCCCGGCTTGTCACCTGCGATGCGGTGTGCATGCTGCCGGGCTGGGAAGCGTCGCGCGGCGCGCGGCTGGAGCACACCATTGCCGTCGGCCTGGGCCTGGAGGTCATGCATGCGCCTAAAGCCGGATGGAGACGGAAAACGGTGGTCAAGTGCGTTCCTCGTCGGGGCAATGACGTGATCCTTGCGGAAGGATGGCAACTCAAATGCGGCGCTGTGCTGCACCGATCAATACTTGGACTGGCGAGCGCAAGGTTTGGCCGCTTTTGCCAAGAACAATGGACGGTCACGGATCGGGTGACTGGATTGGCGATAGCGAGAGGATGGGGAATGGCCGGGGCCGTGGCCGCGTACCGTGAAACGGTCCGCCGCTATGGTTCTTCGTGGGAAAGCGTGCTGGCGGAAAAAAGAAAAGAACACGGACCGGAAGCCGGCCTGGACCTGGAAATGATCCGCGCTGGTGTGCAAGTTTTCCCGATGGTGGGCGATGAAGATGAGTCCGACATGGGGAACTGGCAAGACGGTGCCACCAAGCCAGCAGAGGACGGAACCTACTTGCGCGAGTTCGATGAAGGCCAAGGCACCAGCGAGTTCTACAAAGGTCGGTGGCTGCGCGATGGATTCTTCCCATCGGACATCCAGAATGCGCGCTGGCGCGGCCGCGTAGCTCCTGCTGCTGCAGTGAACGCGCCGAGCGTGGAAGGGGGTGCGTGATGCTCACTCTGCAGCAGCTTGTTGACGGCGCGGTGGAACTCGCAAACCCCGACAGCACATGCCACAACGGGAGAATGTGGCAGTCAGTAGGCGGTCGCTCTTGCCCTATCGGCTGGTTTGACTGTTCGCAGACCGTCTATGTGGATGTGAAGACTGGCGCATACGATTACGGCGAACGCGGTGGCCCTGGCGCAGCAGACTGTGCTGCGCATTGTCCGCACGGTCGAGAGATTCCGCCGCCGGCCGAAGACGAGTCACCACCCAGGACCATCCGCGAAGGGGCGGCATACGGGCTGTGTGAGTAGGGGCGGCGCATGAAGCAACTCATGTTCAACAAGGCGCAGCTGCTGGAAGAACTGGACATTGTGGAGAACACGCTGCGCGCCCTCATCGAGCAGCGCGGCTTCCCCCGGCCGCGCAAGATGGGGGCGAAACTGTTCTGGCTGATAGCCGAGGTTTCCGAGTGGCTGCAGTCGTGCCCCAGGGCCTGGGGCGAAGATCAAGGCACGGGCGGCGCCGCGTAGTCGGCCCACTCTTGCATGATGGTGGCGCGCTTTTCCAGCATGTCGCCCCGCCGGTAGGCGGCTTCGGTTTTCGTGTCGATGGTGTGAGCAAGGCACAGCTCCACCGCGTCACGCGGGTGGTTCGTAGTCTCGCCCGCCCAATCCCGGAATGTGGAGCGGAAGCCGTGGGGCACGGCATCCAGCTTGTGCCGGCGCATCAGCGTGGTGAAAGCCATGTCCGACAGCGCGCCGGCCCGGTTCGATGGAAAGACATGCGCCACACCATCGCGCCGCGGCTGGGCCTTGAGCAAGGCCAGGGCCTGACGGGAAAGGGGCACGCGGTGCTCCTTTTTCGCCTTCATCCGGCTGGGCGGCACCGTCCATAGCGCTGCGTCTAAATCCACCTCATCCCAGACCATGCCGCGCACTTCACCGGACCGCGCCGCCACAAGCACCAAGAACCGCAATGCCCGCGCGCTCTGGCCGTCGATGCTGGCCAGCCGTCGATAAACGTCGGGCAGCTCGGCGAACGGCACGGCCGGGTGATGCGTGACGGGCGCAACCTTGTTCGGGTCGGCGAGGATGTGTTCCAGCTGCCCACGCCATCGGGCCGGGTTCGTGCCAGTCCGGTGCCCGTGGGCCGTGGCCCAGTCAAGGATCTGTTCGATGCGACCGCGTAGCCGTGTGGCGGTTTCCGTTTTTGTCTTCCAGATGGGCGTCAGCGCGCGCAGCACCATCCGCTGGTCAATCTCAGACACGGGCACCTTGCCGAACTTCGGCGATGCGTAGGTGGCCAGTGTGCTGCGCCACTGCTGCGCGTGCTTGAGGTTGCGCCAAGTGGTTTCGTGCTCGCGGATGAATGACTCGGCCGCCTCATCGAAGGCCAGCATTTGCGCAGCTGCCAAGCGCTCGGCCTCGCGCCGCTTGGCGCGGTCCACCTGCGGGTCGGTGCCGGCATCGCGTAACGCCATGGCCGCGCGCGCAGCGTCACGGGCGGCGGCCAGGGACACCGCCGGATAGCTGCCCAGGCTCATGCGGCGACGCGCGCGCATGAACACATACCGCAGCACCCACATGCGCGTGCCACCTTCCACGCGCAGATAAAGCCCCGTGGCACCGCCCACGGCGTGCGAGCCCTCCAGCCGTAGGCGGGAGACTTCGAGGGCCGTCATTTCCATGATCCGCTTAGGCATGGGCGAATTTGTAGGCCATCAGGTAGGCCAAAAAACTTTGAATTAAGGGTGATGAGCGGCTGATAGTCCGCTGAATGAATGCTGTATATAACGCCAGCAAACACAGCGTAACATATTGATTTATATAGGTCAACGCCCTGGAAACGGACGAAAAAAAACGCCCGCATGGGGCGTTTCTTTTGCTTTTTGGCGGAGAGGGTGGGATTCGAACCCACGGTAGTGTTGCCACTACGCCTGATTTCGAGTCAGGTACATTCGACCACTCTGCCACCTCTCCTGTGTGTCGAAGCCTGCGAGTATAGCAAGGTTTTCAGGCAGTGAGCAGGGCCACTCCGCCCATGTAGGGGCGCAGCACCTCCGGCACGACCACGCTGCCGTCGGCCTGCTGGTAGTTCTCGAGCACGGCGACCAGGGTGCGGCCCACGGCCAGGCCCGAGCCGTTCAGGGTGTGCAGCAGCTCGTTCTTGCCCTGCGCGTTCTTGAAGCGGGCCTGCAGGCGGCGCGACTGGAAGGCTTCGCAGTTGCTGATGGAGCTGATCTCGCGGTAGGTGTTCTGGGCGGGCAGCCAGACCTCCAGATCGTAGGTCTTGGCGGCGCCGAATCCCATGTCGCCGGCGCACAGCAGCATGACGCGGTACGGCAGGCCGAGCTTTTGCAGGATGGTTTCGGCGTGCCGGGTCATCTCTTCCAGCGCGTCGTAGCTCTTGTCGGGGTGGACGATCTGCACCATCTCGACCTTGTCGAACTGGTGCTGGCGGATCATGCCGCGCGTGTCGCGGCCGTAGCTGCCGGCTTCGGAGCGGAAGCACGGCGTGTGCGCAGTGAGCTTGATGGGCAGTTCCGCCTCGGGCACGACCACTTCGCGCACGAAGTTGGTCAGCGGCACTTCGCTGGTCGGAATAAGGTAGAGCGCGGCGTTGTCGGGCACGGGTTCGCCCTCCTGCCCGCCCTTCTTGGCGGCGAATAAGTCGCCTTCGAACTTGGGCAGCTGGCCCGTTCCCTTGAGCGAGTCGGCGTTCACGGCGTAGGGCACGTAGCACTCGGTGTAGCCGTGTTCCTGGGTCTGCACGTCCAGCATGAATTGCGCGAGGGCGCGGTGCAGCCGGGCGATGCTGCCCTTCATGACGGTGAAGCGCGAGCCCGAGAGCTTCACGCCCATGTCGAAGTCCAGGCCCAGGGGCGTGCCGATGTCCACATGGTCCTTGGCCTCGAAGGCGAAGCTGGGCGGCGTGCCCCAGCGGCGCACTTCCACGTTGCCGGTCTCATCGCTGCCTTCGGGCACCGAGGCGTGCGGCAGGTTGGGCACGGCCACCAGCATGGCCTGCAGTTCGGCCTGGATCTGTTCGAGCCGGGCGGCGGATTGTTCCAGCTCGATCTTGGACGCGGCCACCTGGGCCTTGGCGGCTTCGGCGCCGTCCTTGTCGCCCCGGCTCATCAGCATGCCGATCTGCTTGGAGAGCTGGTTGCGCTGCGCCTGCAGCTCTTCGGTGCGGGTCTGCAGCGTCTTGCGCTCGGACTCCAGCGCCTGGAAGGCCTCCACGTTCAGGAATGCCTGCGGCTTTTTGCGGGTTTCCAGCCGGGCGATGGCGGAGTCGAGGTCTTTGCGGAGAAGGAGGATGTCGAGCATAGGCGGCGATTTTAGAACGCGCTCACGATCTCCCAGGGGGTGCGAACTCAGGCGACGCCGGCGGGATCGCAGTTGGCGCCGCACAGGATGAGCGCCACGGTTTCACCCTCGCGTGGCCGGTAGGCGCCGCTCTGCAGCGCCGCGAGGCCCAACGCAGCGGCCGGCTCCACAGCCAGCTTGAGTTCGCGCCAGAGCCACTGCTGGGCGGCGCGGATGGCATCGTCAGTGAGCAGCAGGCTGTCGTGCACGTGCTGCTGGGCCACCTGCCAGGCGATGTCGCCGATGCGGCGTGCGCCCAGCGAGTCGGCCGCGATGCCGCCCACCTCCACATCGACCGGCCGGCCCGCCGCTCGGGCGCTGTGCAGCGTGGGCGCGCGCTCGGGCTCCAGCGCGACGACGTGGGCGCGGCTGTTCACCCAGGCGGCCACCCCGGCAATCAGGCCACCGCCGCCCACGCTGACGAGCAGCGTGTCGGGCAGGCGGCCGGCCTGGGTTTCCATCTCCTGCGCCAGCGCGCCGGCGCCGGCCACCACCTCGGGCTGGTCGTAGGCGTGCGTCAGCAGCGCGCCAGTGGCCTGCTGGCGCTCCAGGCAGGCCTGCAGCGCTTCGGAATACGCGGCGCCACGCACCATCACCTCGGCGCCCAGCTGGCGCAGGCGGGCCCGCTTGGCCTCGGGCGAGACCTCGGGCACGAAGACCTCGCAGCGCACGCCCAGCGCGCGGGCGGCCGCCGCCGTGGCGATGCCGGCATTGCCGCCAGAGGCGATGATGACGCCGCTCTCCGGCAGGGGGTTGGCGAGCAGCCGGTTCATCATGCCGCGCGCCTTGAAGCTGCCTCCCGTCTGCAGTTGCTCGAGCTTCAGCCAGACCTGCGCGCAGGGCACGCCCAGGGCGGCGCCGCTCAACTGCGCGAGGGGCGTGGCGCGCAGAAAGCCGGGGCGGGAAGCGAGCCGCTGGCTGGCGGCGGCGATGGCGGAACGATCGATCATGGGTTCAGGCATCCACGAAGGGAATGGGAAGAAGGGGAGGAAGAGGAAAAGGGCAAGCCCTGCAGTCTAGGGCGCCTGCACCGCCTGCCGCACCAAGGCCGCCCCGTTCACACAAGCGGATACACAGCCGCCCTGCGCCGGCAAGCACGGGCGCCGATAACAATGGCGACGGAGCGCCTGCGGTGCGGGCCCTGATTCGCTGAAGGGGAGATCGGTCCATGTTCTACGTGTTCGGCCCGTTGGGCCAGGTGTACCGGGGCGGCCCGGAAAAGCTCGCGCAGGTGGCGCCCGTGCGGCGCGTGCTGCGCCCGCAGGCCCTGCGCACGCGCGAGCAGGACGGCGACGCGCCGGTGTTCCACGCGCCGCCCTCGACGGCCACTCCGCCCCCGGCCCCTGCCACGCCGCCGGTGGGCATGCTGGCGCAGGCGGTGGCCGCCTACGCGCAGACGGAACAAGGCCCGCAGGAGCCGCGGCAGCCCCTGTCGCGGGTCAAGGACGTGATGAGCGAGGGCGCGGTGACGGTGCGGCCCGACGTGCGCGTGAACGATGCCTGGCAGACGCTGGCCGAGCACCAGGTGGCGCAGGCGCCGGTGGTGGATGAGCGCGGCCAGGTGGTGGGCCTGCTGCTGCGTGCCGACATGGCGCCGCTGGACCTGCTGCCCGAGCCCGGTGCCGTAAAGGATGCCATCGCGCTGGCGCGCCGGCCGGTGCAGGACGTGATGATCAGCCCCATCCCGACCGTCTCGGACGAGACCGAGCTGCGCCGCGTGGCGGGCGTATTGCTGGAGACGGGCCTTCCGGGCCTGCCGGTGACCGACGAGCGCGGGCAGCTCATCGGTTTTATCTCACGCACCGACATCCTGAAGGCCGTGGCGGCGGACCCGCCGCTGGATCTCTGGAGCTGAGGGCACCGCGCCGGCCCTGTGCGGCCGTCCTCTCTTTCCTGCCCCTCAGTGCGCCAGGGGAAGAGAGTTCTCTGCGATGTCCACCTCGGGGAGCGGGCTGGCGAGGACCTTGTCGATGGTCTTGCCGTCCATGTCCACCACCTCGAACTGCCAGCCTTCCCACTGCACGGTGTCGGTCACCTTCGGCAGCTTGCCGGTGAGCAGCATGACCATGCCGCTCAGCGTGTGGTAGCGGCCCCGGTCTTCTTCGGGCACGGAAGCGAGGTCCAGGCGGTCCTTCAGCTCGGGCACGGGGATGTGGCCGTCCAGCAGCCAGCTGCCGTCTTCGCGCTGCACGGCCCAGGAGGTCTCGGGGTCGCGGGCGTGGAATTCGCCGGTGATGGCCTCGATCAGGTCCTGCAGCGTGACGATGCCCTGCACCTCGCCGTATTCGTCGATGACGAAGGCCATGTGCAGGTCGGACTGGCGGAAGTTGTCCAGCAGTTCCATGCCGGTGATGGTCTCGGGCACGTAGAGCGCCGTCTGCAGCGGCTGGCGCGCCAGGTCGCGGCCGTTCGTCTCGGCATCGCCCACCAGCACGCCGTGGCCTTCGCGCAGCGTGCGCGAGAGCCACTGGCGCGCGTTCAGCACGCCCAGGATGTTCTCCATGCCGCCGCGCACCACGGGGAAACGGGCGTGGTCGGATTCCTCGATGCGGCGCAGGTTTTCCTCGAAAGGCTCTTCGACGTCGAGGTAGGCCACATCGGCGCGCGGCACCATCAGCGAGCCGATCTGGCGGTCGTCCAGCCGGAACACGTTGCGCACCATCTCGTGCTCGTGCGATTCGATCACGCCGGCGCTGGTGCCTTCGGCCAGCACGGCGTGGATCTCAGCCTCGGTCACGGCGCTGGCGCCGTTGTCCTTGACGCCCAGCAGGCTCAGCAGCCCCTGGGTGGAGGCCGACAGCAGCCGCACGAAGGGCTTGGTGGCCAGGGCCAGCCAGTTGATGGGGCGGGCGACCAGACGGGCCAGCGATTCGGGGTAGCTCTGGCCCAGGCGCTTGGGCACCAGTTCGCCCACCACGATGGAGAAGTAGGTGATGACCATCACGACCACGCCGGTGGCCGTGTAGCCGGCAGCCTTGTCGTGCATGCCCATGGCCCGCAGCCATTCGCCGAGCGGCTCGGCCAGGGCCGCCTCGCCGACGATGCCGTTGAGCACTCCGATGGAGGTAATGCCGATCTGGATGGTGGAGAGGAATCGGGTGGGGTCTTCACCCAGCTTCATGGCGGCGACTGCGCCGCTGTCGCCCTCATCTGCCAGCTTCTGCAGCCGCGCCTTGCGCGCCGAGACCAGTGCCAGCTCCGACATGGCAAACAGGCCATTGAGGAGGATGAGGGCGAAAAGTATTGCTATTTCCATAAAGGGGAAGCGAGATGCTTCCTCGGAGTCGAACAGGCCTGGATTGTAGGAAATCCGATGGCGGCCAGGGCTATGGCTGCCCGGGCCCCATCGGCGCCCAGGAGATTCTCGCGCCCCTGCTCAAACCCAATGCAGCTGCAGCACCCTGAAATCAAGGACATGCAGCTATCAAAAGAGTAGCAATCAATAGGCCGAAGGGCCGGTCTCGGGGTTGCGCACGCTGATTTCCAGTCCGGTCGCCGCGTCGATCTTCAGGCCCTTGGGCAGTGGGAACTTGATGGTTTCCTCGATGCCGTCCATCTTGCGAACCGACACGGCACCCAACGCCTTGATACGGTCGATCACATCGCGCACCAGAATTTCCGGGGCCGAAGCGCCCGCCGTGAGGCCCACGCGGGCCACCCCGTCGAACCACTCGGGCAGCAGCTCCGACGCGCCATCCACCATGTAGGCCGTAGTGCCCAGGCGCGCAGCGAGTTCGCGCAGCCGGTTGCTATTGGAGCTGGTGGGGCTGCCCACCACGATCACCAGATCAACCTGCCCGCTCAGCAGCTTGACCGCGTCCTGCCGGTTCTGCGTGGCATAGCAGATGTCCTGCTGCTTGGGCTCGCGCACCTTCGGAAAGCGGGCGCGCACGGCGGCGGTGATCTCGGCCGCGTCGTCCACGCTCAGCGTGGTCTGCGTGACCACGGCCAATTTCTCGGTTTGCGCGGGCTGAACGCGCTGCACATCGGCCACGTCTTCCACCAGGTGGATACCGTGGTCCAGCTGGCCCATGGTGCCTTCCACCTCGGGATGGCCCTTGTGGCCGATCATGATGAATTCGTAGCCCTCGCGTGCCAGCTTGGCGACCTCGACGTGGACCTTGGTCACCAGCGGGCAGGTGGCGTCGAAGATGGAAAAGCCGCGCGCCTTCGCCTCTTCCTGCACCGCGCGGCTCACGCCGTGGGCGCTGAAGACCAGCGTGGCACCGGGCGGCACATCGGAGAGCTCTTCGATGAAGATCGCGCCCTTGGCCTTGAGGTCGTTCACGACATAGGTGTTGTGCACGATCTCGTGGCGCACGTAGATGGGCGCGCCGAACTTCTGCAGCGCGCGTTCCACGATCTCGATGGCGCGGTCCACGCCGGCGCAGAAGCCCCGCGGCTCGGCGAGGATGATTTCCTGAAGCGACTCGGCCATGGCGTCAGAGCACCCCGATGAGTTCGACCTCGAAGGTCACCGGCTGGCCGGCCAGCGGGTGGTTGAAGTCGAAGCGCACAGCGCCGTCGGCACGCGCTTCCAGCACCACGCCGGCATAGCTGCCCAGGCCATCGGGCGTGGGGAACTGCACCACGTCGCCCACGGTATAGCGCTCGTCGGGATCACCCAGCTCGGCCAGCAGCCTGGCGGCCACCCACTGCTGCATCTCGGGGTTGCGCTCGCCGAAGGCCTCGCCGGCGGGCAGCTCGAAGGTGGCGCGCGAGCCCTCGGCCAGGCCGATCAGGCGCTGCTCCATGGCCGGCGAGAGTTCGCCCGCGCCCAGAGACAGCGTGGCGGGCTGGCCGCCGAAGGTGTTGATCACATCGCCCGCGGGGCCGGCCAGGCGGTAATGCAGTGTGAGGAACGAGCCCTCCTGCACGGTGGGGGCAACGGATGCGTCGGCGCGGGCGGAATCGGGGGCGGCAAAGGTCATGAAATGGGGTCTCGATAAACTGCCGCCATTGTAGGAAACGCCGTAAACCGGCCCCGCTCCATGGCGATCAAAGATTTGCCCACCGATTCGCAGCCGCGCGAAAAGCTGCTGGCACGCGGCCCCGCCGCGCTCACCGATGCCGAGCTGCTGGCCATCCTGCTGCGCACCGGCATCCAGGGCAAGGGCGTGCTGCAGATGGCCGAGGAACTGCTGTCCGCGCCCGGTTCGCAGGGCGCAGGCGGCGGCTTCGGTGGCGTCGCCGGACTGCTCCACGCGAGCGCGGAAGATCTTCGGCGCATCAAGGGCCTGGGCCCGGCCAAGCGGGCCGAGCTGGTCGCGGTGCTGGAACTGGCGCGCCGGGCCCTTGCACAGCAGCTGCGCGAGCGCGAGGTCTTCGATTCGCCCCAGGCCGTCAAGCACTACCTGCAGCTGCACCTGGCCGCCAAGGCGCACGAGGTGTTCGCAGTGCTCTTCCTCGACAGCCAGAACCGACTCGTCGCGCTCGAAGAGCTGTTCCGCGGCACGCTCACGCAAACCTCGGTCTATCCGCGCGAAGTGGTGCTGCGCGCCCTGCACCACCATGCCGCCGCCGTGGTGCTGGCGCACAACCACCCCAGCGGCAGCGTGCAGCCCAGCCGCGCCGACGAGGCGCTGACCCGTACCCTGAAGGCCACGCTCGCACTGATCGACGTGCGCGTGCTGGACCACGTCATCGTCGCGCCGGGCGCCGCCCTGTCGATGGCCGAGGAGGGCCTGGTATGACCATCCTCTTGCGCGCCACCCCCTGGGCCCTTCTGCTGGCAGCGGGTCTTGCCCTCAACCTCTCCGCCTGCGCGCCGCTCCCGCAGGCTGCGACCGCTGCGCCCGAGGCGGCCGCTACTGCGCCAGCCGCCACCCGACCCGCGCTGCGCCTCATCGGCAGCGCCGCCATCGCCCCCGGCACCGAGGTGCTGGGCACCACGTTCGGCGGCATCTCCGGCATCGACTACGACGCGGCCAGCGGCCGCTGGGTGCTCATCAGCGACGACCGCTCTGACCTGCAGCCAGCGCGCATCTACACCGCCACGCTGCGCTACAGCGAGCACGGACTGGAGACGCCCGCCACCACCGGCATGGTCGAGCTGCGGCATGCGAACGGGCGCACCTACCCCTCGCCGCGCCGCCCCGAGCCCGGCGTGGACGTGCCCGACGCCGAAGCCGTCCGCTGGCTGCCCGGCAGCGGCGGGCACTTCCTGTGGACCAGCGAGGGCGACTTCGGCCGCGGCTTCGGCCCGCAGCTGCGCGAAAGCCGCATCGACGGCAGCGCCGTGCGCGACCTGCCCCTGCCCGCCAGCTTCCAGCCCGACGGGGCGCACGGCCGCGGCCCCCGCTCCAACGGCACGCTCGAAGGCCTGGCCCTGTCGCCCGACGGCCGCACGCTCTGGCTCTCGATGGAAATACCCTGGCGGCAGGACGGCCCCCTGCCCACGCCCGTTGCGCCCGGGGGCCCCGTGCGCTTCACCGCGATCGACCTCGCCACCGGCCAGCCCCTGCGCCAGATCGCCTACCAGCCCGACGCCGTGGCCCACGCCCGCCGCATCCCCTGGGGCCCGCAGATGAACGGCGTGAGCGAGATCCTGGAAGACGGCCCCCACCACCTGCTGGTGCTGGAGCGCAGCTACAGCGCGGGCGCGGGCTTCGCCGTGCGCCTCTACCGCATCGACACGCGCACGGGCAGCGACACCCTCGCACTGCCCGCCCTCGCGCCCGGCAGCTACACCCCCGCCCCCAAGACCCTCGTGGCCGATCTGGCCACGCTCGGCGCCGGCACGCTCGACAACCTGGAGGGCATGGCCTGGGGCCCGCCGCTGCCCCGCGGCGGACGCGTGATCGTCTTCGTGAGCGACGACAACTTCAACCCGGCGGAAGCCACGCAGTTCATCGCGGCGGAATACCGGGCGCCATGACGGGCACCCTGCCGGCGGCACGGGTCAGGCTGCTTGGGGTACAACCCTTCTTGCCATGACCGTCAAAGCCCGCTCCCTCCAAGACCTCCAGCCGTTGCGCAAGGCGCTGGCCGAGGCCGCCGCGCGCGAGGCCGAGCGCCTGCGCGAACGGCAGGAGGCCGCCCGCCGCGCCCGGGCCGAACGCATGCTGTTTCAGGACGCCGTGGGCCCCGTGCAGCCGCTGCGCGGCACGCAGGAGCGCCGCTGGCACACGCCCGAGCCGCCCGAGCCGCTGCCGGTGCAGCGCACCCTGGACGAGGAGCGCGTGCTGCTCGAATCCATCAGCGACGAGTTCGACGTGACGACGCTGCTGGACGTGGACGACCAGCTGAGCTTTCGCCGCCCCGGCATCGGCCAGGACGTGACGCACCGGCTGCGCGCCGGCTACTGGAGCATCCAGCGCCAGCTGGACCTGCACGGCCTGCGCACCGACGAGGCGCGTGAGGCGCTGGGCGAATTCGTGCGCGTGGCCCACCGCACCGGCCTGCGCTGCGTGCGCGTGGTGCACGGCAAGGGCCTGGGCTCGCCGGGCAAGACGCCGGTGCTCAAGAGCCGCGTGCAGCGCTGGCTGGTGCAGAAGAAGGAAGTGCTGGCCTTCGTGCAGGCCCGCCCGGCCGAAGGCGGCGCCGGCGCGCTGGTGGTGCTGCTGCAGCCCGGGCGGCGGCGCTTGGCCGGCTGAGCATATTCAGCATGAAATCAGGCTGCAGCCCTTGATTGGCAAGCGCATTCAGCTATCCATTTGATAGCAGACATCATCACCTTCAGGGCCGACCGGCCCCGCCACGCACCATGACCCAAGCCCTCCACGACACCCTGCTCGCCGGCACCGCCAGCGCCCAGGCCGCAGCCCTCGCACGAGGCGACACCACGACCCTCGCCCTGTGCGATGCCGCCATCGCCCGCATCGAGGCGCAGGACGGTGCGATCAACGCCGTGGTCGTGCGCGACTTCGCCAACGCCCGCCTGCAGGCCCAGGCGGCCGATGCGGCGTTGGCACGGGGCGAGCGCCGCCCGCTGCTGGGCGTGCCGATCACCGTGAAGGAATCGTTCAACGTAGCTGGCTTGCCCACCACCTGGGGCTTCGAGCACGCCCGCGGCTTCATCGCCCAGGCCGACGCAGTGGCCGTGGAGCGGCTCAAGGCCGCCGGCGCCGTGCTGCTGGGCAAGACCAACGTGCCCGTGGCGCTGGGCGACTGGCAGAGCACGAACCCGATCTACGGCCGCACGAACAACCCGCACGACCTCTCGCGCACGCCCGGCGGCTCCTCCGGGGGCGCAGCCGCCGCGCTGGCGGCGGGCTTCGTGGCGCTGGAGCTGGGTTCGGACATCGGCGGCTCCATCCGCGTGCCGGCGCACTTTTGCGGCGTCTATGGACACAAGCCCACGCACGGGCTGCTGCCTGCGGCGGGCCACGACTTTCCGGGCTTTCCGCCCGGCGCGCCGAACGAGCTGGCGGTGATCGGCCCGCTGGCGCGCTGCGCGCAAGACCTGGAACTCGCGCTGGACCTGCTGGCCGGCCCCATCGGCGCCCAGGCCCGCGCCATGCAGGTGCGGCTGCCGCCCGCGCGGCCGGTGCAGCAGGCGCGCTGCCTGCTGATCGACAGCGGCCCTGGCGTGGCGGTGGCGAGCGACGTCCAGGCCCGCCTGCATGCGGTGGCCGATGACCTGCAGGCCAGCGGCTGCACGGTGGAGCGCGGCACCAGCGAACTGCTGCCCGATCTGGCCGCGAGCCACGCTGCCTACCACCGCCTGCTGATGACCTACCTCACGCGCGGCACACCCGGCGCCGCCAGCATGCCCGCGCACGAATGGCTGCAGCTGCTGGACCAGCGCGCGCGGATGCAGGCGCAGTGGCGGCGCTTCTTCGAGAGTTTCGACGCCCTGCTGCTGCCCGCCTTCGGCTGCACCGCCTATCCGCATATTCCGGCCATGGACTGGAGCACGGCGGCGGTGCCGATCGACGGGCAACCCGAGCTGCTCGGAGCCCAGTCGTTCTGGCAGAGCGTGGCGACCCTGCCCGGCCTGCCCGCCACCGTGGCGCCCATCGGGGGCGCCAGCGATGGCCTGCCCATCGGCATGCAGGTGATCGGGCCGATGTATGAGGACCGCACGCCGCTGGCGCTGGTGCGGCATCTGGAGGCCTGGAGGGCCGCAGCCGGCCGCACCTGACGGCACGCCCCCTCACCCCAGCCCAGCAAAACGGCGCGCAAGGCCCCAAGGCCCTGCGCGCCGTTTCGCTGCCCCGGTGCCGCCTGCGGGCGGCACCGGGCCGGGCGATCACTTGGACAGGTCGATCGCGTACTTGGACGTGCCCTTGCCCGAGCCGTCATCGGCCGCCACCAGCGACACGCCGGGCAGGCCCGCAGCCTGCGCCACGCTCAGGGCGCCCGCGCCGGAGCTGAACACCACCGCACCGGCCGTGCTCGCCTTGGTGAAGCGCCAGCTCTTGGCCGCGCCGTTGGCCGCACGGGTGACGGACGGGTTCTTGCGGATGTAGTCGATCACCACATCGCGGTTCGCATCGGGCGAGGCCCAGATGGTGCCGGAGCCGTCGAGCTTGTCGCTGAAGCTCTTGCCGCTGGTGGCGCGGTAGTTGTTGGTGGCGATCACGAATTCCTGCGCCGGGTCCATGGTGGCACCCTTGTAGGTCAGGTTCTTGATGCGGCTGCCGGTGGGCTGGGTCACGTCGATCTCGTACTGCACGTCGGCCGTGGTGAACATGTCGAAGTTGTAGCCCGGGAAGCTGCTGATGAGCTGCTGCTCGGTGGTCTTCGTCGTGCTGATCTGGTTGAAGCGCTTGGCAGCGGATTCGAGCCAGTTCTTGATGTCGGCGCCGTTGACCTTCACCGCATAGACGGTGTTGGGGTAGAGGTAGAGATCAGCCGCGTTGTTGATCGCCAGCGGGCCCACGGCCACGTCGGTGTAGTCGGCACCGCCCTGGAAGCCGGACTTGAACGGCGCGCTCACCGACAGCACCGGCAGGCTCTTGTACTGCGGCAGGTTGGCCTGGATGTAGGCCGACACGTAGGCCTGCTGCGCCTGGTTCACGATCTGGATCGCGCCGGGATCACCCACGTCGGCAAACAGCGTGCTCATGCGGAAGTCGGTGGAGCCGATGGGCGTCTTCACGTAGGCGATGGCGGCCTGGTGCTGGGTATCGACCAGCGGGGCGATGCTGGAGTCGGCGTCCACGTACACGTTGGCGCCGGAGGCGTCCTTGGTCTGGATGTTGCGCAGCTCGGACTTGGAGCCTGTCTTGTCCACGCTCCAGGCCTTGCCGTCCCACTTGAGCGACAGGCTGATCACGCCCAGCGCCTTGCCCCAGGAGCTGGCCATGACGGCGGGCACGCCGTTGATGGTGCCGGCCTGGTTGTCCACGCCGGACTGGGTGAACGCAGGCTTGGCACTGCGGTCGGGGAACACGCTGTGCTGGTGGCCCATGACCATGGCGTCGATGCCGGACACCTTGGACAGGTGCAGGCCGGGGTTCTCCATGGTGGCCGAATAGGCGCTGCCGTCCAGGCCGCCGTGCAGCAGTGCGACGACCACGTCGGCGCCCTTGGCGCGCAGTTCAGGCACGTATTTCTGGGCGGATTCGACGGCGCCTTCGGTATAGACCTTGCCGTCCAGATAGCGCTTGTCCCAGTTCAGGATGCCGGGCGTGGTGAAGCCGATCACGCCGATCTTCACCGGCAACTGCACCGTCTTGCCGTCTGCCGTCTGGGCGGTGATGGTGCGGTTCAGCAGAACGTACGGCTGCACCAGCGGCTGCTTGGTCTTGCTGCTGTACACATTGGCCAGAGCCATGGGGTAGCCAGCACCCGCGCACTTGACGGTGGGGTCCACGCCATCGACGTTGAGGCCGCCGCCCAGCACCTGGTTCAGGTAGGGAAGGCCGTAGTTGAATTCATGGTTGCCCAGCGTGCCAGCATCGAAGCCCAGCGCGCCCATGGCCTTGTACATGGACAGCTGCTGCTTGCAGTCGATAGGCTTGACCACGGCTTCGTAGTCGGCCAGCGCCGTGCCCTGGATGGTGTCGCCGTTGTCCACCAGCACGGTGTTGGCGAATTCCTTGCGCGCCTGGCGCACCAGCGTGGCGGTCCGCTCGAAGCCGTAGGTCTTGTCTTCGGCCAGCTTGAAGTAGTCGTAGCTGCGCACGTTGAAGTGCAGGTCGGTCGTCTCCAGTACGGCCAGCGTGGCGGTGGCCGGCGCGGATTGCGGCGTGGCCGGACTGGCAGGCGTGTTCGGCGTGGCCGAAGCGCTGTCGCCATCGCCGCCGCCACAGGCTGCCAACAGGGCCGCGCAGCCTACGGCGGCTAGCGCCCAGCGGCGGGACGGGAGAGCGGGCGAAACGCCCAGGATGCGAGAAAGTTGTGACATGCGATGCAATCCAGGAGGAATTGTGGAGAACCAACGAAAGCGCGAGTGTCGGCGCGCCAATTGACATGGGCGTGACACTGGGCGCTTGGTTGCCACTCCGCTCACCCCCCTGCTCTGCTCGCAGGGCCGCGCACGGCGCAGGCCGGGAAGCCTTCCTCCTCCCCGCTCGCTCTCTTCTCTCCAGCCCGCCTAACCGCCTCGGTTGCGCATCCAGTCGGCCGTGCCCATGAAGCTCTCCTTCAGGCGCACGCGCAGAGGCTCGGGCACCCCCGTCTCGCCCATGGCCTGGTCCATACAGGCCACCCACTCGTCGCGCTCCTTGATGCCGATGGCAAACGGCATGTGGCGCATGCGCAGGCGCGGGTGGCCGAAGCGTTCCTGGTAGTAGTCGGGGCCGCCCAGCCAGCCGCAGAGGAACCAGAAGAGCTTCTGCCGCGCGTCCTCGAGCGTGTTGCCGTGCGCTGCGCGCAGCACGGCGTAGGCGGGTTCCAGGTCCATCAGGTCGTAGAAACGGTCCACCAGGGCGCGCACCTGGGGCTCGCCGCCGATCCACTCAAAGGGCGTCTGCGGAGTGGGGTTCTGGAAATCCTCGGACATGGCGGCGTGCGGCTCGGGAGTGGGTGAAGCCCGCGATTGTCGGGCAGCGCGGGCTCAGGCCGCCGCCAATTCGGCGAAGAAGCGGCCCACGCGCTCGGCGATCAGGTCCTTGTCGTTGTCCAGCGTGGCGACGTGGTACGAATTCTCCAGCCACAGCAGGCGGATGTCGCCGGAGGCCAGCGTGTTGACGATGTGCAGCGCATTGGACGGCGGCACCACATGGTCCTCGCGGCCATGGATGACGAGCGCGGGGCAGGTGATGCCGCCCATCAGGGCGCCGGTCTGCGCGATGAGCGCCGTGATTTCGCGCATGCAGGCCACGGGCACCTCGGCATAGGCCAACTCCTGCACGCCACGGGCCTTGATGTCGGAGCCGATGCCCGGAATGCGGCGCGGCGCCGGGTCGAGCGCCAGCACGCCGGCGAATTCGCGCTTGAGCGGCCCCGCCGCCGCGGCGATGGTGGCGATGCCGTGCACCAGTTCCGGAAAGCGCGCTGCCATGTTCAGCGTCAGCGTGCCACCCATCGAGAGGCCCGTGACGAACACCTTGCGCTTGCGCGCCGCCAGGCCTTTGAGCTGCTGCTCGATCTCGCGCGCCCAGTCCAGGTAGCCAGTGGTTTCCATGTCGTCGGGCGAGGTGCCGTGGCCCGGCAGGCGCGGGCCGACCACCGTGAAGCCGAAGCGCCGGTGCAGCTGCTCGCCGTAATGGCGCATGCTCTGCGGCGTGCCCGTGAAGCCGTGCGACACCAGCACGCCGATATCGTTGCCTTCGAATGCGAAAGGCTCGGCGCCTGCGAGTACCTGGGTCATTGCTGTCTCCTTCGTTGCATGAATTGAATGGAATCGAATGGGCGCCGCACGCAGCAGGGAGCCGGGGTGGCGCAACGGCACGCCCTGCCCTGCTGCGCCGCTGCCGCTACTCCGCCGCCTGCCGCAGCGTGGCCATCACCGGCCGGCGCAGCACCCCGCGCAGCCCCCACCAGCCTGCCGCCAGCGCCAGCAGCGCACCGGCCAGGGCGCCGGCCAGCGGCACCCAGAGCGGCGCGGTCCAGGTGAAGTCGAACACGAAGCGCGCCAGCGCCCAGCCCACGGCCACCGCCACGCAGCTGGCCAGGAAGCCCGCGAGCAGCCCCACGCCGGCCAGCTCGGCCCGCTGCACCTGGCGCAGCAGCCGCGCCTGCGCGCCCACGGCCCGCATGATGGCGTACTCGCGCGCCCGTTCCTCGCGCGTGGCGGTGACGGCCGCGAACAGCACCACCACGCCCGCGGCGAGGGTGAAGCCGAAGAGGAATTCCACCGCGCGGATCACCTGCCCCAGCACGCTCTGCACCTGCGCCAGCGTGGCGCTCATGTCCACGTTGGTGATGTTGGGGAATTCGCGCACCAGGGCGTTGTCGAAGCTGGCGCTTCCCACGCCGGGCCGGCCCAAGGGGGACGCAGCGCCCTCGGCGGGCAGCGGACCTCGCGCAGCGGCGGAGCGTGGGGGCCATGCTTCAGGGGCCCGGTAGGCCGCCAGATAGGTCACGGGCATCTCGGGCGGCATCTGCGCGGTGGTGTACATCACGAAGAAGTTGGCGCGCAGCGAGCCCCAGTCCACCTTGCGCAGGCTGGTGATGCGCGCCTCGCTCGGCAGGCCGCCGATGTCGAAGCGAAGCGTGTCGCCCAGGCGCAGGCCCAGCGTCTCGGCGATGCCCTCCTCCACGCTGATCTCGCCGGCGGCGCCGGGCGTCCAGCGGCCGGCCACGATGGGGTTGTGCGGCGGCGCCTCGGCCGCATTGGAGAGGTTGAATTCGCGGTCCACCAGGCGCTTGGCGCGGTCTTCGGCGTAGTCGTCGGTGCTCACCGCCTTGCCGTTCACGGCCACCAGCCGGCCGCGGATCATGGGGTACCAGTCGTACTGCCGCACGCCCGCGCCGCGCAGCGCCTGCTGGAAGGCGTCGGCCTGCTCGGGCAGGACGTTGATCACGAAGCGGTTGGGCGCATCGGCCGGCGTGGCGCGCTGCCAGCTGCTGATGAGGTCGGTGCGCAGCAGCACCAGCAGCACCAGCGCCAGCAGGCCCACAGCCAGGCTGCTGACCTGCACCACTGCATAGGCCGGCCGCGCCGCGATCTGCCGCGTGGCCAGCACCAGCCAGCGCGGGGCGGTGGCCTCGTTCACGCTCTTGCGCAACAGGCGCACGGCGCACCAGGCCAGGCCCGCGAAGAGCAGCACCGCGCCCGCGAAGCCGCCCACCGCGATCAAGCCCAGCTTCACGTCGCGGCTGGCGGCCAGCAGCAGTGCGGCGAAGCCCGCCACCCCCACGCCCAGCACCGCGAGCGAGGCGGGCTTCAGCCCACCCAGGTCGCGCCGGATCACGCGCAGCGGCGGCACCCGCGCCAGCTGCAGCACGGGCGGCAGGCCGAAGGCGAACATCAACGTGAGGCCCATGCCCAGGCCGAAAGCCACCGGCCACGCGCTGGGCGCCGGCAGGGCCGAGTCCACCAGCCCGGCCAGCAGCGCCACGAAGACATGGTGGATGCCGTAGCCGATCGCCACACCCAGCAGGCTGGCGAAGAGGCCGATGAGCGCGAATTCGACGACGTAGCCGCCCGCGATGAGCCGCTGGCTCTGTCCCAGCACGCGCAGCAGCGCGGCGGCGTCCAGGTGGTCGTTGGCAAAGCCGCGCGCGGCCAGCGCCACGGCCACGGCCGAGAGCAGCGCGGCCAGCAGCGCGACCAGGCTCAGGAAGTTCTGCGCCCGGTCCAGCGTCTGGCGCATCTCGGGGCGGCCGCTGTCCAGGGTTTCGAGGCGCACGCCATGCAGGTCCGGCTGGTGCACGGCGCGGTCGGCCCATTCGGTGAACTGGCGCACGGCCGGCGCGGCGCCTGCCACCGCGAAGCGGTAGGTCAGGCGGCTGGCCGGCTGCACCAGCTGGGTGGCGGGCAGGTCGGCCACGTTCATCATCACGCGCGGCGCGAAGTTCATGAACCCGCTGCCCCGGTCCGGCTCCAGCGTGATGATGCGGCCGATGCGCAGCGCAGCATCGCCCAGCCAGAGCCTGTCGCCCACGGCGAGGTTCAGCGCCTCCAGCACGGGCGCATCGACCCAGACCTCACCGGGCGCCGGAATGTCGCGGGTAGCCTGGCCCGGCTGGCCGGATGCGGCTGCAGTCTGCATCTGCCCGCGCAGCGGATAGCCGGGTGCGACGCTTTTCAGGGCTACCAGCCGGCTGGCGCCGCCCTGGGCGTCGTCCGCCCGGCCCATGGTGGGAAAGGCCAGGGTGGTCGTGGCCGACAGGCCCAGCGCCCGGGCCCGCTCGGCGAAGGCCTGCGGCGTGGGGTTGTCGCTGACCACCACCGCGTCGCCGCCCAGCAGTTGCAGGGCGTCGCGCTGCAGGCCCCCCTGCAGCCGATCGGCAAAGAAGCCCACCGAAGTGAGCGCGGCCACCGCCAGCGTGACGGCGACGATGAGCAGGCGCAGTTCGCCGGCACGCAGATCGCGCCACAGCGTGCGCCAGCCCAGGCGGATGAAGGAAAGGTGCTGCATATGGTGCGGCACGTTATCGCAATTGCCCGCGCCTGGCGCGAGCTGGGGGCAATGGCGGCGCGGGACGTCCGGCCGTCAGGTCGCTGCGGAGGCCGGGCCGCCCTGCCCGGCCAGCTCGGGCTGCCAGACGATGCGGTCCTCGCCGCTGTAGCAGACGAAGCGGCGGTGCACGGCGCGGCCGATGGCGCACAGGTTCAGCTGCCGGGCCACGGCATGGCCCATCTGCGTCATGCCGCTGCGCGAGACAACGATAGGCACGCCCATCTGCGCGGACTTGATGACCATCTCGCTGGTGAGCCGGCCGGTGGTGTAGAAGACCTTGTCGCCGCCCGGCACGGGGCCGCCCGACTGCATCCACATCCACCCGGCAATGGTGTCGATGGCGTTGTGCCGGCCCACGTCCTCGACGAAAACCTGCATCCGCTCGCCCTGGAAGAGCGCGCAGCCGTGGACGGAGCCCGCCGACTTGTACGTGGATTCCTGCAGCCGGATGGCGTTCACCAGCCCGTAGAGCTGGGCCTGCGTGAGCTGCGCCGGCCCCAGGTCGATGCGTTCGACCTCGTCCATCAACCCGCCGAAGACGCTGCCCTGCCCGCAGCCGGTGGTGACCACCTTGCGGGCAGTGCGCTCCTCGATGCGCGCGATGCCGCTGCGCGTGGCCACGGCGGCGGCGTTCACATCCCAGTCCACGGTGATGGATTCGATCTCGTCGGCCGAGTCCACCAGCCGCTGGTTGCGCAGGTACCCCAGCACCAGCCATTCGGGGTGGGCGCCCAGCGTCATGAGCGTAACGATCTCGCGCCGGTCCACATACACGGTGAGCGGCCGCTCCGCAGGGATGTGCAGGGTCTCGCGCTCGCCGCGCTCGTTCATCACTTCAACGGCCTGCGTGAGCGGTGCACGCGCCTCTGTCAGCCGCGGCAGGCGCGCAGGCGGCTGCAGGAGCTGGGGGAAGGCGGGTGGATCTTTGAGGGCGGTCATCTGCGTCATGCACGCCAGCCTACACGTAACGGCCGGTGCGAGGGGCCCGTCAGAGGCTAGCCGCGCGGGGAGCAGCGGGCCGCAGAAAGGGCGTGCGCGTTAGATCAAGGCTTGCGGGCCTTACCGCTCGCCGCATCGGGCACGGCGGTATTGGGCGGGCTGCTGGCATTGCCCGGTGGCGAATGGGCTCCTGCCGACTCCAGGGGCTTGCTCTCCGGCGGGGTGTAGGCGAAAGGACCCGGGTCGGCACAGGGCACAGCGCCTTGGGCGGGCACAGGAGCCGGACTGGAGGCCGTGCGCCGGTAGTAGGCCGCCACCTTGTCCTGCGCTTGGCAGAGCCGGTAGGCATCGACCTTGGCGCTCCAGGCGGCCTTGGCCGCGGTCTCGCTGGCCTTGGCCTGGGCCTCGGGACTGAGCGGAGGCAGCTTGGCCAGTGCGGCCGATGCGAGCGCGGCGAGGGCCAGCCCCAGGGCGGCCTGCGAGAGGGTGCGGCAGTGCGTCTTCTTCATGGGGTGCTCCTTGCAGCGGCAGCGGGCTGGGCAGCGGCGGCGCTGGTGCGTTCTTCGCTGCTGCGCTGCGCCGGGATCTTGCCGTCGCGAATGTCTTGGGCCCAGAGCGCGTGGTGTTCGTGCGCCCAGGTCTCGCTGACGTAGCCGGTCTTCATGGCTTTGTAGGCGCCACACATGCCAATGGTGCCCATGTAGATGTGGCCCAGCAGCAGCGCCATCATCCACAGCGCCAGGCTGGCGTGGACCATGTGGGCGATGTGCATCTCGCCACGGAGCAGGCCCCAGCCGGGAATCAGCTTGTCCAGCACCAGGCCCGACAGCACCACGAAGATGCCGGGCACGGTGATGCCCCACCAGAACATACCTTTCTCGCCGGCATTGAAGCGATGGGAAGGCACTTCTTCGCCGCCTCCGCCCAGCATGCCGCCGCCCTTCTTCAGCCAAGCCCAGTCGGCCATGGTGGCGATGTTGTCCCTCACAAAGGTAAGGATGATGACGGCCAGCGACACCGCGAACAGCGGGCCCATGAAGTTATGCACATTTTTGAGCGCATAGGCCAGCCACCCAAAGAGCGTGGCTCCCAAAATGGGCAGCAGGAAGAACTTGCCGAAGGCCATCACAATGCCCGAGATGGCAAGCGTACAGAAGGCAATGGCGTTGGACCAATGCGCGGCGCGCTCAAAGGGCGTGAAGCGCTCGATACGGCGGCCCGGGCCATCGGCCGGCGCATGACCCATCGGGCCTTTGGCGAAATAGAAGATCGCCAGCGCCAGCAGCGTGATGCCCAGCAAGGCAGCGCCGTAGGGAATGATCCAGCGGTTGCGCACCTCTCTCCAGGCTTCGCCTGCATTGGTGAACCGCGAGCCCGGGTACTGAACGAAGCGCTGGATCAGGTTGCCAGCCTCGGGCGCCTGAGTCACGGGCAGGCTGCTATAGCCTGTCACGCCCTGCCCCACTTGTCGCCACATGGGCGCGTTGTTGCCCGGCTGCACGCGTGAGCGTTCACCGTTGGTCTGCCCGGCATAGCCGGGATCGGCGCTGGCGTCAGGCTTGACATCGAAGATGTTCTGGCTGCGCACCGCACCGGCTGCCGGTTGCGCGGCTTGCGCTGCGGCGGGCACGTCGGCAGATGCCGCGGGCGACGGCGCCGGGGCCTGCGCCCAGGCCGCGCCACCGGCCAGCAGCGCCGCGAACAGAAGGTGTTTCATGGCTGCCCTTCCCCGCCTCACCGGATGCGGTTGTATTCGTTCTGCCCGTACTGCATGCGGGCCTTCATCTCCTGCTCCCAGCTGCCTTTCTCGCCCGGCTTCCAGCCCGGGGCGGTGAAATGGCTACCGGTGCCGGCGTACAGCGGCGCGACGCCGCTCACGGCATGGCCGGTCTGCGGCTTCTCGCCACACGCGGAGAGCGCCAGCAGGGCGGCGGCTGCGCAAGCGAGTGTCGCTGCGCGGTGATGTTGCGGCTTCATGGCTTCTTGCCCTCCTGGGGCGGCTGACCCGCCTGGCGGGAGCCGTAGGCCGTGCCCCAGCCCCACACCTCGGCGCCCTTGCCGCGCTGCACCACGCGAGTACGGAAGATGTCGGCCACAACATCGCCGTCACCGGCCAGCAAGGCCTTGGTCGAACACATTTCGGCGCAGGCGGGAAGCTTGCCTTCGGCCAGACGGTTGCGGCCGTACTTCTCGAACTCGGCCTGACTGCCGTGCTCCTCTGGACCGCCGGCGCAGAAGGTGCACTTGTCCATCTTGCCGCGCACGCCGAACGTGCCCTGTGAAGGGAACTGCGGCGCACCGAACGGGCAGGCGTAGCTGCAGTAGCCGCAGCCGATGCAGACGTCCTTGTCGTGCAGCACCACACCCTCTTCGGTGCGGTAGAAGCAGTTGACGGGGCACACGGCCATGCAGGGCGCATCGCTGCAGTGCATGCAGGCGACCGAGATGGACTTCTCCCCGGGCACGCCGTCATTGAGCGTGACGACGCGGCGGCGGTTCACGCCCCACGGCACCTCATGCTCGTTCTTGCAGGCAGTGACGCAGCTGTTGCATTCGATGCAGCGTTCCGCATCGCAGATGAATTTCATGCGGGCCATGGATCAGGCCTCCCAAAAGGTGAAGGGCCAGCGGCGGGCGGTCGCGGGGGTCGTCATGGTCGGTAGGCTTTCTTGTTCTGTCTCGCTCGTGCGCTTCAGGCCGCTTCCACGTTGCAGATCGTGGTCTTGGTTTCCTGCATCATGGTCACGCTGTCGTAGCCGTAGGTCGTGGCCGTGTTGACGGCCTCGCCGCGCACCACGGGCGCAGCGCCCTTGGGGTAGTACTCCAGCAGATCCTTGCCCTGCCAGTGCCCCGAAAAGTGGAACGGCATGAATACCGTATCGGGCGCCACGCGCTCCGTCACCAGGGCCTGCACATTGATGCGCGCACCGGTCGGCGTGCTGAGCCACACGCGACCGCCGTTGCGGATGCCCCGGTCGGCGGCAATCTTGGGGTTGATCTCGACGAAGGCTTCCTGCTGCAGTTCGGCCAGCCAGGGGTTGGAGCGGGTTTCTTCGCCGCCGCCCTCGTATTCGACCAGGCGACCCGAGGTCATGATGAGCGGGAATTTCTCCTGCACGCGGTCGGCGATGTTCTTGTCCTGCACCGACTTGTAGAGCGTTGGCAGTCGCCAGAACGCCTTCTTGTCGTCGTGCGTGGGGTACTTGGCCACCATGTCGGGCCGGATGCCGAAGAGGGGCTCGCGGTGCTGCGGAATAGGGTCGGGAAAGTTCCACACCACCGCGCGCGCCTTGGCATTGCCAAACGGATGGCAACCGTGGTTCTTCATGACCACGCGGATGATGCCGCCCGAGTTGTCGGTCTTCCAGTTCTTGCCCTCGGCCACGGCCTTCTCAGCGTCGGTGAGCTCGCTCCACCAGCCCAGCTTCTTGAGCAGCACGTGGTCAAACTCGGGATAGCCCGTGGTGATGTCGGCGCCCAGCGAGCAGGAGCCGTCTTCCGCCAGCAGATTGACGCCGTCCTTCTCGACGCCGAAATTGGCGCGGAAGTTACCCCCGCCATCCATGACGTGCTTGGAGGTGTCGTAGAGGTTGGGCGAGCCGGGATGCTTGAATTCCGGCGTGCCGAAGCACGGCCAGGGCAGGCCGAAGTAGTCCCCCGTCAGGTCGTAACCGGTGTCCTTGTCCTTACCGCCCTTGGCCTTGAGGGTCTTCACGTCGAACGCGTGCATGTTCTTCATGTGCGCCTTCAGGCGCTCGGGGCTCTGGCCGGTATAGCCGATAGTCCACACGCAGCGATTGATCTCGCGCAGGATGTCCTCGGGCACGGGCTCGTCCATGCCCTTGACCTTCTGCAGCTTGTAGTTCTTGACCAGCTCCGGGCCGAAGCCGAGCTTCTGCGCGAACTGGTACATGATCATGTGGTCGGGGCGGCTCTCCCAGAGCGGCTCAATGACCTTCTCGCGCCACTGCAGCGACCGATTGGAGGCAGTACAGGAGCCGCTGGTCTCGAACTGCGTGGCGGCGGGCAGCAGATAGACCGCCCGGTTCGGGTTGAGGTCTTCGGGCTTTCCAGGCATCGCGGCCATGGCGGCCGTGGCTGAGGGATAAGGGTCCACGACGACGAGCAGGTCAAGCTTGTCCATGGCGCGCTTCATCTCCAGCCCGCGCGTCTGCGAGTTAGGTGCATGGCCCCAGAAGAACACGCCGCGCAGGTTGGAGTCCTGGTCGATCAGTTCGTTCTTTTCCAGCACGCCGTCGATCCAGCGCGAAACGGTGATGCCGTTCTTGCTCATCATGCCGGTGGAGGAATAGCGGCTCTTGATCCACTCGTAATCCACTCCCCAGGCTTTGGCAAAATGCTTCCAGGCGCCTTCAGCGAGGCCGTAGTAGCCCGGCAGTGAATCAGGGTTCGGACCGACGTCGGTCGCGCCCTGCACGTTGTCGTGGCCGCGGAAAATGTTGGTGCCACCGCCAGACTTGCCCACGTTGCCCAGAGCCAGTTGCAAGATGCAAGAGGCGCGCACGATCGCGTTGCCGATGGTGTGCTGGGTCTGCCCCATGCACCAGACCACGGTGCCAGGGCGGTGCTCGTTGAGCAGCGTGGCGACCTTGAGCACCTGGGCTTCCTTGACGCCGCAGGCCTCTTCGACCTTGTCGGGCGTCCACTTCGCCAGCACTTCCTCGCGCACCTTGTCCATGCCGTAGACACGGTCATGGATGTACTGCTTGTCCTCCCAGCCGTTCTTGAAGATGTGATAGAGCACGCCGAACAGGAAGGGGATGTCAGTACCCGAGCGGATGCGCACGTATTCGTCGGCCTTGGCGGCCGTGCGCGTGAAGCGCGGGTCCACCACGATGACCTTGCAGCCTGTTTCCTTGGCATGCAGCAGATGCAGCATGCTCACGGGGTGGGCCTCGGCCGCGTTGGAGCCGATGTACAGGGCGACCTTGCTGTTCTGCATGTCGTTGTACGAATTGGTCATGGCGCCGTAGCCCCATGTGTTGGCCACGCCGGCCACCGTGGTGGAGTGGCAGATGCGCGCCTGGTGGTCGCAGTTGTTGCTGCCCCAGAAGCTCACGAACTTGCGCAGCAGGTAGGCCTGTTCGTTGTTGTGCTTGGACGAACCCACGAAGTACACGCTGTCAGGCCCGCTGGCCTTGCGAAGTTCCAGCATGCGGGCGCTGATCTCTTCGAGGGCCGTGTCCCAGCTGATGCGCTCGTACTTGCCATTGACCAGCTTCATCGGATAGCGCAGTCGGTATTCACCGTGGCCGTGTTCGCGCAACGCCGCGCCCTTTGCACAGTGCGAGCCCAGGTTGATGGGCGAATCGAACACTGGCTCCTGGCGCACCCAGACGCCGTTCTCCACCACGGCGTCGACCGCACAGCCCACGGAGCAATGCGAGCACACGGTGCGGCGCACGCTCACCTGCGTGTCGCCCAGGCCGACCTTGGCGCCTTCGGCGGCATCGGCCTTGCGCACCAAAGTCAGCTGCGATGCCGCGAGACCCACGCCCACGCCCAGGCCGGAACGGCGCAAGAAGCCGCGCCGGTCCATGGTGGGCAAGGCCTGGGACAAGCCGCGCCGCAGACTATGGACAAAAGGAGATGCATGCGCGGCCTGCGACGGCGCGCCAGAGGTTTTCTTGGTGAGCAGCATGGGACGCCCCGCTTTCTTCAAAGCCGGGTGGTTTTGTAGTAGTGCTTGACGTGGTCGGAGAGGTGGTAGCCACCGCCCCGCTCAGGCGCGGGACGAGGCTCGGGCGCTGCGGCCGGTGCCGGTTCGATGGCGACCTGGGGCAGCACGGCCACAGTGGCGGCGGCTGCGCCGACGGTGGCTGCGCCGGCGAAGAAGCGGCGGCGCGAAGGGGGGGGAAGCTGGCGTTCCTGCATGTTCTGTCTCCAGGATGGCTCGCGGTAGTTATGCAATGTCTTGCATACAGTCTATGACAATTGGTTGCCTTACCGCAACGACTCCCGACCTGCGCGCTACCCTTTTGCAACGCTGCAAAACGCCGGGCGGCGCATTGGTATTAATCCAGCATGTCGAAGCCTTGCGACTCGACATCCATAAAAGCGGCCGTAAAGCGCGCCAGCGCCGCATGAAAAGCCGCCTGGGGATGAGCGGCCAACACGTCGCAGAGCTTGCCCACCCAGGGAGCCAGTTGCTCCGTAAAGAAGCGGCGCTGCGACTCCAGATGACAAACGCCGCCGTCATCGCCTGCAATCAGATAGCGCATCACTTCGCACAGGTAGGCGATGTGGTCCTCGGTCTCAGGCATGGCGTCGTCGCGACCGAGGCCCAGGCGGGACAGTTCGGCGCGCAGCCGCGCCAGGGGCTTTTCATTGAGGAAGCCGCTCAGGTAGTGCGATGCATAGAGGTACACCTCGGGCTTTCCCACGCCGCCGAAGAGGCGCTGGTATTCCTGCGCGATCTCGCTGTCGGAAAGAGCGCGCGCCGCGCCCACCAGGCGCTGCCAGGGCTCCTGCAGGAAAGCCCCCTCGGTCGGGGCCTCGGTGGGGGCAACGCGCAGGGCCGCGAGCAGCGCAGCGTCCGCCGGCGCGTAATACAGCTGCGCGAGCAGGCCGTAGATCTCGGCGCGCGCGGTTTCCTCGTCGAGCGCCGAGGCGGTGGGCGGTGCGGTCAGAAAAACAGAGGCACTCACAGCTGGGTCACTTTCGATTCGTTCTGCGCGGAATAGAGGTCGATCACGCGGCAGTCGCCGCACATCTTGAGCCGCTCCAGCGCCTCACCCTGGAACATGGGGTGGCCCGACAGGCGCGAAAGCATGGCCTCGATGGCCTTGAGCGTGCCAAAGGGCTTGCCACAGCGCACGCAACCCCAGGGCTGGGTCTCGTTCAGCACGCGGGGTTGCCCCCGCTCCGGCGACAGCAGCAGCCGAGGCTGCAACGCAATGGCGTCTTCCGGACAGGTGGTGGCGCACAGGCCGCACTGCACGCAGTTCTTCTCGACGAAACGAAGCTGCGGCGCGTTGGGGTTGTCCTGCAGCGCGCTGGCCGGGCAGGCGCTCACGCAGCTCAGGCACAGCGTGCAGCGGTCCTTGTCCACCAGCACCTGACCGAAGGGACTCGCGGCCGGCATTGCGATGGCGTCGGGAAGCTTTGCTGCGGGGGCATGCGCAGCCAGATGGTCGATGGCCAACTCCAGCGTGCCGCGCTTGTCGGGCGCGAGGCCGAACTTCGCAGCCACGGCGGGCCCCTCTGCACGCTGCGCGGACAGCAAACGCAGCGATGCGTCCAGGTCCATCGCCGATGTGGCGCGCACCAGATGCAGGTGCTGGCCGGCATAGCCCAGCCCGTTCAGCAGCGCCTGCGCCACCTCCATCTGTTCCTGCAGTCCCTCCATGTATTGGGGTGCCTCCTCGCCGGTCATCAGCACGGAGATCTGCGTGGCGCCCTGGGCGATGGCACCGAGCCACACGTCCAACCCGAGGCTGGCCGTGTGCCAGACCGCCAAAGGAATGACCTGGGCCGGCACGCCGTGCGCCACCCCCAGCCGCGCGGCACGGCCCAGCTCGTCGATCAGGCGCTGCCCCTTTTCCTGGCTGTGCAGGAGCAGCGTTGGCCGCCGGCCACCGGCTGCCGCATAGGTGGACAGCAGCGTGCGAATCTTCGTTCCCTGATCCTGCGCCGCCGGGTAGGCGAACGACAGCGCGCCGGTCGGGCACACCGTGGTGCAGGCGCCGCAGCCCACGCACAGGTGCGGGTTGACCTGGATCTGCTGACGCGCCTTGTCGCTGCGGATGGCCTCGGCCGAGCAGATGTCCACGCAGGCGTTACAGCCCACTTCCTGATTGCGGCTGTGGGCGCAAAGCTTTTGCCGGTAGGTGAAGAACTTGGGCTTTTCGAATTCGCCGACCAGTTCGCGCAGGCGCATCAGGGTCGCCGCGTCGCGCCCATCCCAGCGGAAATACCCCTGCGGCAGCGCATGCTGCATGAAGGTAGGCGTCGCATCCGCTGCACGCAGGTCCAGCACCAGGTCGAAGCGCTGACTGCGGGCCTCGGCCACGCGGCCGAACTGGATGGCACCGGCGACCTGGCAGGTCTTCACGCAGTCGCGGTGGTCCTTGCAGGCGGCCAGATCGATCTGGTAGTCAAGACCGATCGCGTTCTCGGGGCAGGCCGCCACGCAGGCATTGCAGCGGGTACACAGGTCCAGGTCGATGGGGTTGTCGGTAGCCCATTCGACATCGAAAGCACCCAGCCAGCCGCGCAGCGAAAGCAGGCGCCCGCCCTGCACGGGGTAGCGGCGCTCCTGCGCACCGCCGGCCGCGCCGGGGCCCTGGGTGAAGAGGGTCACCTCCAGCACGTCGCTCAGCAGCGCGGCGGCGCGCTCGGCGGCATCGAGCGGCCCGATGATCAACAGGCGACCGCCGCTGCGGAAGGTGACCGTGGGAACGGGCTCAGGCTCGGGCAGGCGTGCCGCCGCGAGCAGCGCGGCGATCTTGGGCGTGGCGGCCTGCGCGTCGCGGCTCCAGCCACCGGTTTCCCGGATGTTGACGAAGCGCACGGGCGACACGGCACCCTCGGTCTGCTGGCCCAGCTCGACGAACAGGCGCTGCTCCTGCGTGCAGGCGACAACGACGGCATCGCCGCTGCGCACGGCCTGCTGGAAGGCACCGGCCTCGCGCCGGCATAGGGTGGAATGGAGCGTCAGCTCCTCATGTAGCACCGCGCCCAGCGCCCGGGAATCGAGCGGCATGGTCCGGTTGCAGTCGCATATCAGCGTCTTGGACATCGGTGGATCGGCTGGCGCGCGCCAGGTCAGCCACATCGCCGGAGGGCGGTGCGGCCACGTCTGGCGCAGGCTGGCTAGGAATGGCTTTGCATAGGTCGGACTGTGCCACATCCGCCCCATGCGGCGCGTCCGCCGCCCCATCAGCCCCGGCATCGCAGTCGGACTTCGGCGGCAGCGCCGCCTTGCCATCAGGCCCCGCGGCCGGCGGCTCGGGGTCCGTCACCAGTCCCAGGCTGCGCGCGCTCACCATCTGCTGCAACATGTCGGGCGGCAACGGATCGGGGAGGGAGTAGTCCTCGATATACACATCGAGCCCGTCCATGACATTGAAATGCGGGTCGGTGAACAGCTTGCGCATGGCGGCATTGCGCACCTGCGGAGCCACCGACCGGGCGACGAAGGGCGCGAAATCGGACTCCGCGTGCAGCGCCTGCACGTCATCGAGAGTAGGCGCGGGAACAGCAGCTGGCGGTGCGGGTGCGGGCACCGGCTGTTCAGCAGCAGGCGCAGGAGCCACCCGATCACGGACCTCGCTGCCCGCGACGTCCGGCAGCGGCTGGCCGGTCTCGCGCGTCTGCTGCTTGCGGCGGGACCAGCGGCTGAAGAAACCGTCCGCCTCAGCCATGGGACTCTCCCGCGCCACCGCCGCCCCCGCGCCTCCCCTTGTCGGTGGAGACAGACGCGGGATTGCCGAAGCGGTCGGTCAATGGCTTGAAACTGTCGGGCCTGCGGCGGCGCTTGGGCTCGGGCGCGTAGTGAACGTCGACGAAGGCCTGTGCCCACTCCCGGATCGACTCCGGGGCCGGAACCTGGTCCACGTTTTCCTGCGCGTCCAGCCAGCGGCCGGCATCGTGGTAGCTGAGGCTCACGTCCACAGGCCGCGCCAGCTCGAGGCCGTCCGCGCCCGGGCCTTCGTCCAGCCGCCAGTGCACGAACCAGCAGGGAGCGGGCGACGTGAGATTAAGGTGGTAGCCCTCGGCATCGTCACGGAAAAGTTCCACCTGCAGACCGGGGAACAGCCAGCGCTGCTCCTGCGCGTCTTCGCGCAGCAGGCGCGGCGCCATGCCGAAGGCGGGTTCGGCGGGCACTACATCTTCCAGCGTCCAGCGCCAGGGCTGCCAGCGGTTATCGAGAAGTTCGCGCCGCATGATGACGGCGACGTCGAGGGTGGGACGGGCGGCAAGCATGCAGCGAATGTACCCGGCACGGCCGCCGCGCGGACGGCCACCCGGTCATTCCCCCTCGCGCCTGCGCGGCGGTCACCCGGAGCGCAGGGCCGCCCCTGCGCCGATCTGGTCCGCTCAGCGCGGCGACAGGGCCCCGGGCGCATAGAGCACGCCGCGCGGGGCGCGGCACAGCCCCCAGAGGCGCAGGCCGGCCAGCGCCGCCACCTGCACGCCCGTGGCCGTGGGCGCGGAGATGGTGGCCAGCGCACTCAGTCCCACACGGGCGCATTTGCGCACCAGCTCGTGGCTGCCGCGGCTGCTCATCAGGACGAAGCCGGGCTCGTCCAGCCGGCCGGCGCGCGCCAGGCGGCCGATGAGCTTGTCCAGCGCGTTGTGCCGGCCCACGTCTTCGCAGACGGCGGTCAGTTGCCCGTCGAGGCCGGCCCAGGCGGCGGCATGCAGCGCGCCCGCCTGTGCGTTGTGCACTTGCCGGGCGCCCAGCTGCGAGAAGGCCTGCAGCACCAGGGCCAGGTCCACCCGCTCGATCCAGTCGCGCGCCGGCAGGCGCTCGGGCGCCAGGTCGAGCGCGACGAAGCTTTCCACGCCGCACACGCCGCAGCCGGTACGCCCGGCCATGCTGCGCCGCCGGTGGCGCAAGCGCTCGAAGCAGCGCGGGGAGATCTCCAGATGCACCTCGACGCCCGGAACGCCCGGCGGCAGCTGGGCCACCGAACTCTCTGCGGCGTGCACGCTGATGCCGCGGCAGTCCTCGGCGCGGTCGAGGATGCCCTCGCTCAGCGCGAAGCCCAGAGCGAAATCGTCCAGCGCTTCAGGGGTGGCCATCATCACCGCATGCGAAATGCCATTGAACACCAGGGCGATCGGGATCTCGGTGGCGAGGATGTCGTCGCGCTCCACGCCCTCGGGCGGCAGGCCGGCTTCGCCGAACAAACGCACAGTGTGGCGAGCCAGCGGCGCCAGCGAGGGCGCGGCATCGGCGTTGGCATTGGCAGCGGGCTGGAGAACCTCACCGGCCGCTTCTGCGACCTGCCCCTCAACGAAGGCGCGGCCCGCCCCGGTGAGCCGGGCCGTCCAGCGGCCGCCCTCCTCGCGCACCTGCACCCAGCCGGGGCCGGGCATGCCGCCGATCACCGCGTCGCCCATCAGGCTGAGCTGGCGCATGAGCACGCTGACGCCCTGCCCGAGCCGTTTGCCGAGACGGGGCAGCGACACGGCAGCGCCGCCACCCTCTTCGGCCAGGGCCTGCAGAAGGGCCCAGGCCAGGGGTGAGACAGCCACCCGGGCCTGCGATGGCTGTTCGCTCACGCAGCAGCGCCCCGCGCCTCGGCCAACGGTGCCGCTTGCACGTGGGGCTCCAGGATCACGGGAATGGACTTGGAGGTGGGCGTGCCCGCCGCCTCGGCCACGGCCGAGAGCGGCACCAGCGGATTGGTCTCGGGGTAGTAGGCCGCGAGGTTGCCGCGCGGGATGTCGTAGGCCACCAGCTTGAAGCGGTCGGCGCGGCGCTCCTGCCCGTCGGACCACACGGTCTGGATATCGACCCAGTCGCCGTCCTTCATCCCCAGCTGGCGGATGTCCTCGGGGTGGATGAAGACCACGCGGCGCTGGCCATAGACGCCGCGGTAACGGTCGTCCATGCCGTAGATGGTGGTGTTGTACTGGTCGTGCGATCGCGTGGTGAGCAGCGTGAACACCACGGTGTCCTTCAGGCGCTTGCGCGCCTCGTGCGAAGGCGTATCGAGCGGGACCACGGGCGGAAAGAAGTTGGCCTTGCCGGTGGCCGTGGCCCAGACGCGCTCGCTGGCCGTGTTGCGCAGCCGGAAGCCCCCGGGCTGGGCCACGCGCTGGTTGAAGTTCTTGAAGTCGGGGAAGACCTGCTCGATGAGGTCGCGGATGCGCGAGTAGTCCTCGACCAGGCCCAGCCACTCGATCCTGCTGCGCTCGCCCAGTGTGGCCGCGGCCAGCCGCGCGATGATGGCGGGCTCGGACAACAGGTGCTCGGAGGCGGGCGGATTGATGCCCATGGAGATGTGCACCATGCTCATCGAATCCTCCACCGTCACGCCTTGCGGGCCCGCGCCCTGCACGTCGATCTCGGTGCGGCCCAGGCAGGGGAGGATCAGCGCCTCGCGGCCGTGCACCACGTGGCTGCGGTTGAGCTTGGTGGTCACATGCACCGTCAGGTCGCAGCGGCGCAGCGCCTTCCAGGTCTCGTAGGTGTCGGGAGTCGCCGCGGCGAAGTTGCCGCCCAGCGCGAAAAAGACCTTGCCGCCCCCGTCCCGCATGAGGCGGATGGCTTCCACGGTGTCCACGCCATGGGCGCGCGGCGGCTCGAAGCCGAACACGTCGCGCAGCCGGTTGAGCAGCTCGGCCGGGGGCTTCTCCCAGATGCCCATGGTGCGGTCGCCCTGCACATTGCTGTGGCCGCGCACCGGGCAAGGGCCCGCGCCCTCCCGCCCGATGTTGCCGCGCATCATCAGCAGGCTCACGATGGCCTGAATGGTGTCCACCGCATGCTTGTGCTGGGTGATGCCCATGCCCCAGCAGGCGATGACGCTGCGGGCACCGATATAGACCTCGCCCGCCGCGCGCAGCTGCGCCTCGGTCAGGCCCGACTCCTCTTCCAGCAGCGCCCACGATTCGGCGCGCAGACTCTGGGCCAAAGCCTCGAAGCCGGTGGTGTGCTCGGCGATGAAGGCATGGTCCAGCACGCCACCGGTCATGGCTTCGCGCTCCAGAACATGTTTCATCATGCCCTTGACTGCGGCCATATCGCCGCCCACGCGCAGCTGGAAATAGTGTGTGCTGATGGGCGTGGAGCCCAGCGTGGCCATCTCCAGCTTGTCCTGCGGATCGGCGAAGCGCTCCAGGCCGCGCTCGCGCAGCGGGTTGAAGCTCACGATGCGCGCGCCGCGCTTGTGCGCCTCGCGCAGCTCGCCCAGCATGCGCGGGTGGTTGGTGCCCGGGTTCTGGCCGAAGATGAAGATCGCATCGGTACGCTCGAAATCGTTCAGCGTCACCGTGCCTTTGCCCACGCCGATCTGAGGGCGCATGCCGCTGCCGCTGGGCTCGTGGCACATGTTCGAGCAGTCGGGGAAGTTGTTGGTGCCGTACTGGCGCACGAACAGCTGATAGAGAAAGGCGGCCTCGTTGCTGGCCCGCCCCGAGGTGTAGAAGATCGCCTGGTTGGGATCGGGCAGCGCGTTCAGGTGGCGAGCGATGAGCGAGAAGGCGTCGTCCCACGCGATAGGGCGGTAGCGGTCGCTGGCCGCGTCATAGACCATGGGGTGGGTCAGGCGCCCCTGGTCTTCGAGCCAGAAGTCGCTCTGCTCAGCGAGCTCGGCCACGGTGTGGCGCTGGAACAGTTCCGGGCCGGCGCGGCGCGCAGTAGCCTCGGCGGCGACGGCCTTGACGCCGTTCTCGCAGAACTCGAAGGTAGAGGCGTGGTCGCGGTCGGGCCAGGCGCAGCCCGGGCAGTCAAAGCCGTCGGGCTGGTTGGCCGACAGCAGCGTCTTGGCTCCCTTGAGGGGAATATCCTGCCGCAGCAGTGTGTTCTTCACGCTGTTGAGCGCCCCCCAGCCGCCCGCAGGCCCTGTGTAGAACTCGATCTTTTCCTGTTTCATCATGATCTCCGAGGGGTGAACCTACTGCCGCGCCCTACGGGCCGGTGACAGTGGGGACCGGCTGGCCGTGTCAGCGCGGAGGGCGCCCACCTCCTCCGTGCAGCCGGTCTTACTGGAAGAACTTCGCAGCGCTGACCAGGGTCTTGTAGACACCCCAGGCCAGCGGCAGCCCCACGGCCAGCCAGGCGAAAGCCACCAGCGCCGGGCTGGTAGTGCCGCCGGCCCCGCTGCCGATGCCGACTTCGGCCGCCACGCTCTTCTCATGGGCGAGCTTCTTTTCGTGGGCGAGTTCCTCGTCGCTCATGAACCACTTGTCGGCCAGCGGGCGCACCAGCAGGTTGGCGATCAGGCCGATGACCAGCATGCCGACCAAGATGTACATCGTCTGGTTGTAGACCTGATCGCGCGGCAGCCCCAGGCCCAGCTGGTATTCACGCATGTAGTTCACGACCACCGGCCCCAGGATGCCGGCCGTGGCCCACGCCGTGAGCAGGCGGCCATGGATGGCTCCCACGAACTGCGTGCCGAAGAGGTCCGCCAGATAGGCGGGCACCGTGGCGAAGCCGCCGCCGTACATCGACAAAATGACGCAGAAGGCGCCCACGAAGAGCAGCTTGTGGCCGGCAGCGGCCGAGCCGGGGATGCTGAAGTACATGAAGCCGCCCAGCACGAAGAACACCACATAGGTCATCTTGCGGCCGAGCCTGTCGGACAGGCTCGCCCAGACGAAGCGCCCGCCGATATTGAAGAGCGAAAGCAGCGCCGTGAAGCCGCCGGCCACCGCCGCCACGGCCGCCAGCTGGGCCTTGTCGAGTTCGGTGAACTTCAGGGGCAGGCCCACCAGCGCGCCGCCGAACACTTCCTGCAGCATGGGCGATGCCATGCCGATCACGCCAATGCCGGCGCTCACGTTCATGCAGAGCACCAGCCAGATCAACCAGAACTGGGGGATGCCCCAGACGCGCTTCACGTGGACGTGGCGCTGCGTGATCATCGCGTTGACGGTCGGTGCGGGCGGCGTCCAGCCGGCCGGCTTCCAGCCCGATGCGGGCACGCGATAGCCCAGGGCGCCCGCCATCATGAAGACGAAATACACCAGCGCCATGACCACGAAGGTCTGCATCACGCCCACGTCGGTGGGCGTGGAGAAGGAGCGCATCAGCTCCACAGCCAGTGGGGAGCCGATCATCGCGCCTCCGCCGAAGCCCATGATGGCCGTGCCGGTGGCCATGCCGCGCCGGTCGGGGAACCATTTGATGAGCGTGGAGACGGGCGAGATGTAGCCCAGCCCCAGCCCGATGCCGCCGATGACGCCTGAACCGAGGATCATCAGCCAGAACTGGTGCAGATGGATGCCCAGCGCCGAGAGCAGCATGCCGCCGCACCAGCACAGGGCAGACACCACGCCCGCCTTGCGAGGGCCGGCGCGTTCCAGCCAGCCGCCCCAGACCGCTGCGGAGCAGCCCAGAAAAACGAAGAACAGCGTGTACATCCAGCCCAGCGTGGCCACGCGCCAGTCGCAGCCGGTGGCGAACAACTCGGCGAAGAAGCTCATCTCCCTCGGGCAGGCTGCGCCGGTGCCGGCCGTGGCAAGCGCCTTGGACAGCGGCAGCCAGAACACGGAGAACCCATAGGCCATGCCGATGCACAAGTGGATGGCCAGCGCCGCCGGCGGCACCAGCCAACGGTTGAAGCCGGGTCCGGCGATGATGCGTTCCTTGTCCAGAAAGCCTGGAGCGGAGGAGTGACTGGACCCGGCGGCGGTCCCTGCCGATATTGCGGCCATGCGCTGTAACTCCCTATCTAGGCGGGGCCACGGATGCAAGCCCCTCATTGTTTCTAAATTTGACACAGATCAATGCGCCGGGGCGGAGTGTCTGGATGCGCCATGGCGGCGTCAAATGGAATCGATCTATGCAACGATTCAAGGGCTGAATGTATGCAAACGTAAGCATAGGCGGCGATGACCGATGGCAGCCGCTGTGTCCCGCCGATGCCTCTCGGGACAGACGCCACGGAGCAGCCGAACTCCGCAAAGCCTGCGGAGACGATGAGAGGGGTGACCCCCAAATTCCCCACTCGGCTCACCCGCAGCCACAGCGATGTCTCAGTCCCTCACTTCAGCACACCGCTGCTCGCCGCGACCTGCGCACGCCATGGCGGTTCGTCGAGCAACGCGATGGCAGCAGCCAGCGTCCGCGAGGGCCGGGGCCGGCGCTGCGTCATGAAGCCGATCGGCGTCCCGACTTCGGGCGAGATCAAGGGCAGCGCCTCCAGCGAGAGCTCCTCACGCGATGCCGCCACCATCGCCCCGGGCAGGATGCTGCAGACCTCGCCATAGACCACGCTATGCACCAGAGTGAGCACGGAATTGGTCTCGATGGCCGGCTGCGGTTCCACGCCCGCCGTGCGCAGGGCATCATCCACAATGGATCGGTTGAACATGTCGGGGGTGAGCAGGCACAGCGGCATCCGCCCGGCCTCCGACCAGGGCACGGGCGCGCCGATGCGCATGCGTTCGGGCACAGGACCCGTCGCGGTTGCGGCAACACGGCGCAGCAGGTAGTAGCGCTCGGTGCATTGGGGCCAGGAACGCAGCGGAGCGCGCTGCGCCTGCATACGCTCGCTATAGCCCAGGGCCAGGTCCAGCGACAGGTCTTCCAGCCCCCGTTCGAGCTCCTGGGAACTCATGGAGAGCACCACCGGCTGGACGCCCGGATGCCGCTGGCGCAGCAGCACGGCGAAGCGCGACAGCAACGGCATGGCCGTAGGCGTGGCTGCCATGCGCAGGCGGCCCTGGGGCGTACCCTCGGTGCTGCGCAGTTCGCTGCGCAACACGTCGGTATCGCGCAGCATGCGCCGCGCCGCAGCCAGCACTGCCAAGCCCTCGTGCGTGAGCCCGGCGAAAGAACGGTCGCGCTGCACGATGGTCACGCCGAATTCCTTTTCCAGCGCGCGCATCGCGTTCGACAGCGCCGGCTGCGTGATGTGGCAGGACTGCGCCGCCCGCCCGAAGTGGCGGTGCTCGTCGAGCGCGACCAGATAGCGCATGGCGGCCAGCAGGTTCATGGCGGTGCGGTGCAGCCCGGGCGCTTTCCAGGGCTATGGACTGGGAGTGCGCCGGTCTTCCTCTCGGCTCAGGTGTTCTGGCTGATCGAGATCGTGGGGAACTTCGCGGAGAAGTCCTTGGCCTGCATGGCGATCTTCACCGCCACGTCGCGCGCCACCTTCTTGTAGATCTGGGCCACCTCGCCGTCCGGGTCGGCCACCACGGTGGGCTTGCCACTGTCCGCCTGTAGGCGGATGGACATATCCAGCGGCAGCGCGCCCAGGTAATCCATGCCGTATTCGGCGGCCATCTTGCGGCCGCCGTCGGCGCCGAAGATGTGCTCCACATGGCCGCACTGGCTGCACACGTGCGCGGCCATGTTCTCGACAATGCCCAGGATCGGAACGCCCACCTTCTCGAACATCTTGATGCCCTTCTTGGCGTCCAGCAGCGCGATGTCCTGCGGCGTGGTGACGATCACGGCGCCGGTCATGGGCACGCGCTGGGAGAGCGTCAGCTGGATATCTCCGGTGCCGGGAGGCATGTCGATGATGAGGTAGTCCAGATCCTTCCAGTTGGTCTGGCGCAGCAACTGCTCCAGCGCCTGGGTGGCCATGGGGCCGCGCCAGATCATGGCCTCGTCCTGGTCGATCAGGAAGCCGATGGACATCACCTGCACGCCGTGGTTCTCCAGCGGCTCCATGGTCTTTCCGTCCTCGCTCTCGGGGCGGCGGCTGATGCCCAGCATCATGGGCTGGCTGGGGCCATAGATGTCGGCGTCCAGCACGCCCACGCTGGCGCCTTCGGCAGCCAGCGCCAGCGCCAGGTTGGCGGCCGTGGTGCTCTTGCCCACGCCGCCCTTGCCGGATGCCACGGCGATGATGTTCTTGACCTGCGGCAGCAGCTGCACGCCGCGCTGCACCGCGTGAGCCACGACCTTGGTGGCGATCTGCACCGACACGTTCTCCACGCCGGGCACGCCGCGGGCGGCCGCCACCAGCTGGCGGCGCAGTTCGGGCACGAGGCTTTTGGCCGGGTAGCCCAGTTCGACGTCGAAAGCCACGTCGCCGCCGCTGATCTGCACGTTGCGCAGCGCGCGCGTGGAGACGAAATCCTTGCCCGTGTGGGGGTCGCACACCTGTGCGAGGGCCGCCAAGAGGCCCTGTTCTGTGACTGCCATGCTGTTCTTCACTCCTGTGGGTCGGGTAGTCTATCGAAGGCCTGCGCCCCTGCCGGGCTGCGGGACAATCCCGCCCAGAATCCCCAACCACCGCCTGCCAGCGAAGAACGCCCGTGACACTCAAGATGGCCCCCAACTCCCTGTTCGCAATCCTGCTGCGCTCGCCGTGGTGGATCAGCTTCGCGGCCGCCGCCGGCATCGCGCTGCTGTGCGGAGCGCTGCTGCCCTCGCATGTGGCGCCCTATGCGGCCGTGGGCGTGCTGCCGCTGGTCATCGTGGGCGGCATGGCCGCCTGGCGGCAGTGGCAAGCACCCAGCGCGGCGCGGGTGGAAGCTGTGCTCGCCGCCGCTGCCTCCATGCCCTGGCGCGACTTCTGCGCCGCACTGGAACGCGCCTGGCAGGCCGAAGGGCATACCGTGCAGCGCCTCAATGGCCAGCCGGCCGACCTGCGCCTGGAGCGTGGCGGCCAGACGCTGCTGGTCAGCGCCCGCCGCTGGAAGGCCGCCACCCACGGCGCCGAGCCGCTGCGCGAGCTGCACGCCGCCGTGCAGGCACAGCAGGCATCCGCCGGCGTGTATATCGCACTGCAGGGCCAGGTGAGCGAGAACGCGCGCGATTTCGCACGCAGCCACGGTCTGGTGCTGATGGAAGCGGATGCGCTTGCAGCGCTGCTATTGAAGGCTCCCGCCGCCTCCTAACCACCCCCATCGCGCCATGCCCGCCCGCACGCCCCCGGCAACGCACCCGGCCCGCGCCACGGCAGGCCTGGTGCTGACCGGCGGCGGCGCCCGCGCCGCCTATCAGGTGGGCGTGCTGGAAGCCCTGTCGGACCTGCGCATCGCCTGCGGCGCTGGGCGCGACCCGAACCCTTTCCCCATCCTCACCGGCACCTCGGCCGGCGCCATCAACGCCGCGGCACTGGCCTGTGGGGCCGACCATTTCGACCGCTCCGTGCGCCGCATCGCCCACGTGTGGCGCCACTTCCACGCTGAACAGGTATACCGCGCCGATTCACTCAGCGTGATGCGCAGCGGCGCGCGCTGGCTCACGCTGCTGTCCATGGGATGGATGCTCACGCGCTGGCGCCGCCTGCGGCCGCGCTCTCTGCTGGACAACGCGCCGCTGGCTGAACTGCTGGACAAGCTCGTCCCGCTGGAACGCCTGCCGCGCCTCATCCGCCAGGGGCACCTGCACGCCCTGGCCGTGACGGCCTCCAGCTACAGCTCTGGCGCACACGTCACCTTCTTCGAGGCCAGGGGCTCGACCCGGCCCTGGGTGCGCTCGCAGCGCAAGGCGGCGGCTGGCCGCATCAGCCGTGCGCACCTGCTGGCCTCCTCCGCCATCCCTTTCGTCTTTCCCGCCACCGCGCTGGAGATGGACGGCCACCCCGAATATTTCGGCGACGGGTCCATGCGCCAGTCGGCGCCGATCGCGCCGGCCATCCACCTGGGGGCGGACCGCATCCTGGTGATCGGCGCGGGCCGCATGCACGAACCCGGCGGCGAAGGCTCGGCCCCCGCCACGCCCGACTACCCTACGCTGGCCCAGGTGGCAGGCCATGCGCTCTCCAACATCTTCCTGGACGCACTCTCGGTTGATGTGGAACGCGCGCTGCGCATCAATCAGACGCTGTCGCTGATACCGCCCGAAGCGCGCGCCCACAGCCCCCTGAGGCCGCTCGACCTGCTCGTGATCGCCCCCTCGCAGCGACTGGACGCCGTGGCCGCGCGCCATGTGGGCCAGTTGCCGGGCCCCATCCGCACCCTGCTGGGCGCCCTGGGCGTGACCACCAGTGCCGACGACGTGCGCGGTGCGGCCCTGGCGAGCTACCTGCTGTTCGAGGCCGGCTACACCCGCGAACTCATGGCGCTGGGCCGCGCCGATGCGCTGGCCCGGCGTGCCGAGATCTGCGCCTTCTTCGGCTGGAAAGACACGGGCAATGCCGTGCGCGCGCCGGTCCGTTGAAGGCGGCGCCCAGAGAACCAAGGGTTAACCCTGATCTCAAAGCACTACATCGCCACCAAGAGGAGTTAGCAGTCATGGGTATCTTTGGTTCTCGGAAAGCCAAGTCCGTCGCCGACCTGCTGGTCGAAACCCTGGCGGATGCGGGCGTGCAGCGCATCTGGGGCGTGACCGGCGACAGCCTCAATGCCGTCAACGACAGCCTGCGGCGCCATGGCGGCATCGAATGGATGCATGTGCGCCATGAAGAGGCCGGCGCCTTCGCCGCCGGGGCCGAGGCCCAGATCACGGGCCAGCTGGCCGTCTGCGCCGGAAGTTGCGGGCCGGGCAACCTGCACCTCATCAACGGCCTGTACGACTGCCAGCGCAACCACCAGCCGGTGCTGGCCATCGCCAGCCACATCCCCAGCAGCGAGATCGGTCTGGGCTATTTTCAGGAAACCCACCCCACCGAACTATTCCGCGAATGCAGCCATTTCTGCGAGATGGTGCAGCACCCCGACCAGCTCCCGGAACTGCTGCACCGGGCGCTGCGCACGGCCATCGGCCAGCGCGGCGTGGCCGTGCTGGTGATCCCGGGCGACGTCTGCACGCTCGATGCGCCCGAAGGCGCGCGGCCCCACTTCGCGCCACCGGCGCCCGCGCGCATGCTGCCCGACCCGCAGGCTCTCGCCGATCTGGCGGCCCTGCTCAACGGCTCCAAGGCGGTGACCATCCTCGCAGGCGCCGGCACCCAGGGCGCGCATGACGAGGTGGTGGCGCTTGCCGAGGCCCTGGCCGCTCCCATCGTCCATGCGTTCCGCGGCAAGGAATTCATGGAGTGGAACAACCCCTACGACGTGGGCATGACCGGCTTGATTGGTTTCTCGTCCGGCTACCACGCCATGCGGGAATGCGACGCGCTGCTGATGCTGGGCACCGACTTCCCCTACCGCAATTTCTACCCGGAAGACGCCGCCATCGTGCAGATCGACCGCGACCCCGGCGCTCTGGGCCGGCGCGCGCAGCTGCGCCTGGGCCTGGTGGCCGAGGTGCGCGAAGCCGCCACCCTGCTGGCGCCGCTCATCCAAGCGGGGCGCGACACCACCTTCCTGGAAAAAGCCCGAGAGCACTACCGGACCGCCCGCAAGGACCTGGATGCGCTGGCCTCGCCGCGCAGCGGCGACCAGCCGCTGCACCCGCAGTTCGTCGCCGCCACGCTGGACCGGCTGGCAGCCGACGACGCGGTGTTCACCTTCGACGTCGGCACGCCCGCCATCTGGGCCGCGCGCTACCTGCGCATGAACGGCCAGCGCCGGCTGATCGGCTCCTTCAACCACGGCTCCATGGCCAACGCCATGCCGCAGGCGCTGGGCGCGCAGGCCGCCCAGCCGGGCCGCCAGGTGGTCTCGCTTTCGGGCGACGGGGGCCTGGCCATGTTGATGGGCGACATGCTCACGGCGGTGCAAATGAAGCTGCCCATCAAGATCGTGCTCATCAACAACGGCGTGCTCGGCTTCGTGCAGATGGAGCAGAAGGCCTCGGGCTTCCTCGATACGAATGTGTCGCTGCAGAACCCCGACTTCAGCGCCATCGCGGGCGGCATGGGTTTCCTGGGCCTGCGCGTCACCCGCTCGGACGCGCTGGAGGCGGCGCTCGCCCAGGCGCTGGCGCACGAGGGCCCGGCGCTGGTCGATGTGGCGGTCGATCCCATGGAGCTATCGCTGCCGCCCAAGATCAAGGCCGAGCAGGTCAAGGGCTTTAGCCTCTATGCGGCGCGGGCGGTGATGAACGGCCGCGGCGACGAACTGATCGAACTGACCCAGACCAACCTGCTGCGCCGCCGGTAGGTGGCCCGAGTCCGGGCCGGGTCTTAAAATCGCGCGTTCCGCCCGGCCGGCCCTTCGGCCCAGGCGACGACACGACGCTCCCCAGAAAGCCAGCCCCTGATGTCTGCACGCCACCTCTTCGTCACCACCGCCCTGCCCTACGCCAACGGCAACTTCCACATCGGCCACATCATGGAATACATCCAGGCCGACATCTGGGTGCGATTCCAGCGCATGCGGGGCCATGCGGTGAACTTCGTGGGCGCCGACGACACGCATGGTGCACCGATCATGATCGCCGCCGAAAAGGCCGGCAAGACGCCGCAGCAGTTCGTGGCCGACATCGCTGCCGGCCGCAAGCAGTACCTGGACGGCTTCCACATCAGCTTCGACAACTGGCACAGCACCGACGCGCCGGAAAACCACGAGCTGGCGCGCCAGATCTATCGTGACCTGCGCGACGTGGCGGCCGACCAGGGCGGCAGCCTGATCGAGGTGCGCACCATCGAACAGTTCTTCGACCCCGAGAAGAACATGTTCCTGCCCGACCGCTACATCAAGGGCGAATGCCCCAAGTGCCACGCCAAGGACCAGTACGGCGACAACTGCGAGGTCTGCGGCTCCGTCTATGCGCCCACCGACCTGATCGAGCCCTTCTCGGCACTCTCGGGCGCCAAGCCTGAACTGAAGACATCGGAGCACTTCTTCTTCAAGCTTTCCGACCCGCGCTGCGTGCAGTTCCTGGAACGCTGGACGCAGGACGGCAAGCTGCAGCCCGAAGTCGCCAACAAGATCCGCGAATGGTTCACCGTGCGCACCAACCCGGACGGCACCACCAGCGAAGGCCTGGGCGACTGGGACATCAGCCGCGACGCGCCCTACTTCGGCATCGAGATCCCCGATGCGCCGGGCAAGTACTTCTACGTCTGGCTGGACGCGCCCGTGGGCTACCTGGCCTCGCTCAAGAACTGGTTCGACAAGGGAGGCCCCAAGGAAAAGCACGGCGACACGCGCAGCTTCGACGAATACATGGCGGCGCCCGACACCGAGCAGTACCACTTCATCGGCAAGGACATCGTCACCTTCCACACGCTGTTCTGGCCCGCGATGCTGCACTTCTCGGGCCGAAAGACGCCCGACAACGTGTTCGTCCACGGCTTCCTCACCGTCAACAACGGGGAGAAGATGAGCAAGAGCCGCGGCACCGGCCTGGACCCGCTCAAGTACCTGCGCCTGGGCATGAACGCCGAATGGCTGCGCTACTACCTGGCCGCCAAGCTCAGCGCCCGCAACGAAGACATCGACTTCAACGCCGAAGACTTCATGCTGCGCGTCAACAGCGACCTGATCGGCAAGTACGTCAACATCGCCAGCCGGGCCGCGGGCTTCCTGACCAAGCGCTTCGAAGGCCAGCTCACCAGCGACTTCGGACCCGCCGGCAGCGCGCTGCTGGCCGAAGTGCGCAGCGCAGGCGACGCCCTGGCGCAGATGTACGAGGCCCGGGAATACGGCCGCGCCACGCGCGAGATCATGCTGCTGGCCGACAAGGTCAACGCCTACGTCGATCAGAACAAGCCCTGGGACCTCGCCAAGGACCCGGCCAACAACCAGGCGCTGCACCAGGTGTGCTCCGTGCTCGTCAACGCCTTCGCCGCGCTCACGCGCTACCTGTCGCCGGTGCTGCCCGGCCTGGCGCAGGCCGTGGAGGGCTTCGTGGGCCAAAGCATGCAGCAGTGGACCGTGGCCGGCGACGTGCAGTGCATCCAGCCCTACCAACACCTGATGCAGCGCGTGACGCCCGAGCAGCTCGAAGCACTTTTCGAGGCCCCAGCCCAGGCAACGCCTGCGCCAGCCGCTACTGAAACCGTAGCAATCTCGGCCCACCCCGGCGGCGAGGAGATCGCGCCCACGATCACCATCGACGACTTCGCCAAGATCGACCTGCGCATCGCGCTGATCGTGAACTGCGAGCCGGTCGAGGGCTCCACCAAGCTGCTGCGCCTCACGCTGGACGCGGGCGAGGGCCGCCACCGCAACGTCTTCAGCGGCATCGCCAGCGCCTACCAGCCGGCCGACCTGATCGGCAAGCACACGGTGATGGTCGCCAACCTGGCGCCGCGCAAGATGAAGTTCGGCGTCAGCGAAGGCATGGTGCTGGCCGCGAGCCACGGCGACGAAAAGGCCCAGCCCGGCATCTACGTGCTCGAACCCCTGCCTGGCGCCACGCCCGGCATGCGCGTGCGCTGAGCGCGCCCGCACTTCATCGCCCCACCCTTCAGGCACGCCCCATGCGCCCCACTCTTTTGCACCGCATGCGGCACAGCCTGCTCGCCCCGGCCGTGGCCACCACCGCCCTGGCCGGGCTCGCCTCCGGCTGCACGGTGATCACCGTGGCTGGCACGGCGGTGAGCGTCACGGCCAGCGCCGTGGGGCTGGCGGCCGATGCGGCGGTGGGCACGGTCAAGATCGTGGGCAAGGGCGTGGGCATGGCGGCCGATGCGGTCACGGGCGGCAGCTCGGACAACAGCGGCATCCAGGTGCACGAGTCGATCCGGCCGGCGGGCTCCTGAAACACTGAAGCACCGAGCATCCGGCCTGGAACCGGGCGAAGTGGTTCTCGCCAGGTGCCGCATCGCAGTTACCAGCAGCGCCACGGCAAGGCGCGGCCACGACGCGCCAAGGGGGGTGCGAGCCGCCCTCTCAGTGCCCGACGTAGCGGCCAGGGCGGTGGCTGATCCACAGAAAACCGCTCATCACCAGCACCGCCAGCACCGAATAGGCCACGCGCTCGGGCGGCACCACGAAAAGCGCCAGCAGCACCACCCCCCCGTCGATCGCCATCTGCACCTTGCCGGCCCGGATGCCGTGGCTTTGCTGCAGGTAGAGCGACACGATGGTGGCCCCGCCCAGGCTGGACTTGTGGCGCGCCAGGAACAGGCATCCCGTGCCCAGCAATAGCCCGCCCAGCACGGCGGCGAAGAGCGGGTTGAGGTAGTCCACATGCATCACGTGGGGGAACAGTTCGGTCAGCACCGACAGCAGCGCCACCGACAGAAAGGTCTTCACGGTGAATTCGCGGCCCATGCGCGTCCAGGCGAACCAGTAGAACGGCAGGTTGATGACGAAGAACAGCTTGCCGAAGGAAATGCCGGTCACGTAGTGCAGCAAAAAAGCGATGCCCGCCGTGCTGCCGATGAGCAGGCCCGCCTGGCTGAACAGCATCAGGGCCATGGCCACGAAGAGCGTGCCGGCAAAGAGCGCCTGGGCGTCCTCGTAGTGGCCGTGGCGCAGCGAGGGCGTGGCGGGGGGCTGCGGGGTCGCGGGCTGGGTCATGGCGTCAGAGAGCGGGAAGGCGGGGAGAAGAGAAGGCAGGCGAGGCGGCTGCAAGCACAGTGCAGCAGCCATGCAAGCGGCGAGCCAGGCCAGCGCGCATCAACGTCCCCCCTGCTGGATCTCGATCACGCTGCCGCTGCGCAGCACGCGCCCGTCGCTGCCGAACACGGCCGTGAAGATCATGGGCTGGGTGCCCCCGTCGTTCCAGCGCCAGTCCCACTCGGTCTCGTTCTTGAGGGCGTAGGTCATCACCTTCATGGGCTTGCCCAGGCGGCGGCGCACCTCGTCCACCGTCATGCCGGGCACGATCTGCGCGAACTCGGCCGGCGCCAGCACCTGGCGCAGCGCGGCCAGGCGGCCATCGGGGCCGATGGTGATCATGTAGTTGACCGAGCCCGCGGGCTGGCGGTTGTATTCGAAGGTGCGCGCTCCGCCGGGCTCGTCCCACACCCTTTCGGGCTCTCCGAAGCGCTGGCGCACGTCGGCCTCGGTGGAAGTGCCCACCTGCAGCTCGCTCAGGCGCTGCAGGTCGCAGCCCGCCAGCGCGCCCAGCAGCACCAATACGGCCGCCACCAGGGCGGCGAGCTTCCAGCCTTGCAAGTCCATGCGTCGTCTTCCTTTTTCGTCGATCCAGGCCGCACTCTAGCGCGCCCGGACGGTGCCCAGGGCACGGGGGACTTGCCCCGAGGCGCTGCCGCCCCCAGCCCCCGCGAGGAGGCTGGTTCAGCGTTGCCCTAAAATCGCGCGCTCCCACCGCTGACCCCACACATCCTCTGCACGCCGCCATGTCCTTCTTCCGCCGCCCCGACTATCAGTCCGAAGCCACCCAGTTCATCAACAAGCTCAAGGCCGACAAGCCCGAGCTGGATGTGCAGCAGCGCGAAGGCCGCGCCCTGCTCTGGGACAAGCAGGTGGACCACCGCGCCTGGCAAGAGTACGACGCCGCCCAGGTGGCGCAGCAGCCCTACGTGTACCAGACACGATCCTGAAACTGAAGCAACCCACAGGCTGCCAGCCCTTGCCACAAGGGCGCAAGCCGCTATTCGAACCATAGCATCATGGCAGCCAGCAGCGCAGCCCCCCCTTCCCGCCACGACGCCGGCGAGGCCGCCCTGCCCTCCGCCGGCGAGGGCCGCGGCATGCCCGAGGTGGTCGATCAGGTGGCGCTGGCGCGGCTCTACGGCGAGCCGCTCTTCGCGCTGCCGCAGGACCTCTACATCCCGCCCGATGCGCTGGAGGTGTTCCTGGAGGCCTTCGAGGGGCCGCTGGACCTGCTGCTCTACCTGATCCGCAAGCAGAACTTCAACATCCTCGACATCCCCATGGTGGGCGTGACGCGGCAGTACCTCGCCTACGTGGACGAGATCCGCAACCGCAACCTGGAGCTGGCGGCCGAATACCTGCTGATGGCAGCCATGCTGATCGAGATCAAGTCGCGCATGCTGCTGCCGCCCAAGAAGCAGGAAGACGGCGCCGAGCCCGAGGACCCGCGCGCCGAGCTGGTGCGCCGCCTGCTCGAATACGAGCAGATGAAGCTCGCCGCCATGCAGCTGGGCCAGCTGCCGCAGTACGGGCGCGACTTCCTCAAGGCCCAGGTCTATATCGAGCAGAGCCTCGCGCCGCGCTTTCCCGAGGTCCACGTCGTCGATCTGCAGGAGGCCTGGCGCGACATCATCAAGCGCGCCCGGCTGGTGCAGCACCACCGCATCACGCGCGAGGAACTCTCGGTGCGCGAATACATGAGCCACGTGCTCAAGCGGCTGCAAGGCGAGCGCTTCATCGAGTTCGAAGACATCTTCGACCCCGCCCAGGGCAGCACCGTGCTGGTGGTGACCTTCATCGCGCTGCTGGAGCTGGCCAAGGAGACGCTGATCGAGATCACCCAGGCGGAGGCCTTCGCACCCATCTACGTCCGCCTCGCCTATGTACCGGCTTAGCACCCCTTGAGCCGCACGCGGCGCTGGCCCTTTCACCCGAAAAGAGGCAGACGCCGCCAGCGGCCCGGCCGGGCTGGCTCCACGGCGCCCCGGCACCGGGCAGCGCCCGATTCTCAGTCTCCGGAAAGCACCCATGCATTCACACGACTTCGACGTTCTCATCATCGGCAGCGGCTTGGCGGGCCTCAGCGCCGCGCTGCACCTGGCGCCCACGCACCGCGTGGCCGTGGTCACCAAGCGCCAGTTGCAGGACGGTGCCAGCGGCTGGGCGCAGGGCGGCATCGCGGCCGTGCTGGCCGAGGGCGACAGCGTGGACGACCATGTGCAGGACACGCTGGTGGCTGGCGCGGGCCTGTGCGATCTGGCGGCCACGCGCTTCGTCGTGGAGAACGCGCCCGACGCCATCCGCTGGCTGCAGCAGCTGGGGGTGCCGTTCTCTCTGGAGGAGGTGGGCGGCGCCCTGCATCTCACGCGCGAAGGCGGCCACGGGGCGCGCCGCATCGTGCATGCGGCCGACGCCACGGGGGCGGCCGTGCAGCGCACGCTGATCGAGCAGGTGCGCGCCACGCCGGGCATCACGCTCTTCGAGCAGCACACGCTGGTGGATGTCATCAGCGCGGGCAAGCTGGGCTTGAAGGCCAGCGGCGGCGAACGCTGCCTGGGCGCCTACGTGCTCGACGAGGCGACGGACGAAGTCCACACCTTCCGCGCGCCGCACACCATCCTGGCGACGGGCGGTGCGGGCAAGGTCTATCTCTACACCACCAACCCCGACACCGCCACGGGCGACGGCATCGCCGCCGCCTGGCGCGCCGGCTGCCGCGTGGCGAACCTGGAGTTCATCCAGTTCCACCCCACCTGCCTCTACCACCCGCATGCCAAGTCCTTCCTCATCAGCGAGGCCGTGCGCGGCGAGGGCGGCCAGCTGAAGCTGCCTGCGAGCGCCGGGGGCGCCCGCTTCATGCCACGACACGACGAGCGCGCCGAGCTGGCCCCGCGCGACATCGTGGCCCGCGCCATCGACTTCGAGATGAAGACCCACGGGCTGGATTGCGTGCATCTGGACATCTCGCACCAGAGCCCGGCCTTCCTGCAGGAGCACTTTCCCAACATCCTGGCGCGCTGCGCCGAGCTGGGCATCGACATCACGCGCGAGCCCATCCCCGTGGTGCCGGCCGCGCACTACACCTGCGGCGGCGTGCTGACCGACCTGGCCGGCCGCACCGACCTGCCCGGCCTCTACGCCATCGGCGAGACCGCCTGCACCGGCCTGCATGGCGCCAACCGGCTGGCCAGCAATTCGCTGGTCGAATGCATGGTGTTCGCCCGCGCCGCCGCGCAGCACATCGCCGCGGCCGTGCCGCAGCCCCTGCCCTCGCTGCCCGCCTGGGACGACAGCCGCGTGACCGATGCCGACGAGTGCGTAGTCATCTCGCACAACTGGAGCGAGCTGCGCCACTTCATGTGGAACTACGTGGGCATCGTGCGCACCGACAAGCGGCTGGAGCGCGCCGCGCACCGCATCGCGCTGCTGCAGGCCGAGATCGCCGAGTTCTACGCGAACTTCCACGTCTCGCGCGACCTGCTGGAGCTGCGCAACCTGGTGCAGGTGGCCGAACTCATCGTGCGCTCGGCCCAGATGCGCCACGAAAGCCGCGGCCTGCACTACAGCCGCGACTGGCCCGAGCGCGCCGCGCCGGCCGCGCCCACCATCCTCGTGCCCGGCGCGCGCTGACCCCAAGCGCCCCGCCCACCCCCAACTACCCCCATGCACACCCCCATGGCCGACACCCTCGCCGCCCGCAGCCTCGCCAGCGTCTGGCACCCCTGCACCCAGATGAAGCGCCACGAGGCCGAGCCGCCCGTGGCGATCGCGCGGGCGCAAGGGCCCTGGCTGCACGGCACCGACGGGCGCCGCTACCTGGACGGCATCAGCTCCTGGTGGGTCAACCTGTTCGGCCACGGCCACCCGCACATCCAGGCGGCGCTGGCCGACCAGCTGGCGCGGCTGGACCACGTGATGCTGGCCGGCTTCACCCACGCGCCGGTGGTGGAACTGTCCGAGCGCCTGGCCGCGCTCACCGGCCTGGGCCATGCCTTCTACGGCAGCGACGGCGCGGCCGCCACCGAGATCGCCCTCAAGATGAGCGCCCACTACTGGCGCAACCAGGGCCGGCCCGGGAAATGCCGCTTCATCGGCCTGGCCGGCGGCTATCACGGCGAGACCGTTGGCGCGCTGGCCGTCACCGACATTCCCCTCTTCCGCGAGGCCTACGCGCCGCTGGTGCGCCTGGGCGACGTGGTGCCCAGCCCCGATGCGCGCGGCGCCCAACCCGGCGAAAGCGCGCTGGACGCGGCCCGCCGCGCCGCCGCCGCCCTGGGCGACTGGCTGGCCGAGCACCACGCCAGCACCGCCGCGCTGATCCTGGAGCCGCTGGTGCAGTGCGCCGCCGGCATGGCCATGCACGATGCCGAATACCTGCGCCTGGCCCGGGCCCTGTGCGACCGCTACGAAGTCCACCTGGTGGCCGACGAGATCGCCGTGGGCTTCGGCCGCACCGGCACGATGTTCGCGCACCAGCAGGCCGGCATCCGGCCGGACTTCATCTGCCTCTCCAAGGGCCTCACGGGCGGCACGCTGCCGCTGTCGGCCGTGCTGACCACCGACGCGGTCTATGCCGCCTTCTACGCCGACGACGTGGCCCGGGGCTTCCTGCATTCGCACTCCTACACCGGCAACCCGCTGGCCTGCCGCGCTGCGCTGGCCACGCTGGAGCTGTTCGAGAGCACCGATGCGCTGGCCGCCAACCGACAGCTCGCCGCCGCCATCGACGCCGCTTGCGCGCCCCTTTCGGCCCACCCGCGCGTGCGCCACGCGCGCCGCCTGGGCATGATCTGGGCCTGGGACGTGGACACCTCCCTGCCCGACTTCGCCCGCCGCTACCACCGCCACGCCATGGCCCGCGGCCTGGTGCTGCGGCCCATCGGCAACACGCTCTACGCCATGCCGCCCTACGTGCTGGACGAGGCTGAAGTGCAGCACCTGGCCACCCAGGCCCTGGCCGCGCTGGAGGCCACGCTGGCCGAGGAAGCACACGGCATCGGCGAGCACCGCGAAGGAGCCCTGCCATGAGCTGGGGCTGCTTCATCACGGGCACCGACACGGGCGTGGGCAAGAGCCTGGCCAGCGCCGCGCTGCTGCACGCCCTGGCGCGCCACCACGCCCGCGTGGTGGGCATGAAGCCCGTCGCGGCCGGCGCCGAGATCATCGACGGCGTGCTGACCAACGAAGACGCGGTGGCCCTGCGCGCCGCATCGACCCTGGCCGTGCCGCCCGAGCTGGACAACCCCGTGCTGCTGCCCGACCCGCTCTCGCCCCACATCGCGGCGCAGCGTGCCGGCGCCCCCATCGACATCGGCACGATCGTGCGCGCCCACCGGCAACTGGCCGAGCGTGCCGATGCGGTGGTGGTCGAGGGCGCGGGCGGCTGGCACGTGCCGCTCTCCGCCACCGCCACCGGCGCCGACCTGGCCCAGGCCCTGGGCCTGCCCGTGGTGCTGGTGGTGGGCCTGCGGCTGGGCTGCCTCAACCATGCGGCGCTGACGGCCGAGGCCATCCGCGCGCGCGGCCTCACGCTGGCCGGCTGGATCGCCAACCGCGTCGATCCGCACATGCTGGCGCCCGAAGACAACATCGCCTGGCTGCGCCAGCACCTGCGCGCCCCGCTGCTGGCCGAGCTGCCCCACCAGGCCAGCCCCGACGCCTGCGCCCTGGCCGCCTGCTACCACCTGCCTCCCGAATGGACATGACCCCAAAGACACCACCCACCGCCTCCTGGCTGGACGAGTTCCCCGCGCGCATCGCCGCGCTGGACGCCGCCCACCTGCGCCGCCACCGCCGCGCCGTGCGCCCGCTGCAGGGCGCACACCTGGAAGTGGACGGGCAGCCCATGCTGGCCTTCTGCAGCAACGACTACCTGGGCCTGGCCAGCCACACGGCCGTGTCGCTGGCCGCCTGCGACGGCGTGCGCGAGTACGGCGTGGGCTCGGGCGCCTCGCCGCTGGTGAGCGGCCACAGCGTGGCCAACGCGGCGCTGGAAGCCGACCTCGCCCACTTCGTGCAGCTGCCCCGCGCGCTCTATTTCTATTCCGGCTATGCCACCAACACCGGCATCGTGCCGGCGCTGATCGGCGAGGGCGACGCGCTCTTTTCCGATGCGCTCAACCACGCCTGCCTGATCGACGGCGCCCGGCTCTCGCGCGCCTCCATCCACCGCTACGCGCATGCCGACCTGCCCGCGCTGGGCCGCCTGCTGGCCGCCAGCACCGCGCGGCGCAAGCTGGTCGTCACCGATTCGGTGTTCAGCATGGACGGCGACGTGGCCGACATCCCCGCCTTGCTGGCGCTCTGCGAAGCGCACGACGCGCTGCTGCTGCTCGACGATTCGCACGGCTTCGGCGTGCTGGGCCCGCAGGGGCGCGGCGTGCTGGCCGAAGCGGGCCTGGCCGGCCGCAATGCCTCGCCGCGCGTGCTCTACATGGCTTCGCTGGGCAAGGCCGCGGGCGGGGCCGGCGGCTTCGTCGCGGGCAGCGATGCGCTCATCGAATGGCTGCTGCAAAAGACACGCAGCTACATCTTCGCCACCGCCGCGCCCGCCCTGCTGGCCCGCGCCATGCAGGCCGCGCTGGACCAGATCGAGCGCGGCAGCGCGCTGCGCACCCAGCTGCAGGGCCGCATCGCGCAGCTGCGCGACGGCTTGGCACCCGTGCTGCAAGGCACGCACTGGCAGCTGGGCGCCTCGCGCACCGCCATCCAGCCGCTGCTCATCGGCCCCAACGCCGAAGCCCTGGCCGTGATGGAGGGCCTGCGCGCGCGCGGCATCTGGGTGCCGGCCATCCGCCCGCCCACCGTGCCCGAAGGCACGGCGCGGCTGCGCATCGCCCTCTCGGCCGCGCACACCGAAGCCGATGTGGACCGCCTCATCGCCGCGCTGGCCGAACTCTCGCCCACGCGCCAGACCCACGCACCGAAAGCCTTCGCATGACCTACAGCGTCAAGGAAATCTTCTACACCCTGCAGGGCGAAGGCGGCCAGGCCGGCACGCCCGCCGTGTTCTGCCGCTTCGCCGGCTGCAACCTCTGGAGTGGCCGCGAGGAAGACCGCGCCAGCGCTATCTGCCGCTTCTGCGACACCGACTTCGTCGGCACCGACGGCACGCTGGGCGGCAAGTTCGCCACCGCCGATGCGCTGGCAGATCTGATCGCCGCGCAATGGCCTGCCCATGACGATCAGCACCGCCTGGTGGTGCTGACCGGTGGCGAGCCGCTGCTGCAGGTTGATGCCGCACTGGTCGATGCGCTGCACGCACGGCGCTTTCGCATCGCCGTGGAGAGCAACGGCACCGTGGCGGCGCCCGCCGGCATCGACTGGCTGTGCATCAGCCCCAAGGCCGGCGCTGACTGGGTGCAGCGCGAAGGACAGGAGCTCAAGCTCGTCTGGCCGCAGCCCGGGTTCGACCTGGCCGCGCTGGAGGCGCAGACGCGCTTCACCCACCGCTTCCTGCAGCCCATGGACGGGCCCAACCAAGCCGCCAACACGGCGCTGTGCATCGAGGCCTGCATGCAGCGCCCGGCGTGGCGCCTGAGCCTGCAGACCCACAAGCTCACGGGTATTCGCTAGCGGAACGGCGCAAGGAAGCCTTCTGGCGTCGTTGCGCCGCCTTCGCGTTGATTGTTATTTTTTTCTTCCCTGTTTTTTCGCACCATGCAGTTCACCGTCCACCAACGCTTCTTCTTCGACGCCGCCCACACGCTGCAGCGCGAGATCGAGGCCGAAGGCAGCCGCCGCATCCACGGCCACACCTACCATGCCGAGATCTCGGTCACCGGCCCGCGCCATCCCGACAGCGGCATGGTGATCGACCTGGGCCATCTGCGCGCGCGCTGCGACCGCCTGCGCGAGCAGCTCGACCACCATCTGCTCGACGAAGTGCCCGGCCTGGGCCCGGCGACGCTGGAGAACCTGTGCGTCTTCATCGCCAAGGGGCTCACCGACATGCAGCCCGCACCCAGCCGCGTGCGCGTCTGGCGCGATGCGCTGGGCGATGGCTGTGTGCTCGATCTGTGACGCGCCGCCCTTTCCTTTTCCATTGACCGACCGACACCCCTTCCTGGAGCCGACCACGCCATGCCGCACCTGACCATCGAATACACCGACAACCTCGCCGGCTTCCCGGAAGCCGAGGTCCTGCAGGCCGTGAACGCCGCCGTCGCCTCGCATCCGCAGATCCCGGAAGAGGCCGACCTCAAGACCCGCCTGGTGCGCGTGAGCCGCTTCGAGATAGGCACCGCCCCCGCGAACCGCGCCTTCATCCACGCCCAGCTGCGCCTGCTGTCGGGCCGCAGCCCCGAGGCCAAGAAGGAACTGACCACCCGCATCGCCGATGTGCTGCGCCGTCTCGCTCCCCGGCCCGAGGGGGTGATGGTGCAGCTGAGCGCCGAGATCGTGGACATGGATCGCCCCTCCTACGCCAAGGAACGGCTCTGATCGCATCAGCGGCATGAGCGCAGGCTCAGAGCCCCACCAGAGCACCCACCCCATCCCGGCCGCCATGGCGTTTGCCACCGCCCCTATAGACCGGCAAGGCCCCCACCGTGGCATCGTCGCCACCGAGATGCCGCAGTGGAAGATCTGAGCCGCGGGACGCCGGACGCCGCCCGGCGCGCGCGCTGCCCGGGATGCCTGCGGCCGGCGAGCGCCTGCTTCTGCGTTCTGGCAGCGCCGGTGGCGCACCACGCCGAGGTGCTGATCCTGCAGCACCCGCTGGAGGCCGGCCATGCCAAGGGCACGGCACGCCTGCTGCACCTGTGCCTGCCTCGCAGCCGCATGGAGGTGGGCGAAGCCTTCGAGCCGGCTGCGCTGCAGGCCTGGCTCCACGCCGACTGGCCCGGTACCGCCGCACCGGCAGGGGCCGGGACGCGGGCCGTGCTGCTGTACCCGCCCTCCCCACACGATCCGACCCTGCCGCTGGCAGCGCCACCGCCACTGCCTGCGCACTGGCTGGCGGGTGATGCCGAAATGCTGCGGCTGGTGGTGCTGGACGGTACCTGGCGCAAGAGCCGCAAGATGCTCTATGCCAATCCGCTGCTGCAGGCCCTGCCGCGCCTGCCGCTGCCGCCGGATCTGCCCGCAGCACGCTACGGCCGCATCCGCCGCGCGCATGCGCCGCACCAGCTATCCACGCTCGAAGCCACCTGTGCGGCGCTCGCGTTCGTCGAAGGCGATGCGGCGCGCTATGCGCCGGTGCTGAGTGCGCTGGAGGCGTTCATGGACCGGCAGGCGCAGCGGCAGGTGGAAAGGCCAGTTCCGCCGGCAGCCAGCCCCGCAGGCTGTTGACGAAGGCCCAGGCGCGCACGCGCGGCAGGTCTTGAAGTCGCAACACCGCCTCGGCCACCCGCCCTTCGCGCAGGGCCACGGCCCGGCCCACGCCAGGCAGCAGGCCCGAGGCGAGGGGCGGCGTGATCCAGCGGCCATCATCCATTTGCGCGGCGATGTTGCCGAAGGTGCCTTCGGTGATCTCGCCCGCCGCGTTGTAGAGCATGGTGTCGAACACGCCCGAGCCCGGCGCGGGCGCGAAGGCCGCGTAGTGGGCGCGGCGCGTGGTCTTGTGGCGCACGAATTCGCCATGCGCTTCCAGCAGAGGCCTGCCGGCCAGGGCCAGCCGCACCGGGTCTGTGGCGGCGGGTGCCAGCGCGAAGGCTTCGGCGCGCGGCAGGCCGTCGGCACGCAGCAGCAGGCGCACGCGCCAGGCGCCCTGCGGGTGGGCCTCGGCCAGGGCCTGCAGGCAGGCGCAGACGCGGGCCTCGTCCCACGGCACGTTGAAGTGCGCGGCCGATGCGGCCATGCGCGCCAGATGTTCGGCGCGGTGGCGGAAGGCGCCATCCACCAGCGCCAGGGTTTCCAGGATGTCGAAGGGCTCGCTCGCGCGCACGAGGAAGGCGCGCTTGTGCTGCCATTCCTGCCATTCGAGCTCGGCCTGCGCATCGTGGGTGATGCCGCTGCCGATGCCGCAAAGGGCCTCGGCACCGCGCAGCTCGACGGTGCGGATCGGCACGTTGAACGTGGCAGCCAGCCCGCCGCCGGCGCGCGGGCGCACCACACCCAGGGCCCCGCAATACCAGCCGCGCGGGCCGTCTTCCAACGCATGGATGGCCTGCATGGCGCGCACCTTGGGCGCTCCAGTGATGGAGCCGCAGGGGAAAAGCGCCGCGAAGACCCGCTCCAGCGTGGTGCCGGCCGGCGTATGGCCCTGCACGTCGGACGTCATCTGCCAGACGGCCGGCAGCGCCTGGGTGGCGAAGAGCGCCGGCACACGCACGCTGTGCGGCGTGGCGATGCGCGAGAGGTCGTTGCGCAGCAGGTCCACGATCATCACGTTCTCGGCCCGCTCCTTGGGGCTCGCGCGCAGGGCGGCGGCCCGGGCGGCGTCCTCCTCGGGCGTAGCCCCGCGCGGGGCCGTGCCCTTCATGGGCCGGGCCAGCAGCGTGCCGCCGTCCTGGCCCTCGCCCCCGTCCTGCCAGTCGAAGAACAGTTCGGGCGAGACCGACAGCACCTGCTCCGCGCCCATGTCCAGGCACAGCGCATAACCGCCGGGCTGGGCGCGCTGCAGCGCGGCGAAGAAGGCCTGCGCCGTGGCGGCGGCATCGGCCCCCGGTGCGGCGTGTGCCCGGCCGCGCAGCCGGGCGGTGTGGTTGACCTGGTAGTACTCGCCCGCCGCGATACCTTCGTGGATGGTGGCCAGCGCCGCATCGAAGGCCGACCGCTCCGGGGCGCCATGCCAGTCCACCGTGGGCTCGTGTGCCACGGGTGGCGCCTCGGCAGGCCAGGGCGCGGGGGCGTCGAACACCGCGAACCAGGCCAGCGCCTGGCCGGCCTGCGGCGCATGGGTGCGCAGCGCAGCGTCGAAAGCAGCGGCGGCTTCGTAGCGCAGGCCGCCCACGCACCAGGCACCGGCGCGGGCGGCGGCATCCACCTCGCGCAGCACGTCGGGCACCTCGGCCAGCGTGCGGGCGGCCAGCACCCGGCGCGGAGTGCCAAAGGCGTGGCGCAGGCGGCCGGCCGCGGCCAGCGCGCTATGGCGCGGCAGGTGCTGCACGCGCGGGTCGGCAAAATCGATCAGGGCGACAGGGGAAAAATCAGGCTCTAGCGCAGGATTCATCAGGGCAGGAAGCTATATCTTTAATAGCAAACGATCAGGCAGCGCCCAGATGCGGCACCAGCGCGCCGGCCGGCTGGCCGCTCTTGAGCGCGGCGGTGAAGGCGAGCATGCGGTCGATGGGCTGGCGCGCGCGCGGGATCAGGGCCGGGTCCACCTCGACGGCATTGGCGCCGGTTTCCAGGACGCGGGCGACGTCGGCCAGGCCGTTCATGGCCATCCAGGGGCAGTGCGCGCAGCTCTTGCAGGTGGCGCTGCTGCCGGCGGTGGGCGCTTCGTGGAAGGTCTTGCCTGGGTTGAGCGTGCGCAGCTTGTGCAGCATGCCGTTGTCGGTGGCAACGATGAATTCGTGCGCATCCATCTCGCGCGCGGCCTTCAGGATGGCGCTGGTGGAGCCCACGGCATCGGCCAGGGCCACCACGTCGGCCGGGCTTTCGGGGTGCACCAGCACCTTGGCGCCCGGGTGCCGGCGCTTGAGGTCGAGCAGTTCCTGCGCCTTGAATTCGTCATGCACGATGCAGGCACCGTTCCAGAACAGCATGTCGGCGCCGGTCTGCTGCTGGATGTAGCCGCCCAGGTGCCGGTCGGGCGCCCAGAGGATCTTGTGGCCCGCGGCCTTCAGGGCGGAAACGATCTCCAGCGCGCAGCTGGAGGTGACCAGCCAGTCGGCGCGCGCCTTCACGGCCGCGCTGGTGTTGGCATAGACGACCACGGTGCGGTCCGGGTGCTGGTCGCAGAAGGCGCCGAAGGCGTCGGCGGGGCACCCCAGGTCGAGCGAGCAGGTGGCGTCCAGGTCGGGCATGAGCACGGTCTTCTCGGGCGAGAGGATCTTGGCCGTCTCGCCCATGAAGCGCACGCCGGAGACGACCAGCGTCTGCGCCGCATGGTCGCGCCCGAAGCGCGCCATCTCCAGCGAGTCGCTCACCAGGCCGCCGGTCTCCTCGGCCAGGTCCTGCAGGTCGGGGTGGACGTAGTAGTGCGACACCATGACGGCGTTCTTCTCGCGCAGCAGGGTGCGGATGCGGTCTTTCAGCGCAGCGCGCTCGACCGGGCCGGGCTCGGCGGGCACGCGGGCCCAGGCATGGCGGGTGGAGCACACGCCGCCGCCCGCGTCGGCGGGCTGTTCGTATTCCACGGGCTTGAGGGCGAGGTCGGCGATGGTCATGGCAGGTGTGGCGGGCCGGGGTGGGGCGGCCTCGTGGTGGATACGGAAAGTGCGCCGCAGTTCGGCACGTTCAGGCGATATCGTGCATTCGCATCGAGAAATCGGTGGCCTTCACGTCCTTGGTCAGCGTGCCGATGGAGATGCGGTCCACGCCCGTCTCGGCCAGCGCGCGCAGGCCCTCCAGCGTCACCCCACCGGAGATTTCGAGAATGGCCGGGCCGGCCGGGTGGGCGGCATTGAGGCGCACGGCCTCGTGCAGCATGGCCAGCGGCATGTTGTCCAGCAGCACCATGCGGGCGCCGGCGGCGAGAGCTTCGTCCAGCTGCTCCAGCGTCTCGCATTCGATCTCGATGAATCGCGCCTGCGCCGCGGCGGCCTGGGCGGCCCGCAGCACGGCGGTGACGCCGCCGGCCGCAGCGATGTGGTTTTCCTTGATGAGCACGGCGTCGTGCAGGCCGATGCGGTGGTTGGTGCCGCCGCCCACGCGCACGGCGTATTTCTGTGCCAGCCGCAGGCCCGGCAAGGTCTTGCGCGTATCGACGATGTGCGCGCGTGTGCCGGCCACGGCATCGACGTAATGTCGCGTCTTGGTGGCCACGGCCGAGAGCAGTTGCAGGAAGTTGAGCGCCGTGCGCTCGGCGCTCAGCAGCGCCCGGGCCTGGCCTTCGATCTCCAGCACCACCTGGTCGGCCGCGCAGCGCTGGCCTTCCGCCACGTGCCAGGTCAGCCGCACGCCCGGGTCCAGCGCCCGCAGCGCGGCCTCCGCCCAGGGCGCGCCGCAGATCACGGCCTCTTCGCGTGCCAGTACGCGGGCGCGCACACGCCGGGTCGGATCGATCAGCGCGGCGGTGAGGTCGCCCGCGCCCACGTCTTCCTGCAGGGCGCGGGCCACGTCGGCGCGCACCACGGTCGGCAGGTCCTCCGCATCGCCGGGCATTCCGGATGCGGGCTGAAACAGATTCGTCATGGGCCGCGAGCATACCGGCAACCCGCGGCTTGAGGGGCTCCCAGGGGGAGCTGCGGGCTCCATGATCTTCTACACTTGCGCGCCGTGATGCCCCTCGCTTCCTCCCCGCCCGAGCCTGCCGCGCCGCACCCGCTGGCCGTGGCCGCGCGCCTGCACCCAGATCGCGCATGAACGGCATGCGCGTCATCGCCCGGCACCGGGCCACCGCTTGGTGGCTACTGGCTGCTTGGTGGCTGGCTGCGCTCTGGAGCCCTGCGCATGCCGGCGTGGCAGCGCTGCGGCTGGAACCGGGAGAGGGTGCGCAAGACGTATGGCCGGCGGTGACTCTGCTGGCCGACCCCACGCACGCGATGACGGCACAAGACGTCTGGAATCACCGCGACGATTTCGCGCCACCGGCCGCCGCGAACGGCTCACTGGGTCTGCGCAAGGAAACCATTTGGCTGCGCCTGCCGCTGGTCGTCGGGCAAACGCCGCAGGACCCGTGGGTGGCAGCATTGGACTATGGGGCGATGCAGGAGGTGGACTTCTACCTGGTCCGTGACGGCCACGTACTGCAGCATGCTCCGCGGGGCTATCTGCGTCCGGTGACCCGGCAAACCCTGGCCAGCCGCACCCCTGAAATGCAGCTCGACCTGGCTGGCGGCCAGCACTACGACCTGCTGATCCGCGTGCACACGCCCGGTCCGATGATCCTGCCGCTCTCGGTCAGCGAACGGCCGGACCGCTCGCGGGCGGGCCAGCGCGAACTGCTCCTGCAGGGCCTGCTCAACGGGCTGGCTTTGTGCCTGATCCTCTACAGCGTGATGCAATGGGTCGCGCAGCACGAAAAGCTGTTCGCCTACTACGCCCTTCTGGTCCTGGGCAGCGCGGGGTTTTCCCTGCAGTTCTTCGGCGTCGGGGCGCAGTTCATCTGGCCGGGCGAGATCTGGCCACAGCGCCATTTGGCCATCCTCTCGGGCTTCATCGCTCTGGCCGGATCGTTCCTTTTCCTCAGCCAGGCCCTGGCCTCCGAGGCGCCGCAAAGCCGGTATGCGCGCGGCATGCGGGCGGGCGCCGCGCTGATGGCGACTGCTGGCATGGCGCATGCGCTGGGAGTGATCGGCGTGCAGACAGCCACGGCCATCATGACCCTCTTCAGCCTGGCGCCCTCGGCGGCCAGCCTGCCGAGGGCGTTTCGCCGCATGCGCCAAGGCGATCCGCTCGGCGGCGTGCTGCTGGTGGGGTGGACGCTCTACGGCGTGGCGGCGGGCATCTTCGCCGGTCTGGCCCAGGGCGTGCTGCCGGCCAATTTCTGGACACTGCATTCGTTCCAGATCGGCGCTACGCTGGACATGCTGATCTTCCTGCGGGTGCTGGGACTTCGGTCCGCGGCCTTGCGCCTGACCGCTCACGCCGCGCTGGTCGAGCGCGACACGATGCGTTCGCTGGCCCATACCGACGCCCTCACCGGTCTGCTCAACCGGCGCAGCATGCAGCTGGAGCTGCAGGCTGCGCTCGCGCATTGCGCGCCCGGCAGGCTGGTCGCCGTCTATTTGCTGGACCTCGACGGCTTCAAGCCCGTGAACGACCGCCACGGGCACGACGTGGGCGACGAGCTGCTGGTGGCTGTCGCCCAGCGGCTTCGAGAAGTGGCAGGACCTTCACGCCCGGTAGCCCGGCTGGGGGGCGACGAATTCATCGTGCTGGCCCCGGGCCTGCAGCAGCCAGAACAGGCCCAAGCGCTGGGCTGCTCCATACTGCACGCCTTCCGCGCGCCGTTTGCGCTGCGCCGGAACGGGCTGCACGTGGGCCTGTCCATCGGCTATGCGCTGGCGCCGCTGGACGGCACCCATGCCGGCGAACTCATCGCCCAGGCCGATAGGGCCATGTACCGCGGCAAGCAGGCCGGCAAGCACCGCCTGCATCGGGCCGGCGAGCCCGACGAGCCCCTGGTCGCAAAAGCCTGAGGCATCCCCGCGAGATCCCAGAGCATCGTGCCGCTGCGCTCGCATAGACTCGCGGCTCATTCGCGCCAAGAGGATTGCCCGCATGACCACGCCATCGCCGACACCCGCCCCCGCCGCCACGCCCTACGGCACCCTGCCCCCTGCATCGCCCTTGCCACAGCGCCGCCCCGTGAGCCTTCCGCGCCTGGCGCAGATGCGCGAGGCCGGCGAGAAGATCACCATGCTCACGGCCTACGACGCCACCTTCGCCGCCGTGGCCGACGCTGCGGGTGTGGAATGCCTGCTGGTGGGCGATTCGCTGGGGATGGTCTGCCAGGGCCTGCCCAGTACGGTGGGCGTTTCACTGGACACGATGGCTTACCACACGGCCAGCGTGGCGCGTGGCCTGCACCGGGTGCAGGGCACCGCCTGGCTGATCGCCGACCTGCCCTACGGCAGCTACGCCGAAGGCCCCGAACAGGCCATGCGCAGCGCCTGCGCGCTGATGCAGGCCGGCGCGCATATGGTCAAGCTCGAAGGCGGCGGCTGGACGGCGCCCACCGTGCGCTTCCTGGTGGAGCGCGGCGTTCCCGTCTGCGCGCACCTGGGCCTCACTCCACAGACGGTGCACGCACTGGGCGGCTACCGTGTGCAGGGCCGCAGCGACGAGGCCGCGCGCACGCTGCGCAGCCAGGCCGCCGAGCTGCAGGACGCGGGCGCGGCCATGCTGGTGCTGGAGATGGTGCCCGCTACCCTGGCACGCGAGGTGACCGACGCCCTGCCGCGCTGCCACACGATCGGCATCGGCGCGGGCTGCGGAACAGCCGGCCAGGTCCTGGTGCTGCACGACATGCTGGGCGTGAACCTGGGCAAGAACCCCAAGTTCGCGCACGACTTCATGGCCGAGGCCGGCAGCGTGCGTGGCGCCATCGAGGCCTATGTGCAGGCCGTCAAGCAGGGGCGCTTTCCCGATGACGCCCTGCACGCCTGGTGAGCCCATGCCCTCCTTCATTCCCCCATGTCCATGATCGTCACCCACACCATCGCCGACCTGCGCGCCGCTCTGGCCGGACGCGGCCGCCCCGCCTTCGTGCCCACCATGGGCAATCTGCATGACGGCCACATCGCGCTCGTGCGGCAGGCCAAGCCGCTGGGCGACGTGGCCGTCGCCAGCATCTTCGTGAACCGGCTGCAATTCCTGCCGCACGAGGACTTCGATAGCTATCCCCGCACGTGGGAGAGCGACTGCGCGCAACTCTCCGCTGCCGGCTGCGACGTGCTCTTCGCCCCGCGCGAGGCCGATCTCTACCCCGAGCCGCAGACCTTCAAGGTGCAGCCCGACCCGGCCCTGGCCGATCTGCTGGAAGGGCACTTCCGGCCCGGCTTCTTCACCGGCGTGTGCACGGTGGTGATGAAGCTCTTCTCGGCCGTGTTCTTCGCCAGCGGCGCGGGCGGCGGCACGGCGGTGTTCGGCAAGAAGGACTATCAGCAACTGATGGTGGTGCGCCGCATGGTGCAGCAGTTCGCCCTGCCTATCGAGCTGGTGGCAGGCGATACGGCACGTGCCGCCGACGGCCTGGCGCTCAGCTCACGCAACGGGTATCTGAGCGCCGAAGAGCGCCAGCGCGCCGTGCAGCTGTCGCAGGCGCTGCGCGCCCTGGCCGACGCGGTGCGCGGCGATGCGAACGCGCCAATCCCTGCACTGGAGGCCCAGGCCATGCAAGCCCTGGGAGTCGCAGGCTGGGTGCCCGACTACCTCACCGTGCGCCAGCGCCACGACCTGCAACCGCCGCAAGACGGCGCCGCACGCAGCGGCCCGCTGGTGGCCCTGGCCGCAGCGCGCCTGGGCGGCACACGGCTGATCGACAACCTGGAATTCTGAAAGGCACGAAGCAGCCGACCCCAGCGAAAGCCTACGGCCACCGGCGCCGCCGCCTACAGGACATGCACCGGGCGTCGCACAATCGGCGGATTGGAGGCCAGATACCTTTGAGTCATCCCTTCAACCTCTTCGTTCAGGAGTGACTCATGCCCATCATCCTCTGGCTTCTCGGCGTTCCCCTCTCGCTCGTTCTCGTGCTGATGCTCTTCGGCGTGCTCTGAGCACGCGCAAGAGTCCCGGCCCAAGCAGGCCACCCCGCTCAACGCAGCAGCAATTCAGCAGCGGGATCCCGTCCCATCAATGCGGCCACTGCTTCGGCAGGCCGCATTTTTGCGTTCAGTAGATCGACAACCGCACGGGTGATGGGCATGTCCACTCCCAGCGCCGCAGCGCGCATCGCTACGGTGCGTGCCGTATAGACGCCTTCGGCGACGTGGCCCAACGAGGCGATGGCCTCGGCCAGCGTCTGGCCTTCGGCCAACAGCAGCCCCACGCGGCGGTTGCGCGAGAGGTCTCCCGTGGCCGTCAGCACCAGATCGCCCAACCCTGACAGGCCCATGAAGGTGTCAGCCCGCGCGCCCAAGGCCACACCCAGGCGCGTCATCTCGGCCAGCCCGCGGGTAACGAGCGCCGCCCGGGCATTCAGCCCCAGCTGCAGCCCGTCGCACAGGCCCGTGGCGATGGCGAGCACGTTCTTCACCGCCCCGCCCACCTCGACGCCCACCACATCGTCGTTGGCATAGACGCGCAGGCTCGGGCAGTGAAAAGCCTGCACCAGCAGCTCGCGCACGTCGGCATGGGCACTGGCGGCCACCAGAGCGGTAGGCCGGGAGCGGGCGACTTCCTGCGCGAAGCTAGGGCCGCTGAGCACGCCCGTGCGCAGGCTGGGGGCCGTCTGCGCGCAAACCTCATGGCCCATCAGCCCGGCAGCGCCGGGCAGGCCGTCGGCAGGCGCCTCGAAGCCCTTGCAGAGCCAGGCGACGGGGGCGGCCAGCGACTGCAGCCGCGCCAGCGTGCCGCGCAGCGCCGCCATGGGCGTGGCGACGATCACCAGGTCGGCCGCGTGCGCAGCGTCCAGCACGTCGCCGGACACCACTCGCAGGCAAGGAGAGAAATCGATGCCCGGCAGATAACGGGCGTTCTGCCGCGAGGCCGCCATGGCCTCGGCCTGGGCTGCGTCGCGCGCCCACAGCGTCACGGCATGCCCTGCCGGGTGCGAGGCGGCGCAAAGCGCCATCGCCGTACCCCAGGCGCCTGCGCCAAGCACTACTATTTTCATAGCTGTCAGCGCTTGTTAGGCAAGCGCTGCAGGCCATTCGGGCTGCAGCGCCAGCCGCATCTCACTGCGTGAGGATGGAAGAAGGCTCGCCAGCGGCCTGGGCCTGCTGCTGCTCGTACATGGCCTGGAAGTTGATTTCTGCCAGGTGCACAGGCGGGAAGCCAGCGCGGGTGATCAGGTCGGCCACGTTGCCGCGCAGGTAGGGATAGACGATCTGCGGGCAGGCGATGCCCATGATGGGGCCCATCTGGTCTTCCGGCAGATTGCGGATCTCGAAGATGCCAGCCTGCTTGGCTTCGACCAGGAACACGGTCTTGTCCTGGATCTTCGTCTGCACGGTGGCCGTGACGGCCACTTCGAAGATGCCTTCGGCCACGGGAGTTGCTTCCACGCCGAGCTGGATATCCACGCTGGGCTGCTGCTGTTCCAGCAGGATGGCCGGGGAGTTCGGCTGCTCCAGGGAGGCGTCCTTCAGGTAGACGCGCTGGATCTGGAACACGGGGGTTGCTTCTTCGTTGGCCATGATGTTCGGGGTTCTTTCAAACAATCGGTGAGTGAATCAATCAATGAATGCATCGCGCCGTGCCGGGTACCGGCCCGGGCCGGTCCGACACGACAAAGCCCGCTGCGGAAGGGACTCCCACAGCGGGCGATCGGGCCGCATTATGCAGCCCAGCAAGCCTGTTCACGGGCGGTCAAGCCGGGTTCAGCAAAGGCATCAAGCCGCCGCGCCCGTCGAGCGCGACGAGGTCGTCATGACCGCCCACATGCGTGTCGCCGATGAAGATCTGCGGCACCGTGCGGCGGCCGGTGATCTCCATCATGTGCGCACGCGCGGCAGGGTCCATGTCCACGCGGATCTCTTCGATCTGCTCGACGCCCTTGGACTTGAGGATCTGCTTGGCGCGAATGCAATAGGGGCAGACGGCGGTGGTGTACATCTTCACGGCTTGCATGGCGACCTTTCTGGAATGCGGGGAAAACGGCAAAAAAGGGGGGCGTGTCAGCAATAACTGGTGACGGCTCAGGCTTTTTCAACCGGCATCGAGGCATCGCGCCATGCCTTCATGCCCCCGGCCAGGGCCTGGGCCTTGTCGTAACCCAGCTTCTGGGCCACACCCACTGCGCGCTGCGCCCGCGCGCCCTTGGCGCACACGAGCACCAGTGGCAGCGCCTTGTTCTTGACCACCATCGGCAGGCGTTCTTCCAATTGCGCCAGAGGCACGTTCTTGGCGCCGCCCACGTGGCCGGCAGCGAACTCCTCGGGCTCGCTCACGTCGATCACGACCGCCTTTTCGCGGTTGATGAGGAGCACCGCGTTGGCCGGGGTGAGCGTTCCGCCCGCAGCTTCGCGCACCAGAGGCGCGAGCAGCATGCCGCCCGAAGCCAGCGCGATGAAGAACAGATACCAGTTGTCGATGATGAAATTCACGTCGGTCCTCAGGGGATGCAAAGCCGGCAATTCTAGAATGCCAGGTTTTGAACCTGACTCCTTGAGGGAAACATGCACAAGCTCGTCCTGATACGCCACGGAGAATCCACCTGGAACCTGGAAAACCGTTTCACCGGCTGGACCGATGTGGACCTGACCCCCACCGGCATCGAGCAGGCCAAGAACGCGGGGCGGCTGCTCAAGGCCGAGGGCTACGAATTCGACCAGGCCTACACCAGCATGCTCAAGCGCGCCACGCGCACGCTGTGGCACGCGCTCGACGAAATGGACCGCACCTGGCTGCCTGTCCAGCACAGCTGGCGCCTGAACGAGCGCCACTACGGCGCGCTGCAGGGGCTGAACAAGGGCGACATGGCCAAGCAGTACGGCGATGCGCAGGTGCTCGTCTGGCGCCGCAGCTACGACACGCCGCCGCCGGCGCTCGAAGCCACCGACCCGCGCAGCGAACGCGGCGACATCCGCTATGCAGGCCTCGCACCCGAGCAGATCCCGCTCACCGAATGCCTCAAGGACACGGTCGCCCGCGTACTACCCTTCTGGAACGAGACCATGGCACCGGCCATCCGGTCGGGCCGCCGCGTGGTCGTGGCCGCGCACGGCAACTCGATCCGCGCACTGGTCAAGTACCTGGACAACATTTCCGACGACGACATCGTCGGCCTGAACATTCCCAACGGCATTCCGCTGGTGTATGAACTGGACGACGATCTGCGACCGCTGCGCCACTACTACCTGGGCGACGCGGAAGCGGCCGCCAAGGCTGCGGCGGCCGTGGCATCGCAGGGCAAGGCTTGAGCCGAGATCGGTAAAGCCTGGGTAAAGCTGCGCCCAGGCGCCGGCCCGAACCAGCCCGCAGGGAACTGCGCGGAGCGCGGGTCTTCCAAGGTGTGTATATTGAAGCGGTAAAGGTGTTGTATGGGCCAGAAACTGAAGATTACGGGCTGGATTGCGGTGGGCGTCGTTGCAGGCGCGCTCACCACGGTGTCGCTGCAAACCGTGGCGCGCGGCGCCATGACGCCGTTGCCGCTGGAAGAGATCCAGCAGCTGTCCGCCGTATTCGGCCTCATCAAGACGGACTACGTCGATACGGTCGATGACAAGAAGCTCATCACCGACGCCATCTCCGGCATGGTGTCCAGCCTCGACCCGCACTCGCAGTATTTCGACAAGAAGTCTTTCAAGGAATTCCGCGAAGGCACTTCCGGACGCTTCGTCGGCGTCGGCATCGAGATCACGCAGGAAGACGGCCTCATCAAGGTCGTCTCGCCCATCGAAGGCTCTCCCGCATTCCGTGCCGGCATCAAGACCAACGACCTGATCACCAAGATCGACGACACCGCCGTCAAGGGCATGGCCCTGAGCGACGCCGTCAAGAAGATGCGCGGCGAGCCCAACACGCAGGTCACGCTGACCATCCTGCGCAAGGACGAAAGCCGCAGCTTCCCGGTGACCATCACGCGCGAAGAGATCAAGACCCAGTCCGTCAAGGGCAAGGTCATCGAGCCCGGCTACGCCTGGGTGCGCCTGTCGCAGTTCCAGGAACGCACGGTCGATGACTTCGTGCGCAAGATCGACGAGATCTACAAGCAGGACCCCAACCTCAAAGGCCTGGTGCTGGACCTGCGCAACGACCCGGGCGGCCTGCTGGATGCTGCCGTAGCCGTGTCGGCCGCCTTCCTGCCCGAGAACGTGACCGTGGTGTCCACCAATGGCCAGTTGCCTGAAAGCAAGGCCGTATTCAAGGCTGCAAGCGAGTACTACCAGCGCCGCGGCAGCGGCGACCCGCTCAAGCGCCTGCCCGCAGCCCTGAAGACGGTGCCCCTGGTGGTGCTGGTCAACGAAGGCTCGGCATCGGCCAGCGAAATCGTGGCCGGCGCACTGCAGGATCACCATCGCGCCGTCGTCATGGGCAGCCAGACCTTCGGCAAGGGCTCGGTCCAGACCGTGCGTCCGCTCGGCCCCGACACCGGCATCAAGCTGACCACGGCCCGCTACTACACCCCGAGCGGCAAGTCGATCCAGGCCAAGGGAATCGTGCCCGATGTGATGGTGGACGAAACGGCCGAAGGCGACCTGTTCGCCGCGCTGCGCATGCGGGAAGCCGACCTCGAAAAGCATCTGGCCAGCGGTCAGGGCGAAGAGGTCAAGGACGTGGCACGCGAGCAAGCCCGTGAAGAAGCGCGCAAGCGTCTGGAAGAAGACGCCAAGAAGCACATCACCGAGCCCAAGATTCCCGAATTCGGCTCGGCCACCGACTTCCAGTTGCAGCAGGCGCTGAACCAGCTCAAGGGCAAAACGGTGCTGGCAAGCAAGACGCAGACCGAGCGCAAGGAAGAGAAGAAGGACAACTGAGCAGGCAGCGGAGGCCCCCAAAGGCCCGCTCGCTGATCGCCCAAGGCCGGGCCTTTCGAGGCGACCGGCCTTCTTCTTTTCAGCGCCGCCCCATCTCACCCATCGACACGCCTCCGCCATGACCGACGATCAGCTTCTGCGCTACTCCCGCCACATCATGCTCGACGAGATCGGCATCGAAGGCCAGGAGCGGCTGCTGGGCTCGCATGCGCTGATCATCGGCGCCGGCGGCCTGGGCTCGCCGGCGGCCCTGTTCCTGGCGTCAGCCGGCGTCGGCACGCTGACGCTGGTGGATGACGACACCGTGGACCTGACCAACCTTCAGCGCCAGATCGCCCACACCACCGACCGCATCGGCATGGCGAAGGTAGATTCCGCCGCCATCGCGCTGCGCGCCATCAACCCCGATGTGCGCGTGCGGGCCCTGCGCGAACGGGTCGATGCTCAGCGGCTCGGCATCCTGGTGCAGGAGGCTGATGTGGTACTGGATTGCAGCGACAACTATGCAACGCGCCAGGCGGTCAACGCTGCCTGCGTGGCGCACCGCACGCCCCTCGTGGCCGGCGCGGCGATCCGCCTGGATGGACAGGTCACGGTGGTCGATCCGCGCCGCCCGGATGCGCCCTGCTACGCCTGCCTTTTCTCACCGCACGCCCGATTCGAGGAGGTGCAATGCTCCACGATGGGCGTCCTCGCACCCATGGTCGGCATCGTGGGCAGCGTGCAGGCAGCCGAGGCGATCAAGCTCCTGGTTGGCGCCGGCACTTCGCTGGCCGGCAGCCTGCTGATGCTGGACGGCAGATCCATGGAATGGACGCGCATGCGCACGGCCAAAGATCCGGCGTGCCCGGTATGTGGCGCCGTTTCAGCCAACCACCTCGCTGCATGAGCTGAGGGAGTGACGGTAGGATTGTTCCTACCCCCTGACCGTGCCGCTACTGGCAAAATGAATTGTGTCCTGAGCTTACATTCAAGTCTTGGTCATATCATCTTTAGCGACCTGGACAGGAACCCCCAGTGAAATTGCGTACTTACATCGTTGAAGACAACGCCACTATTCGCGAGAATTTGATTGGTACGCTGGAAGAACTTGCCCAGGTCGAAGCCGTCGGCATCGCCGAGACTGAAGACGACGGCAAGGACTGGCTCACCGCACACCCTGCTCAGTGGGATCTGGCCATCGTGGATCTGTTTCTTCGACAAGGCAGCGGGCTAGGCGTGCTCGCAGCCTGCAGAAACCGCACTGCCGGCCAGAAAATGGTGGTCCTCAGCAATTACGCGACACCCGATGTGCGTATGCGCTGCGCGCAACTGGGCGTAGACGCGGTTTTCGATAAATCCAATGAAATTGATGCGCTGGTGGATTACTGCATCCAGCACAGCTCCAGCTCGGGCGACGCGCACATGGTCGCGGGCTGATTCAGATACATTTACTTGCACTGTCGAGAAAAACGACAGTGATGCAAATAAAAAATAAAGCCGGTATTTCTACCGGCTTTATTTTTGCGCGCCGCTGAATGCAAAGCCCAAAACGCACACCACCGGCCCCTCTCTGGCGCACCGATGGTGGAGCGACAGATATCAATCGATCAGCTTGTTCTTTAGAGCGTAATAGGTCAGATCGCTGTTGGAAGACAGGGCCATTTTTTCCATGAGCCGTGTGCGATACGTGCTGACTGTCTTGACGCTCAGCGACAGCGACTTGGCGATGTCGCCTGCGGTTTCGCCCTTCGCCAGCTTCAGGAACACCTGGAACTCGCGCTCGGAGAGCTGCTCATGCGGCGGGGCATCATCCTTGCGGTTGAGCTGCTGCGCCAGCAAGTCGGCCACGGCGGGCGTGAGGTAGCGCCGGCCCAGCGAGATCGTGCGGATGGCCTCTACGATCTCCTTGGGGTCGCATTCCTTGTTGAGGTAGCCGCTCGCACCCTGACGGATCAGGTTGATGGCGTAGTGCTCCTCGGGGTAGCCGCTCAGGATCAGAATGCCCATGTCGGGCGCCTTGGCACGCAACATGGCGAGGGCGTCCAAGCCGCTCTGGCCGGGCATGGAAAGATCCATCAGCAGCACGTCAATTTCTTCGGCGCGCACGAGGTCAATGGCTTCACGGCCATTGGACGCTTCGCCGACTACCCGAAGGTCGACATGCTCGGACAGAAATTGCCGCAGCCCGGAGCGGACAATCGCATGGTCATCAACAATCCCGATCTTGATCATTAAGCTTTCTTTCTGAAGGTCGCTCTTTACGCGGTATCGTTCGGCCGCTGGTAGCCGTCGGACGCAAAGCTTATCTGCGTTGTGCCATCCGACATGCGACGAGCTGCCTGCATTTGACATTATCCAGAAAACATCTGCTTGCCGTCCGGAGAAACCTATATATGCGCTGGCCCAATTTCCGCAAGATGGCCATCAGCCTGCCTCTGGCATTGCTGGCGGTGTCTGTGCTGGTGGGCATCAACGAGGTCGGCTACTCACGCTCGCGCGACGCCGTAAGCGCACTCTCTCGCACCTACGCCACCCGCGCGGCGATTGATCGCCTGATGCTCAACATGCTGGATGCGGAAACAGGCTTGCGCGGCTACCTGCTCACCGGAGACGATCGCTACCTCGAGCCCTACCAGAAGGCGGTCACCACCATCAACGGCAATTTGGACGAGTTGCGCAACATCTTCATCAACTCGCCCGAAGAGTTGGGCAACCTGGCACTGATGTCGCGGCAGATCGCCCGCAAGATGTCGGAGATGGAGTTGAGCCTGGTGCTGCGGCGGCAAAACAACAATGACGCCTGGAAGTTCGTCCTGTCCACCGATGTCGGCAAGGAGAACATGGACGCCATACGCACCTTGGGGGCGCGACTCGTCGAGCACAGCACGGCACAGACGCAGCGCAGCACCGAAGCCATCCTGCACTCGCTACTGCTCTCGCGTATCGGCATCGCCACCTTCGCGGCCATCTGCCTGCTGGCTTTCTATATGTATCTGCACCAGGCGATCACCCTGCAGGCGGTCAGCCAGCGCGAGCAGGAAATCCTGGCGCGTGAACGAGACCGGCTTGAACAACTGGTGCGCGAGCGCACTGCTTCACTGACCGAGCTGGCCAATCACTTGCAGCAGGTGCGCGAGGATGAGCGGGGCCACCTGGCGCGCGAACTGCACGACGAGCTGGGCGCTCTGCTCACCGCCGCCAAGCTGGACGTCGCGCGGCTGAAGCCGCGGGTGGACGTTCAGGTACCCGAAATCGCCGAGCGCCTGCGCCACCTGACCGAAACGCTCAACAGCGGCATCGCCCTCAAGCGCCGCATCATCGAAGACCTGCGCCCCTCCTCGCTCTTCAACCTGGGCTTGACCACGTCGCTGGAAATCCTGACCCGGGAATTCGCCGAGCGAAGCGGCATCGTGGTGGACGTGAACCTCGAAACGGTGGACCTGCCCGAGCAAGTGCAGCTGACCGTCTATCGCATGGTTCAGGAATCCCTGACCAACATCGGAAAGTACGCCGGCGCGGCCAAAGCACTGGTCGCGGTGCACAACTATCCCACCCATGTCTCGGTGCAAATCAGGGATGACGGTACGGGTTTCGACACAACGGCCATCAACGTCAGCTCGCACGGCCTGATGGGCATGCGCCACCGTGTCGAGGCGGCCGGAGGCCGGCTGACGATCACCTCGCAGCCTGGAGAAGGCACTCTGGTGTCGGCCGTTCTGCCCTACGCCTGATTACGCTGTCGGCCCGTGGCGGGCCGCGAGCGCAGGTAGAGGGCAGGAGCGACATAACCGGCTCACTCCCAGGGCGGGGGCGCAGTCCTACATCCCAGCGCGCAGGCCACCGGCATCTCGTCCGATGCCTCCTGAATACATTGAACACATGCACCCAAGCCCTTCGGTGCTCTAGTTCAATCACCGGCGCCTAAGGCACCCCGGTCTTCAGGAGATGGTTATGTTGCACTACGCAGTCGTTTTTCTGGTCATTGCCCTGGTGGCCGCGCTCTTTGGCTTTGGCGGCATCGCCGCTGGCGCCGTCGGCATCGCGAAGATCCTCTTCTTTGTGTTCGTGATCATGGCCATCGTGACCTTCGTGATGGGCCTGATGAATCGCCGCTGAGTCGGCCAGTGTGTCTGGCACTGCTCTCGAACATCTACCAACGAAAGGTTTCCCATGAATTTCCAATCTGCCACCCAAAAAGCCGCCGATACCGCGCACTCCGTTGCAGATGGCGTGCTGGACTCCGCCAAGGATGCCGTGCAAGCCACCCGCCGCGCAGCGAACACATCGCTGGACAAGGCAGAGGCGGGCGTTGACGGGCTCAAGACGACCGTGAATCCCACGATCGACGATCTGGCCGCCCGCGCCCAGGAACTGGCCAACCGCAGCATCACCTACTGCGCCGACGCCAGCGAACGCGCACGCCGCCAATTCAACCAGGCCGCCGAAGCCACCACGCGCTACGTGAGCGACCAGCCCGGCAAGTCGGTGTTGATCGCGGCCGCTGCCGGAGCCGCCTTTGCCACCCTGCTGTTCCTGACACGGGGCGACAGCCGCCGCCGCGGCGACTACTGAATGGTTGCAGGCAGCAGCGCAGCCATCCAGTCACGCCACCGCCACGCTTTCTCCACGATTCCAACGAGTGCCCCATGAAAAACACGACGAAGATGAAGAGCTCGGCTGATAGGGATGCCGACAGCCAACTGGTGCTGGACGAAGCCGCATTGCACCAAGCCGCCACGGCGGATTTGGACGAGGGTGCTGTGACGCCGGCCTACGGTCCCCACCGGGATGCGATCGTCAAGCTGCTGAACGATGCACTGGCGACCGAACTGGTGTGTGTGCTGCGCTACAAGCGCCACTATTTCACGGCCGACGGCCTGGAGTCCCCTGCTATCGCAGCCGAGTTCCTGGTGCATGCAAACGAGGAATCGGCACACGCCGACCTCATCGCCCAGCGCATCGTGCAACTGGGTGGCGAGCCTGACTTCGCCCCCGACCGCCTGCTCCAGCGCAGCCATGCCCAGTACGACGAGTCGTCCGACCTCAAGGCCATGGTGCGTGCCAATCTGGTGGCCGAACGCATTGCCGTCGAGGCCTACCGCCAGATGATCTCGCTCATCGGTGACAAGGACCCGACTACCCGCCGCATGCTGGAAGGCATCCTGGCGGACGAAGAAGAACATGCCGACGAATTGAAGGACTGGCTGCACCGCTGACCAGCGGCTGCGCCAACCGCACCCACAGTCCATCGACCACGGAGGGTGCAATAGGTCGATGAGCTGAAGCTTCCCAGCACCCGTGTTATGACCAACGATAGATCAGAAAAGGAAACAATCATGAAATACGCACGTGCACTCGCTTTCGCAGCACTGGCTGGCGCCACCATCATCTCCGCTGGCTGCTCCGTGGCCCGCGACCAGCAAACGGTGGGCTCGTACATGGACGACGCGGGCATCACCACCGCTGTGAAGGCCAAGATGGCCGAAGACAAGACCGTTTCCGCCACGGCCATCAGCGTCGAGACGCTGAACGGCACGGTGCAACTGTCGGGCTTCGCCAAGTCGCAAGCCGAAAAGAACCAGGCAGAAGCCATCGCCCGCAACACCAAGCATGTGCGTGACGTGCGCAACAGCATCGTCGTTCGCCCCTAAGGTGCTTTAGAGCGGAGACGCTCGTAGCTGCTCAGCCCGCTTGCGCCGGGGGAGCCACAGGCAGGCTCACCGCCTGACTGGAACTGGCCATGTGCTGAGCGGCTTGCAAAGGCCACGGTGTTTCCTCTTGGAAACCCGTGGCCTTTTTCCATGGCACAAGCCCGCCTCCGCTCTCATGGCCTCCCACCGCCTCGCTCCTGACTCCTCGAGCGCACAGCCCATTCCCCAAAACCCTCAGGCCCTTCCATCATGCGACTCTTCCATTGCACTCATTGCGGCTCCCTGGTGTTCTTCGACAGCACGGAATGTCTGGGTTGCGGGTCCACTCTCGCCTTCGACCCGCAACGGCTGGACATGGTGGCCCTGCAGCCTGTCGCAGCTGTGCCGGGAACGTGGGAACTGTTGGGCAGTTCGCCCTCATCGACGGATTCCGCCACCGACCTGGGGAACGAGTCAGGCAACGCGGTAGCCGAGCCCCCCTCCCCCGCCGAGGCCCCGCCGCACTATGTGCTGTGCGCCAACCGTGAGGCGCATAACGCCTGCAACTTCGCGATCCCCCAGGAGGCGGGCAGCGACGGTAGGGAGGAAGCCGAGACACCGCATCTGTGCGTGTCGTGCCAGCAGACACGCGTTCTGCCCGACCTGTCGGACACGAACAACGTGCGCCGATGGACCGCCATCGAGAACGCCAAGCGGCGCCTCTACTACACCCTGGCGCAGATGGGCATCGCCCATGTGGAGGGTGAGAGCGGGCCGGTCTATGAATTCAAGGCGGATACGCCGGAAGCCAAGGTGCTCACGGGCCATGCCGACGGGGTGATCACGCTGAACGTGGCGGAAGCGGACGACGACGAGCGTGCCCGCCGCCGGCTCGACCTGGGCGAGCCCTACCGCACCCTGCTCGGCCATCTGCGCCACGAATCCGGCCACTACTACTGGGACGTGCTGGTGCTGCGCGGCGGCCACGCAGATGCTTTCCGCGCCGTGTTCGGGGACGAACGCGCGGACTACGGAGAGGCGCTCAAGGCCCACTACGCCAGCGTGCCGCACACCGGCTGGCAGGATGACTTCGTGAGCGACTACGCCACCTCGCACCCCTGGGAAGACTGGGCGGAGACCTGGGCGCACTATCTGCACATGGTGGACCTGCTCGAAACCGCGCAGAGCTACCGCACCGAGGTTTCCATCCCCAATCCGCACAGCGAGCCGCGCTATGCGATGGTGAACCCCTTCGGCCCGCCCGCGCCCGATTTCGACGCGATGCTGACCGCCTGGGTACCGCTCACGCTGCTACTCAACAGCCTGAACCGAAGCCTCGGCCAGTTGGACGCCTACCCATTCGCGCTGGGTACCGGAGTGAGGGAAAAGCTGCGCTTCGTGCATGCGCTGGTGCATGGCCAGTTGACGCCCGCGGCCGTGGAGCAGTCGGTGAACGACATGGCGAACGCGCCGTCTGCAGCGCCCGCCGCGGCCCCGGTGGATGGCTCCGGCATGGCGCCCCCGCCAGTGCAGACGGCCGAAACAGCGCCGGCCTGAGTCGAGCCTGCGGGGCGGGATGAGGCACCCCATCCCGCTCCAGCGAATCGCTCATCAAAAAACATAGCAGCATGCGCAGGTGCAATGCGCGCTGCGGCCCGATTTGCCTACAGGCCTTGATCAGGCCGAGGTGACTCCACCAGCACCTCGTCGGCCGGAGCTACCGTCACAGCGACGCGCAGGATGTGCCGGGCGCCGCCATGGATCACGCCGCGCAGCGGCGACACGTCGGCATAGTCGCGCCCCACAGCCAGGGTGACGTAGTCCTCTCCCGGAGCGCGGTCGTTGGTCGGGTCCAGGTCGTGCCAGATGCCGCCGGCCTGCGCACCGTCGCCATCGCCGGGCACCCACACCGCCACCCACGCATGCGAGGCATCGCTGCCCACGAGACGCGGCTGGCCTGGGGGCGGCTGGGTCAGCAGGTAGCCGCTGACGTAGCGCGCCGCCAGCCCCAGCCCGCGCAGGCAGGCGATCATGATGTGGGCGAAGTCCTGGCAGACGCCCCGGCGCATGGAAAGAGCCTCCAGAGCCGGTGTGCCGACATCGGTCTCGGCCGGGGCGTAAGTGAAATCGGCATGGATGCGCGACATCAGTTCCCACGCGGCTTCCAGCAGCGGACGGCCCGGCGCGAAGCTGGGCTCGGCATAGGCCACGAAGTCGGCGTGGCGGGGGATATGCGGCGAGGCGAAGGCGAACTCGGCGGCCGGCTCATAGGCGGCGCCCCGGCGGTAGCGCAGCAGGTCACGCACCTCTTCCCAGGCCGGGCTGGGCGGCAGGACGAGAGCGAGATCGTCAGCGTCCACGCCCTCCTCCAGCTCCAGCGGCTTGCCGGCATCTTCGCGTTCGGCGGCGGCGAAAGGCGTGCTCGTCTCGACCAGGCTTTCGGCACGCACCCGCAGCGATTCATGCGCGAAAGGCAGGCTGAAGAAGGCGCGCGTGTTGCCGAAGACGTCGGTGCGCTCCAGGCACTGGGCGGGCGGCGGCTCGATGCGCAAATGGTGCTCCAGCAGCCGCTGGCCCGGCACGTCGAGCGGCCGCAGATGCGCCATGTGCTGGGCATTGCTGACCGACGGGGCATATTCGTACACCGTTTCGTGGATGACGCGCAGCAGCATCGGGCAGGTCTTTCCGGGTGACAGGGTGGACGATCGATCAGGTGCCCAGGCTCTGGCGCTGCTCGCCCGAGTGGGTGAAATAGCGTGCGCCCAGCTGGTCGGACAGGCGCCACGATTCGCTCGTGCAGCGCGCCAGCGTCTCGGCGAGCGCGGGATAGCGGCCCGCCTCGTCCTGCGCGCAGAGCTCTTCCAGAGGCAGCTCAGCGGGGTCGAACAGCGTCAGCTCCGATTCGCCATCGGCCAGCCCCGGGCCGGCATTGTGCTGCGCGCCGCGGTGCAATTTGCGCAATCGCCCGCGCAGGGTCTGCGCCACCCAGGCGAGCGAGCGAGGGTTGTCCTGGTCCAGCACCAGCAGATCCACCAGGGCGGCCACATCGTGGCGCAACTGGTATTGCGCGCGGAAGGTGATGGTGCTGTCGAACAGGGCGACGATGGCCTCGAAGCCGCCCTCGTCGGCCACGGCGGCGGTGTCTAAGCCGCGCGCAAGCGCATCGGAGAGGAAGCCCAGGCGCTCCAGATTGCGTCCGATGGAGAGGAGCCGCCAGCCGTCGTCGCGCATCATGCGGTCGGTCTGCGCGCCGGTCATGGCGGCCATGTGGCCGCTGAGCACCTCCAGCACGCGCAGCGATTCAGGCGCGGAGTAGTCGCCCTCGTGCGCACCCGTGGGACATTGCTGGAAGAAATCGACCTCGGCGCGCACGATCAGGTTCCACTGTTCCTGCGAGAGCCGGTCGCGGACGGCCGCCGCCGCACTCCGGATGCCGCGCAGGTTGTAGCCCACGCTCGTGGCGCGCGCAGTGTCGGCCAGGCCGGCGATCAGCGCGCGCTCGAACACGCGCCGGCCACGGGGAGCACCGGGCACCTGCGGCAGCATCAGGCCCTGGCGCTGCGCCAGCGAGCTGATCCAGGCCAGCAGGGGCTGGGAGGACTGGTCTTCGCCGTTCAGGCTCTGCAGCGCCAGCCGGGCCAGGCGGATGGTGTTCTCGGCCCGCTCGGTGTAGCGGCCCAGCCAGAACAGATTCTCGGCCGAGCGGCTGGTGACCTGGCGGCTGCGGTGGGTCACCGCCGGCGCCGCCTGTGCGGAGGGCAGCAGCGTGGTGGTATCCACCGCGCCGGAGGTCAGCGCCCACACGTCGGCACTGCTGCCGCCGCGCTGCATGGAGGTCATCTCGTGCGTGCCGGTGGCGATGCGCGCCAGCCCGCCCGGCAGCACGCGCCAGGCGCCCGGCCCGTCGGACACGGCGAAGACGCGCAGCATGACGGAGCGCGGCGCGATGTTGCGCCCACCCGTGGCATTGCGCCAGGTGGGCATCTGCGAGAGCGGCTGGTAGGCCTGCACGGTGTAGGCATCGCCTTCGCGCTGGATGCGCTCGCGCCAGACGGCGAGCTCCGCGGGCGTGAGGCTGTGGCAGAGCACGGGCATGGCGGCTTCGCCGGCCGCCGCCGCGCCGGGCCACGTGGGGCGGATCACGCTCTGCGCCAGCTCCGGCAGCACCGCCTGCCGGGCCGCGTCCTCGCCGCACCACCAGGTCGGCAGCGACGGCAGGGCCAGCTCCTCGCCCAGCAGGTGACGCGAGAGCGCCGGCAGAAAGCCCAGCAACGCGGTCGATTCAAGAAAAGCCGAGCCCGGCGCGTTCGCCACCAGCACGTTGCCGGCGCGGATGGCCTGCAGCAGCCCGGGCACGCCCAGGCGCGAGTCGCTGCGCAGCTCCAGCGGGTCGAGGAATTCGTCATCCAGCCGCTTGAGGATGCCATGGACCGGCTGCAGGCCGTGCAGGGTCTTCAGATAGAGATGCTCGCCGCGCACGGTGAGGTCGCTGCCCTCCACCAGCGTGAGGCCCAGGTAGCGCGCCAGGTAGGCATGCTCGAAATAGGTTTCGTTGTAGGGCCCGGGCGTGAGCAGCACGATGCGCGCATCGGCACCGGCCGTGGTGCGCTGGCGCAGGCTGTCGAGCAGCGCGCGGTAAGTGGCGGCCAGGTGCTGCACCGGCATCTGGCCGAAGGCATCGGGAAAGAGACGCGAAACGAGCAGCCGATTTTCGAGCAGATAGCCCAGGCCGGAGGGCGCCTGGGTGCGCTGCGACACCACCCACCAGTCGCCCTGCGCATCGCGCGCCATGTCGAACGCCGCGATGTGCAGGTGCGTTCCCCCCACCGGCGCCACGCCATGCATGGGCCGCAGATAGCCGGGGTGGCCCTGCACCAGCGCGCTGGGCAGCAGCCCCTCGGCCAGCAGCTGCTGCGGGCCATAGACGTCGGCCATGATGCGTTCGAGCAGCTGCGTGCGCTGCAGCACGCCGGCTTCGATGCGGCTCCAGCAATGCGGCGTGAGGATCAGCGGGAAGAGGTCCACGGCCCAGGGGCGCTGCGGCCCATGGGCGTCGGCATAGACGTTGTAGGTGATGCCGTTGTCGCGCACCTGGCGGCGCAGGCTGAGCGTGCGGCGGTCCAGATCGGCAAAGCCGTCCTGGCCCAGATGGCCGAAGAATTCGGCCCATTCCGACGTGAGGGGCGCGGCGGCTGCAGCACGCGCAGCCGCCGCGGGGCCGGCGGACGCTGCCGTGCCCGATGCAGCCGCGGCGGCATCGGCCGCGTCTTCGGCCACCGGCACACCCATGCCGCGCAGCTCGTCGTAGTGGCCGGGCAGCGCGGGCGGCGCAAGCGCCGCCGCAAGATCGGCCGGGGTTTCCGGCGACTCGGGCGTGAAAAGGGATTCGTTGGGGTGTTCCACAGCCCCGGGATTGTCGGGTAAATCCGATCCTGCGGTCGTGGGCACCCCGCCGCCGCCGTTCGGCGCCTCCACAGCGACATCGGCCCGCGCCTCGTCCGGTGGCGCGGGCCGCCCTGCGTCCTCGCTCAAGGTCGCATGGCGCGGCGCAGGTCGAGCGTGAACGGAAACTCGCGGCTGCCGGGCAGTTCGATGGTGGCGGGTGGTACGGCCATGGGGCCGGGCGTGTGGCCCATGCGGAAGAAGCGCGACAGGCGGCGGCTTTCAGCCTCGTACGCGTTCACCGGGAAGGTGACGTAGTTGCGCCCGCCCGGATGCGCCACGTGGTACTGGCAGCCGCCCAGCGAGCGCTGCGACCAGGTGTCCACGATGTCGAAGGTGAGCGGCGCATGCACGCCGATGGTCGGGTGCAGCGCGCTGGGCGGGTTCCAGGCCTTGTAGCGCACGCCGGCCACGTATTCGCCCGCCGTGCCGGTGGGCTGCAGCGGCAGCGGCTGGCCGTTGACGGTGACGACGTAGCGGCTCTCGTTGAAGCCGGTGACCGAGATCTCGATGCGTTCGAGCGAGGAATCGACGTAGCGCATGGTGCCGCCGATGACGCCCTCTTCGCCCATCACGTGCCAGGGTTCGAGCGCGTTGCGCAGGGTGAGCTCGATGCCGCGCGACTGCACCTGGCCGACCAGCGGGAAGCGGAATTCGAAGTGCGGCGCGAACCAGGCGTCGTCGAAGGCATAGCCTGCCTCGCGCATGTCGGCCAGCACATCGTGCAGGTCCTGGCGCACGAAGGTAGGCAGCAGCCAGCGATCGTGCAGCTCGGTGCCCCAGCGGGCCGCGGGCGCCTTGTAGGGCGCCTTCCAGAAGCGGGCGATGAGCGCGCGCAGCAGCAGCTGCTGCACCACGCTCATGCGCGCATGGGGCGGCATCTCGAAGGCGCGCAGCTCCAGCAGGCCCAGGCGGCCGGTGCTGCTGTCGGGCGAATACATCTTGTCGATGCAGAACTCGCTGCGATGGGTGTTGCCCGTCACGTCGATCAGGATGTTGCGCAGCGTGCGGTCCACCAGCCAGGGCGGCATGTCCTGGCCATAGACGGCTCGGTTCTTCTCGATCTCGCGCAGGGCGATCTCCAGCTCGTAGAGCTGGTCGTTGCGGGCTTCGTCCACGCGCGGCGCCTGGCTGGTCGGGCCGATGAACATGCCGCTGAAGAGGTAGCTCAGGGACGGGTGGTTGTGCCAGTAGAGGATCAGGCTGGCCAGCAGCTCGGGCTTGCGCAAAAAGGGCGAATCGGCCGGCGTGGCGCCGCCCATCACGAAGTGGTTGCCGCCGCCGGTGCCGGTGTGGCGGCCGTCGGTCATGAACTTCTCGGCCGACAGGCGCGTCTCGAAGGCGGCCTGGTAGAGGAATTCGGTGTGCTGCACCAGCTCGCCCCAGTGGTGGGCGGGGTGGATGTTGACCTCGATCACGCCGGGATCGGGCGTGACCTGCAGCAGCTTCAGTCGCGGGTCGCGCGGCGGCGGATAGCCTTCGAGCACGATCTGCACGCCGAGCTCTTCGGCCGTGGCTTCGACTGCGGCGAGCAGGTCGAGGTAGTCCTCCAGGCGCGCCAGCGGCGGCATGAAGACGTAGAGCACGCTGCTGGCCTCGCCCACCGTCTCGGCCTTGGGGCCGTTGGCGCGGCGCGGGTCGCGCGCTTCCACGCAGAGGGCGGTGCGGGTGTGGCCCTGGGCGGATTCGAAGCGGGCCGGCGCCTTCACGAAGTCGGCGGGCTCCTGCTGGACATCGCCCTGGCCGTCGGCCGCGGTGGACGCATAGGTGCTGCCATCGGCGCGCATCTGCATCACGCGTCGGGCTTCGCGCGGGGCGTTCACGGCGGTCTGCGGCGCGGGAGCGCCGGGCGCATAGCGGGCACGCAGCACGTGGGCGGCCGGCAGATTCTGGGCGGCGACGGAGGGATCGGCCGGCACCAGATAGGGGTAGTCGCCCTCGCTCACCCAGGGCAGGGAATCGAGCGGCAGGCGGTAGCCCATGGGCGAGTCGCCCGGGATGAGGTACATGCGTTCGTCGCGGAAGAACCAGGGACCGGTCTTCCAGGCCGTGCCGGAGAGTTGCGGCACGCCTTCGGCCGGCTCCAGCGGCAGCACGTAGCCGACCACGCTGTCGAGCTTCTGCGCGAAGACGCGGCGCAGGCGGGCGCGTTCGAGCTCGTCGTCGAGCCGGGCGTCGAAGGGATCGACGTTGACCGGCAGGCGGCGTTCGCGCCAGAGGTAGTACCAGGTGTCCTCATAGCCCGGCTGGATGTGCCGGCCGGTCAGGCCCAGCTTGCCGGTGAGGTGGTGGATGAAGCGGCGCGCGTCTTCGCTGGTGTAGCGCTGGGGCGTGCGCTCGTCGGCAAAGAGCGCCGGGTTGTTCCAGGCGGGCTGGCCGTCGGCGCGCCAGCAGATCGAAAGGGCCCAGCGCGGCAGCTGCTCGCCCGGGTACCACTTGCCCTGGCCGAAGTGCAGGAAGCCGCCGTGGCCGTATTCGGCGCGCAGCTTGTGGACCAGTTCGGTGGCATAGCCGCGCTTGGTGGGGCCGAGGGCGTCGGTGTTCCATTCCGGCGCGTCGCGGTCGGCCACGGCGACGAAGGTGGGCTCTCCGCCCATGGTCAGGCGCACGTCGCCGGCCACGAGTTCGGCGTCCACCGCCTCGCCCAGGGCCAGCACGTCCTGCCACTGCTCTTCGGAGTAGGGCTTGGTGACGCGCGGCGATTCGTGGATGCGCGTGACGCGCATGTCGTGGCGGAATTCGACCTCGGCCTCGTCCACCAGCCCTTCGATGGGAGCGGCGCTGGAGGGCTGCGGCGTGCAGGCCAGCGGGATGTGGCCTTCGCCGGCCATCAGGCCGCTGGTGGCGTCCAGGCCGATCCAGCCGGCGCCGGGCAGATAGACCTCGCACCAGGCGTGCAGGTCGGTGAAGTCATGGTCGGTGCCGCTGGGGCCGTCGAGCGACTTGACGTCCGGGGTGAGCTGGATCAGGTAGCCCGACACGAAGCGCGCCGCCAGGCCCACGTGGCGCAGCATCTGCACCAGCAGCCAGGCGGAATCGCGGCAGGAGCCGCTGGCCTTTTCCAGCGTTTCCTCGGGCGTCTGCACGCCGGGCTCCAGGCGGATGAGGTATTGGATGTCGCTGGCCACCTGCTGGTTGATGGCGACCAGGAAGTCGATGGTGCGACGCTCGGTGAGGTCGATCTTGTCCAGGTAGCTCTGCAGCAGCGGCGTGACCGGATCGGTGACCAGATAGGGGGCGAGTTCCTGCGCCTGGGATTCGCTGTAGCGGAATGGGAAGTTCTCGGCGTGCGGCTCCAGGAAGAAGTCGAACGGGTTGTAGACCGACATCTCTACCACCAGGTCCACCGTGACCTTGAATTCGGTGGTCTTCTCGGGGAACACCAGCCGCGCCTGGTAGTTGGCGAACGGGTCCTGCTGCCAGTTGATGAAATGGTTGGCGGGCTCCACTTTCAGCGAATACGAGACCACGTGGCTGCGGCAATGCGGCGCCGGGCGCAATCGCACGATCTGCGGACCCAGGCCGATCGGCCGGTCATAGGCGTAGTGGGTGACGTGGTGGAGTGCGGCGTGGATGGACATATGAGGCCATCCTAGCAAGTCCCGAGCCCATTGAGATGACGGGCACCTGCCCTGCAGAGATTTCCCCTGAAGCCGGGCCTTCTTTTCTCAGGCCCCTTGGCGCGGGGGGGCTCAATCGGCGCGGCCGACCTTGGCCTTGAGCCGCGCGAGCACCGGCGGCGAGACGAACTTGTCCACCTCGCCGCCCAGCGAGGCGATCTCGCGCACGAAGGTGCTGCTGATGAACTGGAAGCGGTCGCTGGGCGTGAGGAACACGGTCTCGACCTCGGGCATGAGGCTGCGGTTCATGCCGGCGAGCTGGAATTCGTAGTCGAAGTCGGTCACCGCGCGCAGGCCGCGCACCATCGCCTTGCCGCCGCGCTCGACGACGAAGTCGCGCAAGAGACCCGAAAAGCTCTCCACCTGCACCTGCGGATAGGCGGCGACGGCCTCGCGCACCATGGCGATGCGTTCGTCCAGGCTGAACAGGGTCTTCTTGTGGTGCCCCGCCGCCACGGCGACGATCACGCGGCCGAAGAGCTGCGTGGCGCGGCGCACCACGTCTTCGTGGCCCAGGGTGATGGGGTCGAAGGTTCCGGGATAGACGGCGAGGACGTTCTGGGCCATGGCGGTGGGGTGTGGGGCTGATGGGTGGGCGGATTATGCAGTGCCGCCCACCCGGCCCGCAGGCCATGATATTTCAAGCAAAAACCGGCCGCAGCGCTTGATCCATCGGGGCTATTAGCTATTTATTTAATAGCAGATCAATCGACAGCTGCGGCCGAGGTTCCGCCAGGCACCGCCCGCAGCAGATGCGCGTGGACGGCGCCGGCCTTCAGATGGCGGTGCAGCTCCAGCCCCAGTGGCGCGATCGCCTCGGCCGCGCAGGCGGCGGGCGCCTCCAGGTAGATGAAGCCGTCGGGAGCCAGGGCGCGGGCGGCGGCGGCCAGCGCCGGGGCGAACAGCTCGCCGGCGAAGGGCGGGTCGATCAGCACCAGATGCTGGCTGCCGGGCGCGAGCGCGCGCAGGGCCGCCACGCCGTCGCCGCGCTGCACGCGCACGGCCTGGGCGCCCAGGCGCTCGCGCAGGGTTTCGAGCTGCGCGGCCAGGCCGGGGTCCTGCTCGACCAGCACGACCTGGGCGGCGCCGCGCGAGGCGGCTTCCAACCCCAGCGCGCCAGTGCCGGCGAAGGCGTCGATGCACCGCCAGCCGGTCAGGTCCTGGCCCAGCCAGTTGAAGAGCGTCTCGCGCACGCGGTCGGGCGTGGGGCGCAGGCCGGGGCGATCGGCCACGGGCAGGCGGGTGCGCTTCCAGAGGCCGCCGATGATGCGGATCTCGCCCGCACCGCCGCCGGCTCGGGCAGCGGGGGATTTGCGGGCGGCGGGGGCTGCGGCGGCCTTGGCCGGCTGGGCGGCGGCGTTGCGGCGCGGGGCGTTCAAGGGCGGGCTCCCGGCGCGGAAGCGGCCCGCGCGGGCGCAGGAGCCGCCGCGGCCTGCGCGGCAGGGGCGGCCGCGCCGCCCACCACCACGGTCACCATGCGGTCCGGCTGCAGCTTGCGCTGGAAGGCGGCGCGGATGTCGGCCACCGTGAGCGCGGCCACGCGGTCGGTCCAGTGCTCCAGGTAGTCGAGCGGCAGATCGTTGGTGGCGATGTTGACCACGTTGCCCAGCAGCTTGCGGTTGCTGTCGATGCGCAGCGCGAAGCCGCCGATCAGGTTGTCCTTGGCGGCGCGCAGTTCGGCCTCGGTCGGGCCCTGTTCGACGAAACGCTTGAGCACTTCCTGCGACACCTGCACCGCCTGCGCCGCCTGGTCGGGCCGGGTCTGCAGGCCGATGACGAAGGCGCCCGCGTTGAGGCCGGGCGAAAAGCCGCTGCCCACGCTGTAGCTTAAGCCCCGCTTCTCGCGCACCTCGTTGGTCAGCCGCGAGGTGAAGCCGCCGCCGCCCAGGATGTGGTTGCCCACCAGCAGGGCGAGGAAGTCCGGGTCCTTGCGCACGATGCCGGGCTGGCCGATCAGCACATGGGCCTGGGCCGAGGCGAAGGGAATGTTCTGGTCCACCGCCTTGGCGAGCGGCTGCACCGCCGGCACGGGCGGCAGCGCGGCGCAGCCCTGGCCCTGCGGCGGCTGGGGCAGCTGCGACAGCAGCGTCTGCACCAGGGCCTGCGCCTGCGCGCGGCTCACGGCGCCGACGATGGCCACGCGGGCGCGACAGGCCTGCAGGTAGCGCTGGTGGAAGGCCTGCAGATCGGCCACGCTGATGCGCGCCAGCGTCTCGGCCGTGGCGCGCTGGCCGTAGGCATGGCTGCCGAACACGTCGGCGGCGAAGGTCTGCGCGGCGATGGTGCCGGGGCGGGTTTCGGCTTCCTTGATGGCCGCGTCCCAGCGCGTGCGCTCGCGCTGCCAGATGTCGGCGGGGTAGCTCGGGTGCCCCATCTGCCGCGCGGCCAGGCGCACGGCACGGTCCACCAGCGCGGGATCGGTCAGCGAGCGCAGCGAATAGCTGAATGCGTCGCGGTCGGCGCTGGCATCGAAGCCGGCGCCCAGATCGGCCCAGGCTTCGCCCAGCGCGTTCTCGTCCAGCGCGGGCGCGCCGTCAGGCCCTGCCGCCACGCCGCGCGAGGCCATGAGGGCCGCCGCTTGGGCCAGGCCCGCCTGCGCGGCCGGGTCGCGCCGGCTGCCGGCGTCGAAATTGACCTGCACATCGACCATGGGGATGCCGGGGCTTTCGACCAGCCACACGCCGGCGCCGCTCGGCTCCGTCCAGTGCTGGATGGGCAGGATCGCCCAGGCGGAATGGGCGTAGAAGACGGCGCCCGCGCTGACGAACAGTGCGCGAGCCGCTATCTTTTTGAGAGTATTGGAGAACATGGGCAGAGCGATCGGGGGTCAGTGCAGACGGCCAGCGGCATCGGCAGGCAGGGCCGGCGCGCGCTGGGCGGCCGGGTCGATGGGCTGGGGCACCAGGGTGCCGACGGTGAGCAGGTCGTCACCGAAGTAGCGCGCCGCCACCGACTGCACCTCGGCCGGGGTCACGCCGCGCAGCAGCTCCAGCAGGCGCATGTCCGCGTCCAGCGGCAGCCCCTGCACCCAGTTGCTGCCCAGGTCGCTGGCCTGGCTCTGCAGCGAATCGCGCTCGTAGATGGTGGAGGCCGCCCACTGCGTCTTCACGCGGTTCAGCTCGGCCTCGCTCACGCCTTCGCGGGCGATGCGGGCGACCTCGGCGCGCAGGCCCGCTTCGACCTGCGCCGCCGTCTTGCCGGCCGAGGGCACGCCTGTCAGGAAGAACAGGCTGGGGCCACGGCCCACCACGGACGCGCCGCTGCCGGCCTGGTCGGCCACGCGGCCCTCTCCCTGGCGCAGGGCGCGCTCCAGGCGGGCGCCGTCGTAACCGCTGAGCACGCCCGACAGCGTCATCAGCGCCAGCGCGTCGCGGTCCTGCGCGGTCATGCCGTCGATGCGCTGGAGGCTGGGCACGCGGAAGGCCAGCGCCACGTAGGCCTGCTCGGCCGGCGCCTTGAAGCTGATGCGGCGGATGCCGCGCTGCTCGGGCTCGGGGCGCGGCTTGCGCACGGGCACGGCGCGGGCCGGAATGCGGCCGTAGGCCTGCTCGGCCAGGGCGCGCACGCGCTCCGGGTCCACGTCGCCCGCGACCACCACCACGGCGTTGGCCGGCACATACCACTGGCGGTGGAACGCGCGCACATCGTCCGGGGTCATGGAATCGAGGTCGCCCATCCAGCCGATCACCGGCCGGTGGTAGGGCGAGGCGACGAAGGTGGCGGCATTGAGCTGCTCCATCAGCGCGGCGCGCGGCTGGTCGTCGGTGCGCATGCGGCGCTCTTCCTTGATGACCTCGATCTCGCGCTTGAACTCGTCGTCCGGCCACTGGTTGTTGGCGAAGCGGTCGGACTCCAGCTTCATCACGTCGGCCAGGCGGCTGGCGGGAATCTGCTGGTAGTAGCCCGTGTAGTCGCGGCTGGTGAACGCGTTCTCCTGCCCGCCCAGCGCCGCCACGCGGCGGGAGAACTCGCCCGGCTTGACCACCCTGGAACCCTTGAACATCATGTGTTCGAGCGCGTGCGCCACGCCCGAGGTGCCATCGACCTCGTCGATGGAGCCCACGCGCACCCACACCATGTGGACGGCCGTGGGTGCCCGCCGGTCGGGCCGCACGATGAGGTGCATACCATTGCCGAGCGTGAATTCACGCACCACCGGGCCGGCGGCAGCCGATGGCTGCGGGGTGGAAGAGGCCGTGCTGGGGGGCACGGTGGAGGCAGGTGACGCCGCGGGCTGGGCCCCGGCATGCACGCAGGCCAGCAGGCCCAGGAGGGTGATAGCGCGTTTCATAGAATGGCTGCGATTCTAAGAACCCGCCAATGTTCAGTTTTTTCAAGAAAAAGCCCCCCACCCCTACCGAGGGCGTCGCCACGCCCGCGCCGCCCCCACCCACCGATGCGGCGCCTGCCGCACCCGCTGCCGATCCGGCACCGGAAACGGCCCTGTCCAAAGGCCTCGGCTGGCTGCGCAATCCCTTCGCTGCCAAGCCTTCGGCCAGCGACGCCGCGCCTTCAGCCGGCGAAGCCGCTGCGCCCGGAACGGGGCAGGCGCTGCCGCCTGCGCCTGCTGCGCCGGCCGTCGCGCCAGAACCCGTCGCTCCGGCTCCTGCGGCCGTAACGCCGGCCGTGCAGCCGTCCACTGCGCCAGCGCCGGCGCCTGTGAGCTTCACGCCGGCGCCTGCCGCCTATGTGCCCCCTCCGGTCGCCGGCCCCGCGCCGGCGGCTGCGCCTGTGGCGGCTCCGGCTCCGGCGCCCGCGCCTGCTGCACCCGTGCGGTCGGCCACGCCGTCCGCTCCGGCCTTCGTGCCCCCGGCCCCCGCTCCCATGATGGCAGCCGCGCCCACGCCGGCACCAGCACCAGCACCAGCACCCGCTGCAGCGCCGGCACCCGCCCCCGAGCGCAAGGGCTGGCTGGACCGCCTCAAGACCGGCCTGCGCAAGACGGGCAGCAGCATCGCCACCGTCTTCACAGGCACGCAGATCAACGATGCGCTCTACGAGGAACTCGAAGAGGCCCTGCTGATGGCCGACACCGGCGTCAAGGCCACGCAGCATCTGCTGGACGACCTCAAGCGCCGCGTGAAGGAAACCAAGACCACCGAGCCCGCCGCCGTCAAGGCGCTGCTGGCCGACGCGCTGGCGGACCTGCTGCGGCCGCTGGAGAAGTCGCTGGTCATCGGCGAGTACACGCCCACCGTGATCATGGTGGCGGGCGTGAACGGGGCGGGCAAGACCACGTCCATCGGCAAGCTGACCAAGCACCTGGCGAACGAAGGCGCGGCGGTGCTCCTGGCAGCGGCCGACACCTTCCGTGCCGCGGCGCGGGAGCAGCTGGGCGTCTGGGCCGACCGCAACACGGTCGAGATCGTGAGCCAAGAAGGCGGCGACCCTGCGGCCGTGAGCTTCGATGCCGTCACGGCCGGCAAAGCGCGCGGCAAGGACGTGGTGCTGGTGGACACGGCTGGCCGCCTGCCCACCCAGCTGCACCTGATGCAGGAGCTGCAGAAGATCCGCCGCGTGGTCACCAAGGCCGACGCTACCGCGCCGCACGAAGTGCTGCTGGTCATCGACGGCAACACCGGCCAAAACGCGCTGGCCCAGGTCCGGGCCTTCGACGACGCGCTACAGCTCACCGGCCTGATCGTCACCAAGCTGGATGGAACGGCCAAGGGCGGCGTGCTGGCGGCCATCGCGCAAGAGCGGCCGATTCCGGTCTATTTCATCGGCGTGGGCGAAAAGCTCGAAGACCTCGAAACCTTCGACGCTCGCGAGTTCGCCCAGGCTCTGCTGTCCTGAACGCCTGGAGATTCACCCGACACCAGGCGCGGGAACGACCACCAGAAAGAAGGGGCGCTTGGGCGCCCCTTTCGCGTTCTGCTGCGTAAGGTGTCCGCCAGCCGTCCACGCGACAAACACACGGATGGGCATGAAAGGACATCGGACTACAACGCCGTGTCAATTATTACTTTAGATTACATTTCCACCACCTCTTGGATCAGTTATGAGCGTCTTATCCAAGTAATTCCCCCCTACTGGCCGCTCCCCATTCCGAATTTGAAGGCACGAGACGATGAACTTGAATAACTGGGCAATACGCACCAAGCTGCTGGCGGGCTTTGCACTGGTGCTGGTCGTGGCCTGCATCGTCAGCCTGCTCGGCATCGCCAATCTCTCCAGCATGAACGCACGTTCGGCAGAGATTTCCAAGAAGGCCTTGCCCAGTGTGGCGGCCGCCGGGGCCATCAGCCGCAACCTGTCCGCGCTGCGTATCGGCCGCCTGGGCCTGATTCTCACGGGACCCAATTCGCCGATGCCGCAGGCCATCAAGGTCGTGGAGAACGCCAGCGTCGCGCTCACTGCATCGGTCGATGCCGCGGCGCCGCTTTTCGAGACCCCGGAAGAACGCGCGCTCTATCAGGAAGTGCGCACCCAGGTGATCAACTACGGTTCCACCCTGCCCGAGCAGCTGAACTACGCCCGCGAGAACAATATCGACGCCGTGCGGGCGATCTTCGTGGGCCCCGCAGCCGTGGCGTACCGCGCGGCCAATAAGGCGCTGGACGACCTGATCACCATCAACAACAAAGGCAGCCAGACCGCGGCCGATCTCGCCGCCGCCACCTATCAGCGGGGCCGTATCGAGCTGATTGCCGGCCTCGCGATCATGGTGGCCCTGAGCGCGGTCGTCGCCGTGATGCTGGCCGGCAACCTCGCGCGCCGCGCCCGCGAGTGCGCCGAAGCCGCCGCACGCATGTCGCAGGGTGACCTGAGCCAGGCCACGGCCGTCTCCGGCAAGGATGAGCTCGCCCAGATGCTGCTGGCGCTCGAAGATATGCGGGAGAACCTCCGCACGACGGTGGGCAACGTGCGTCACAACGCCGAAGCCGTGGCCACCGCCAGCGCCGAAATCTCCCAGGGCAATCATGATCTGAGCGGACGCACGGAAAGCCAGGCCAGCACCCTTGAACAAACCTCCGCCTCCATGGAACAGCTGGGCTCGACCGTCCAGCAGAACGCCGACAACGCCCGCCAGGCCAACCAGCTGGCTCAGAACGCCGCCATGGTCGCGGTGCGGGGCGGCCAAGTGGTGGATCAGGTCGTCACCACCATGAAGGGCATCAACGAAAGCTCACGCAAGATCAGCGACATCATCTCGGTGATCGACGGCATCGCCTTCCAGACCAACATCCTGGCGCTGAACGCGGCGGTGGAAGCCGCCCGTGCAGGCGAGCAGGGCCGCGGGTTCGCCGTGGTGGCCAGCGAAGTGCGCAGCCTGGCGGGCCGCTCCGCCGACGCAGCCAAGGAGATCAAAAACCTGATCAGCACCAGCGTGGAGCGGGTGGACCAGGGCACGGCTCTGGTGGACCAGGCCGGCAGCACCATGGCGGAAGTGGTGGGCGCCATCCAGCGCGTCACGGACATCATGGGCGAGATCAGTGCCGCCAGCGTGGAACAGGCCACCGGCGTGGGCCAGGTCGGCCAGTCCATCACGCAGATGGATCAGGCCACGCAGCAGAACGCAGCGCTGGTCGAAGAGATGGCGGCGGCCGCCGGCAGCCTGAAGAAGCAGGCGGACGATCTGGTCCGTGGTGTGTCCACCTTCAGCCTGGGCTCGGACCACGCACTGCAGCACACGCCGCAAGGAGGCTCTACCCATCCAGCACTGGCGCTGGAGCGTGGTTAGAAGCGGGTCAAAGGCGCAGGGGGCTGCCCCCTGCCCGCAGCGGGAGCGCTCCATCCTCCGACGTCACTGCAGCCCCTCCCGGCAACGCGTTTGCGCCGCCAAAGACTTTCAACACGCTCTCAGACAGCCCTGTCCTACGCAGGGTGAGGAACTTTCGCTTTAGCACTCCCTCCAACAGACTGCTAAAGTGAAACCCATGGAAGAAAGGATTTCTGGAATGACGCTTCAGTCTGGAACCGCTGCGAACGCCCTGGCACCTGCCAGTCCGTGGGCCCTCATCCCCCCGCTGGGCAACCTCGACGCTTACATCTCGGCGGTGAACCGCCTGCCGATGCTGACGGCTGACGAGGAACGTACCTACGCTCGCCAACTCAAGGACAACAACGATGTGGAGGCCGCCGGCCGCCTGGTGATGTCGCACCTGCGCCTGGTCGTCTCCATCGCCCGCCAATATCTGGGCTACGGCTTGCCACATGGCGACCTGATCCAGGAAGGCAACGTGGGCTTGATGAAGGCTGTCAAGCGCTTTGACCCTGACCAGGGCGTGCGCCTGGTCAGCTATGCCATGCACTGGATCAAGGCCGAGATCCACGAATACGTGCTGAAAAACTGGCGCATGGTGAAGGTGGCGACCACCAAGAGCCAACGCAAGCTGTTCTTCAATCTGCGGTCGATGAAGCAAGGCTTCAAGGCCGATGCGGCCGCGCAGGACGCAGCGACCCACCGCGAGACCCTGTCCGACCAGGAGATCGACGCCGTCGCTGCACAGCTCAACGTCAAGCGCGAGGAAGTCATCGAGATGGAGACCCGGCTGTCGGGCGGCGACGTGCTGCTGGACCCGGCTCCCTCCGATGACGGCGAGCAGGCCTTCGGCCCCATCGCCTACCTGGCCGACGGCTCACACGAGCCCACCGCCATGATCGAGAGCCGCCAGCGCGACGTGATGGCGACCGACGGCATCGCATCCGCGCTGGAGAGCCTGGACGACCGCAGCCGCCGCATCGTGGAAGAGCGCTGGCTGAAGGTGAACGACGATGGCTCGGGCGGCATGACGCTGCACGAACTGGCAGCCGTGTATGGCGTGAGCGCCGAGCGCATTCGCCAGATCGAAGTGGCCGCCATGAAGAAAATGAAGAAGGCCCTGGCCGAATACGCCTGACCCGCAAGCCCCCGCTCCGTCACGGGGCCGGCCCATAATCGAGCGCGCAGACCCTACCGGCCTGCGCGCTTTTTTCATGGCCCCTGGCCTGCATTCCACTGGGATGCGGCCCGCCGCGCCCCGCAGGAGATACCACCCCATGAAGCTTTCCCGCCGTACCTGGCTGGCTGCCAGCCTGGCCAGCACCGCCCTGCCACTGGCCCTCTTCGCCACCACCGCCCTGGCGCAGCAAGCCGGCGGCGCTACCAAGGCTGGCGCCACGCCGGCCCCCAGCGCCGTTGCCGCCACTCCGGGCTGGCCCACCCGGCCACTGCGCATCATCGTGGGCTTTCCGCCCGGCTCTTCACCCGATCTCACGGCGCGCACCTTTGCCGATCCGCTCGCCCAGGCCCTGGGTCAGCCGGTCATTGTGGAGAACAAGGTGGGCGCAGGCGGCAACGTCGGCGCCGACGCGGTGGCGAAGGCAACGGATGGACACACCATCGGCCTTTTCATCAACGGCAACCTGACCATCGCCCGGCTCATCAATCCCCACGTTCCCTACGACCCGCACAAGGACCTGGCGCCGCTCAGCCTGATCGGCGTGTCGCCGCTGGTGCTGGCCGCTCCGGTGAGCCAGCCCGACGTGCCGGCCGGCGCGGACGGACGCGCCTTCCTGGAAGCGGCTCGCCGCGCGGGCGACCGCTGGAGCTACGGCACGCCCGGCGTGGGTACGGTCGGCCATCTGGGTACCGAACTGCTGAAGGCCCGCGCCGGCATCGCCCCGGTGCATGTGCCCTACCCCGGCTATCCGCAGGTGGCCACCGCCATGCTGGGCGGCCAGCTGCAGATGGCGCTGCTCCCCCCCGCGCTGGCGCTCGCGCAGGAGCGCGCCGGCAAGCTGCGTCTGATCGGCGTGACCTCCAGCGGGCGCAGCTCCCTGGCGCCGGGCGTGCCCAGCATGGCCGAGGTGGGCGTGAAGGACTTCAACCTGGAGATCTGGAACGCCTTCGCGGCGCCGGCCAGCATGCCGGCGCCGGTGCGCGCGCGGCTCGCGGCCACGCTGGCGAATATCGCCCGCACGCCCGACGTGCGCTCCAAACTCTTCCAGCAGGGCTGGCAGACCGTGGGCTCCTCACCAGAAGGCCTGGCCAATCGTATCGACACCGATACCGCCCTGCTGGGCCGGGTGATCCGCGAGCGCGGTATTCGGCAGGATTAGCCTCGGCGCCAGGCCTGGCGGGCCCGTTCACGGGCCTTTGATCCAGGTCATGCCCCCACGGCGCGGTCGCCGGCAGACTGCGGCTTTCGACCACGGGGAGAGTTCGCCATGCCAGGGTTCCGCATCGCAATCATCGGCGCCGGACAGACCGGAACGCCGCTGCTGCGCCAGTTGCTGAGCGCGCCGTTCGTGCAGATCGTCGGTGTAGCCGACCTGGACCTGTCCATGCCCGGCATCGCGCTGGCACGAGAACACGGCGTGCCGGTCACTGCGGACTTCATGACGCTGCTGCAACCGGACGGCTCGCCCGTCGATGTACTCATCGACACGACCGGCGTACCGGCCGTGCGCGACACCCTGCGCCGCCAGATGGTGGCCACGGGCAACTACCACACGCTGATCATGCACGAGCGCATCGCGCTGCTGCTGATGTCGCTGTCGGCGGGCGAGCTGATCACCAGCCGGCACACGGATCTGGCCTACACCTGAGGCGGCATGAAAGATTCCGCCATGCCCGTTACCCGCCGGGGAGATTGCTGCTATTTTCATAGCAATCAACCCCATCAGAAAAAGCGCCCACGGAACTTTTTATCCCCCATCTCAGAGCGGGCCTGCGCATGAACCCGCGCGCACTGGACCACAAGGCCTGCGCCGACTGCGCCAGCCGGCCGCACTGCCTGCTGGGCCGCCAGGAGAAAGCCTTGCGTGCAGCCTGGGAGCCGCACATCCGCGAACGGCGCGTGCAGCGCGGCGAGGTGCTGCAGCGCCAGGGCGCGGAGCAGGCCTTCGTGCAGATCGTGAAAGTGGGCACGGTGCTGTTGCAGCGCAGCGCAGGAGACGGCGTGCATCGCCCCATCGGGCTGGCGGGCTGCGGGCAGACGCTGGGAACGCCCGGCCTGCTGGAGCAGCCGGCGGACCTGTCCTGCGTGGCGGTTCTGCCAGGACGGGTGTGTGAGATCGACGTGGCGACGCTGGCGCGCAGCGAGCTGCTGGCCGGCAACGCCCTCCTCGACCTGGCGCGGGAACAGCTGCGGGCTTATGCCTTGCTGGCCGACTGGGCGCGCATCCTGCGGGTGCGGGGCGCGACGGGCCAGCTGGCCGGCGCGTTGCTGCTGCTGGCCGATGCGCAGCGCAGCACGCGCGTGAGGTTGCCGAGCCATGCAGTGCTGGCGTCCCTGCTGGCAACGACGCGGGAGACGGTGGCGCGCAGCATCACCCAGCTCACCCGGCTCAACGGACTGGTGCGCCACGACCGTTGGCACTGCGAGATCGTGCGGGACACGCTGGCCGTGCTGGCGGAAGGTTGCCCCCCCGGCGGTGCCGCGACGACAGAGCGGCCAGAGGCGCCAGCCCAGCCGGTGGTCATCGAAACGGCGGAGCCGGTGGCCTCGGTGCCCCAGGTGGCTCCGGCAGCGCCGCCGCTACCCCCGATCGCGCCCCATGCAGCCGGGGCAGCCCCCGCACGGCTGCCGGCGTTTCGGCCGCTCACGCCCCGCAGCACACCGGCATCGCCTGCCAGACGCGAGCCGGCTGCCAGGCGTGCCGCCTGAGTGCCTGCCGCTGGGCCGTTTCAGCCAGCGGCGGTCGCCGGCTCCCTGAGCAAGACCTGCACGTCGTGCAACAGCGCCTGGGCGCCGCTGCCGTAGCGGTTGTAGACGCGCAGGCGGCCCTGCGGGTCGTACACGTAGCTGCCTGCCGAATGGTCCATGGTGTAGCTGGTGGGCGTCTGGCCGTCCACCTTCTTGTAATAGATCTTGAAGTCCTTGGCCACGGCCGCGAGCTGCTCGGGCGATCCACGCAGCGCGAGGAAGCCCGGGTCGAAGTTGGCCATGTAGGCGCGCAGCACCTCGGGGGTGTCGCGCTCAGGATCGACGGTGATGAAAATGCCCTGCATGCGGTTGCTGTCGGAGCCGAGTGCGCGCTTGACCTCGGCCAACTCGACCATGGAGGTGGGGCATACGTCGGGGCACTGCGTGTAGCCGAAGAACACCACCACGATCTTGCCGGCGAAGTCCTTCAGGCTGCGCACCTGTCCGTTCTGGTCGGGCAGCTGGAAGTCGCGGGCGTATTCGGCGCCGGTGATGTCCACCCCTTTGAACTCGCTCACCTTTTCTTTTTTGGAGCAGGCCGCCAGCAGGCCTGCAGCGCCCGAGGAAAGGGCGCCTGCAGCTATCAATCGGAGAGCATTGCGTCGTTGCGTCAACATGGATCGGTCAAAGTACGTAGTGGTCCACCAGCAGCGCCGCGAAGAGCAGGCTCAGGTGGATCAATGAAAAACGGAAGGTCTTGCGCGCCAGTTCGTCGGAGTAGTTGCGCCACAGCGCGAAGGCATAGCCGCAAAAGCCCAAGCTCAGCACCACGGCCGCGGCCAGGTAGATCCATGAGCTCATGCCATAGACGAATGGCATCAGGCAGCCGGCGAACAGAATCAACGTGTAGAGGAAGACCTGCAAACGGGTGAATTCGTTCCCGTGCGTCACGGGCAGCATGGGCAGGCCGGAGCGGCGATAGTCCTCCACCCGGTAAAGCGCCAGGGCCCAGAAGTGCGGCGGCGTCCAGAGGAAGATGATGAGAAAGAGGATCAGCGCCTCCGGGCCCACGTCGCCCCTCATGGCCGCCCAGCCCAGCACCGGCGGCATGGCGCCGGAGGCGCCGCCGATCACGATGTTCTGCGGCGTCAGCGGCTTGAGGATCACGGTGTAGACCACCGCATAGCCCACGAAGGTGGCGAAGGTGAGCCACATGGTCAGCGGGTTGATCCACACGTAGAGCAGCGCCGAGCCCGCCGTGCAGAGCGCCGCCGAGAACAGCAGCGTCTGCAGGTTGGACAGCTCGCCCTTGGCCGTCGGCCGCCAGGCCGTGCGCTTCATGCGCGCGTCGATGCCCTGCTCCACGATGCAGTTGAAGGCCGCTGCCGCACCGGCCACCAGCCAGATGCCGGCCGAGGCCACGGCCATGCGGGCCCACTGGCCCGCATCGGGCAGGCCAGGCACGGCCAGCACCATGCCGATGAAGGCGCAGAAGACGATCAGCTGCACCACGCGCGGCTTGGTCAGCGCATAGAACTGCGACCAGCGCGACGGCAGGGACAAGGGGGGCGCCGGGGAATGGGGCGCGGGGGCGGGAGCGGCACTCATGCGGAAATTCTCGTGGCGCCATGCGATGGCGCCGGGGTCGATGTCGATGGCGGAACCGGGTCCGCCGGAGGGAAAAAGGAAGCGTTGCCAGCCACCTCGCCCGTCAGGGCCGAGCGGCTGGACGTGAGCGCCCAGGTCAGCACCACCACCAGCGCGGCGGCGCCGCCGGTGTGCAGCACAGCGGCCACCAGGGGCCAGTCGAGCACCACGTTGGACAGGCCCGTGGCGAACTGCATCAGCGCCAGGCCGGCCAGCCAGCGCGCCTGCGACGGCAGCGCCCCGGCGCGGCGCAGCCGCCAGACCAGCAGCGCCAGCGCCGCCAGTACCACGTAGGCCGCCAGCCGGTGGACGTAGTGGATGGCCGTGAGCCCGGCGAAGCTGATGTTGCTGCCGTCCTGCAGCATGCCCAGCGGGCGCCAGATCTCGAAGCCCTGGGCGAAGGCCATGTCGGGCCACCAGCTGCCGTGGCAGGTGGGGAAGGTGGTGCAGGCCAGCACCGCGTAGTTGGTGCTGACCCAGCCGCCCAGCACGATCTGCACCGCGACCAGCGCCGTCGTGCCTGCCAGCAGCCAGCGCAGGCCGGTGCCGATCGGCAGGCGGGCCGTGCCCTGCGCGGCCTGGGTCTGCCGCACGGCCTGCACGCACAGCAGGGCCAGCAGCACGATGCCGCCGATGAGGTGCAGCGTGACGATGGCCGGGAACAGCTTCATGGTGACGGTGAGCGCGCCGAACGCGCCCTGGAGACACACCCAGACCAGCGTGGCGGTGGGCCACCAGGGGCTGAGCGCCGGCCCGTGCGCGGCGACGCCACTGCGGCGAGCGCGCCGCCACTGGCGCCAGGCGATCACCGTGAGCACGATGATGAGCACGCCCACGCTGGTGGCGAGGTAGCGGTGGATCATCTCGACCCAGGCCTTGCCGTGGGTAACGGGGCCGGTCGGCATGGCCTGCTGCGCGGCCGAGATTTCGGCATGCGCGCCCACCGGGCTCGCGTTGCCGTAGCAGCCGGGCCAGTCGGGACAGCCCAGGCCGGAATCGGTGAGCCGGGTGAAGGCACCGAACATGACCAGGTCGAAGGTGAGGAACAGCGTGAGCACGGTGAGCGCCTGCACGCGGCGCAGCGGAGAGCTGCGACGGTTGCGCAGCCACACCCAGGCCAGCGGCCCCAGGGCGATGAGCGCCCCGAGCAGCATGAGGCGCAGCAGCGGCGCCAGGTCGTAGAGCGGTTGTTGCACGTCGTTCATGGTTGGGCGGCGGTGGGCGCCGGCAGGTCGGTCTGCGGACGGCCGGGCTGATCCCAGGAGGACGAAGCGCGCAGCAGGCGATCCAGATCGCGCTTGGCCTTGGCGGCGCCGGCACGGTCCAGTCCGGCGGGAAAGCGCATCATCCAGTGGCCCAGCGGATCGACGAGGTAGAGGTGGTCGGCCAGCGCCTGGCCCGGCGCGGGCTGCAGCCACTGCGCAATGGCGGCCGCATCGCCGCGCAGCACGGTGGCGGTCTGCAGGCCGGGGGCGATGTCGGCGGGCACGGGAGCGGCGTCGGACACCAGCCAGACCCAGTCGAGCCGGTCCTTTTCCTTGCCCAGGCTCTCGCGCAGCTGGCGCTGCAGGTAGAGGTGATTGCGGCAGTCCTCACCGCAGGCGCCGGGCGCCACGCTCACCAGCAGCCACTGGCCGGTCAGCTGGCCCAGCGTGCCGGCCTTGCCGTCCAGGGTGGTCACGGGCAATTGCGCGGGCAACGGCGGCTGCTGGGCGATGAGTTCGCCGAAGTTGCGCCGGCCCTCGGGGCGCAGCACGTAGTAGGTGAGATACGAGGCGATCACCGGCGCCGCGCAGACCAGCATGACGGCCAGCATCTTCCAGCGGCCGGCGCGCGAGCGCTGGGCATCGTCCAGTGCCGCACCGGTGCCGGGCAGGCTGTGGATGGTCAGCCCGAGCGGGTGCGCGCCGTCCGCCGCTTCAGGCGGAGGTGGCAGGCTCGCCGCGTGGGCGAAGGAGGCGTCGGACGATTTGGAACCAGACATAGAGGATTACCACCAGGCCGCAGAGCCCGAACCATTGGAATGCGTAGCCGTAGTGTTTGGCGACGCCGCTGTCGATGGCGGGCCAGTCGCGCCGCAGCCCCTGCGGGCCGGCATCGTCGCTGCCGGTCTGCAGCAGCGACAGGGGCGCCAGCGCCAGGCCGTGCTCGGCACCATAGGCGGCGAGGTCGAGATTTTGCCGGATGCGGGAAGACCCCTCCGGCGCGGCGGTTCCGCCGGGCTCGTAGAGGCGCGAAGGCGGTGGGGCGATGCGGCCTGCGATCTCGACGTCGCCCGCAGGCGTGGGCACCTGGGGCAGCCGGGTGCGGTCCTGGAAATCGCGCGGCACCCAACCGCGCTGCACGGCCACCACCACCTCGGGATGCGTCGCCAGCCTGAGGAGCGTGACCACGAAAAACCCCGGTCGGCCCTGCATCTGGCGGTTGTCGAGAAAGACGGTGGCCTGCGGCAGCCACTGGCCCCGCAGCCGCGCCTGGCGGTGCAGGAGCGCATCGACGGAATCGGCCGGCGCGCCCAGGGCTGCTGCGAGCTGGGCGGCGTCCAGGGGCGGCAGCGCCGCGCGCTGGTCCATGGCGGCTTGCAGGGCCTCCTTCTGCGCGGCCCGCTGGAGCTGCCAGCGGCCCAGCGATGCCGTCAGCAGCACGGCCGCGAACGCCGCGGCGGCGATGCACCAGAAGCGCAGCCCCAGGGCGGCGCGCCGGGGACGCGGAAGGATGTTCACGGGATAATGCCTCGCATGCGATACATAGTGGTGCTGGCTTTTCTGGGCATTCTGGCCAGCCTGGGCTCGGCCCTCTTCTTCATGATGCGCAACGGCCGCGACAACCGGGCCCGCAGCGGCCACATGGCCCGCGCCCTTGCGCTGCGCGTGGCCTTGTCGATTGTGCTCTTCCTCGGCTTGCTCGCCGCGTGGAAGCTGGGCTACATCCAGCCCACGGGCCTGCCGGCCGGCAAGTAGCCCGGGACCTGACCGAGAAGGAAAAAAGCGAAAAAGCGCCCTCGGGCGCTTTTTCTTTTTCCAGGGCCCAATGAACCGGTCAGAACCAATAGACCAGCACGTAGAGGCCGAGCCACACCACGTCCACGAAGTGCCAGTACCAGGCCGCGCCTTCGAAGCCGAAGTGGCGCTCGGGCGTGAAGTGGCCCTTTTGCAGCCGCAGCGTGATGAACAGCAGCATCAGCATGCCGATGAACACGTGGAAGCCGTGGAAGCCCGTGAGCATGAAGAAGGTGGAGCCGAACACGCCCGAGCTGAGCTTGAGGTTCAGGTCGTTGTAGAGGTGGTAGTACTCGTAGCCCTGCACGCAGAGGAACACGAACCCCAGCACCACCGTGGCCCACATGAAGCCGACGGCGCGCGAGCGGTGGCTTTCGCGCAGCGCATGGTGGGCGATGGTGAGCGTCACGCCCGAGGTCAGCAGCAGCGCCGTGTTGATGGTGGGCAGCCAGAACGGGCCCACGGTCTGGAAGGGCTCGACGATCTCCGCGGGCGATGCCGTGGCGCCGGCCGCCATGCTGGGCCAGACGGCCTTGAAGTCGGGCCAAAGCAGCGCGTTGTCCAGGCTGCCCAGCGCTGGCACGGAATGCGCGCGCGCCCACCACAACGCCGTGAAGAAGGCGCCGAAGAACATCACCTCGGAGAAGATGAACCAGCTCATGCTCCAGCGATAAGAGAGGTCGATCTTGTGGCCATAGAGCCCGCCCTCGCTCTCGCGCACCGCGTCACTGAACCACTGGTAAAGAACGAACAGCCACCAGGCCAGCCCGAAGGCAAGCGAATACTTGCCCCAGTCGTGGCCGTTGATCCACTGGCCCGCGCCCAGGATCACGAAGAAGAGGCCCGCCGCCGCCATCACCGGGTGGCGCGACTCGGCGGGCACGTAGTAGTAGGGCGTGGTGCCGGGGGTGGATGCGCTCATGTCTCAGCTCCTCAGTCTCGGTATTCTTGTGTCGTCGTTCGGTCGGTCCGGGCCGTCAGGCGTGCACGACCCAGTTCACGGCCACCATCAGCAGCGCTACGAAGAGGAAGGCCGCCACCAGGCCGATCACGATGATGTGCAGCGGCTGGATCTTCTCCAGGTCCTGCCGGTATTCGGCCCCCTTGCGCACGCCCAGGAAGGACCAGGCCACGGCACGCACGGTGCGCAGCAGCGAGCCCTTGCGCGCCGGCGCGGCGGGTGGCGAAGGCGTGGCGCCGTCCTGCTTCATGAGCCCGCCTGCGGTCGCTGCGCGGGCGCGGCCGCGGTCGTCTGGGGCGCGGGCGGCGTCTTGCCGCCCACTTCGAAGAAGGTGTAGGACAGGGTGATCGTGGTCACGTCCTTGGAAAGCTTGGGGTCGATGACGAAGGCCACCGGCCACTGCTTCTTCTCGCGCGGCTCCAGCGTGTACTGGTTGAAGCAGAAGCATTCGAGCTTGTTGAAATGCGCCGCGGCCTGACGCGGCGCATAGCTGGGGATGGCCTGGGCCGCCATGCGGCGGTTCTGCACGTTCTGGAATTCGTACATCACCGTCGTCAGCTCGCCCGGATGGACCTTGACCGAGCGCTGCGCGGGCTTGAAATCCCACGGGCCGCGCGCGTTGGCGTCGAATTCGACGGTGATGGTGCGGCTCAGGTCCACCTGAGTGTTGGCCGGCAGCTTCACGTCGCGGCCGGCCGTGCCGTTGCCGGGCACCTGGCGCTCCGACAGCGACAGGATGTTGATGCCCGTCACCTCGCAGATGTGCTTGTAGATGGGGATGAGCACATAGCCGAAGGCGAACATGCCGGCCGAGATCACGGCCAGCTTGCCTACCATCTTGAAGTTCTCTCGGCGCAGGCTCATGGCGGGGCGCTCAGTGCAGCCAGAGGATCTTGGCCATGAAGCCGACGAAGAAGGCGATGGCGATGGACAAGAGGACCAGGGCCATGCGCAGGTTGGCTTTTTTCTGCTCGGGGGTCGCCATCATGTGCCTCGATTTCCTGCGGCGTCAGCCAATCACGCGGGTAGCGGAAGCGTCGAGCTTCGGCGGGGTCTCGAAGGTGTGGAAGGGGGCCGGCGAAGGCACTTCCCATTCCAGACCCTCAGCAGCTTCCCACGGGCGCTGGGGCGCAAGCTCGCCCTTGCCGCGCATGGCGGGCAGCACGACGGCGAGGAAGAAATACACCTGCATCAGCCCGAAGCCGAAGGCACCGATCGAGGCCACCATGTTGAAGTCGGCGAACTGCATGGGATAGTCGGCGTAGCGGCGCGGCATGCCGGCCAAGCCCAGGAAGTGCATCGGGAAGAAGGTGATGTTGAAGGTGATGAGCGAGCCCCAGAAGTGGATCTGGCCGCGCCGTTCCGAATACATCACGCCCGTCCACTTCGGCGCCCAGTAGTAGTAGGCCGCGAACATGGAGAACAGCGAGCCGGCCACCAGCACGTAGTGGAAGTGGGCCACGACGTAGTAGGTGTCCTGCAGTTGGATGTCGATGGGCGCCATCGAGAGGATGAGCCCGGTGAAGCCTCCCATGGTGAACACGAAGATGAAGCCCACCGCGAACAGCATCGGCGTCTCGAAGGTCATGGAGCCACGCCACATGGTGGCGATCCAGTTGAAGATCTTCACGGCCGTGGGCACCGAGATCAGCATGGTGGCGTACATGAAGAACAGCTGGCCCGTGACCGGCATGCCCGTGGTGAACATGTGATGCGCCCACACGATGAACGACAGGATGGCGATGGACGAGGTGGCATACACCATGGAGGCATAACCGAAGAGCTTCTTGCGGCTGAAGGCCGGCACGATCTGGCTGATGATGCCGAAGGCCGGCAGGATCATGATGTACACCTCGGGGTGGCCGAAGAACCAGAAGATGTGCTGGTACATCACCGGGTCGCCGCCTCCCGCGGGGTTGAAGAAGCTGGTGCCGAAGTGGCGGTCGGTCAGCGTCATGGTGATGGCCCCGGCCAGCACGGGCATCACGGCGATCAGCAGGTAGGCGGTGATGAGCCAGGTCCAGCAGAACATCGGCATCTTCATGAGCGTCATGCCCGGAGCGCGCATGTTCAAAATGGTCACGATGATGTTGATCGATCCCATGATGGACGAGGCACCCAGGATGTGCATGGCGAAGATGCCGGCATCCATCGACGGACCCATCTGCAGCGTGAGCGGCGCGTAGAGCGTCCAGCCCGCGGCAGGCGCGCCGCCGGGCATGAAGAACGAGCTGACCAGCATGAGCGCGGCCGGAATCATCAGCCAGAAGCTGAAGTTGTTCATGCGCGCGAAGGCCATGTCCGATGCGCCGATCTGCAGCGGGATCATCCAGTTCGCGAAGCCCACGAAGGCCGGCATGATGGCCCCGAACACCATGATGAGCCCGTGCATGGTGGTGAGCTGATTGAAGAGCTCGGGGTTCACGATCTGCAGCCCAGGCTGGAACAATTCGGCACGGATCAACAGCGCCAGCACCCCGCCGATCATCAGCATGGTGAACGAGAACAGCAGGTAGAGCGTGCCGATGTCCTTGTGGTTGGTGGCAAACACCCAACGGCGCCAGCCCGTGGGGCCGTGGTGGTGGGCGTGGTCGTCGTGGTGGCCGGCGACATGCCCGTGGTTGTCGAGAACTGCGCTCATCTTGGATTCCTCAATGCGTGGGGGCGGCTGCCGGGCTTCACTTGCCGCGCTGGGCCAGGACTTCGGAAGGCTGCACCAGCTGGCCTGTCTTGTTGGACCAGGCGTTCTTGGTATAGGTGGCGACGGCCGCGAGGTCGGTGTCGCTCAACTGCGCCCAGGACGGCATGGCGCCTCCGGCCGCGCCCTTGAGCAGGATCTGGATCTGCTTGGCGTGGTCTTCGTCCTTCACGATGGCGGAGCCGTCAAGCGGCTTGATGGGGCCCGCGCCCTTGCCGTTGGGCTGGTGACAGGCCGCGCAGTTGGCGGTGTAGACCTTCTCGCCGCGCGGCAGCATGGCCTCCAGCGCCCAGACCTTGTTCGGGTCGTCGGCCTTGGCGGCAGCCTTCTTCTTCTCGGCGGTCACCCACTGGGTGTAGTCCTCGGCGGACACCACCTTGACGTGGATCGGCATGTAGGCGTGCTCCTTGCCGCAGAGCTCGGCGCACTGGCCGTAGTAGTCGCCCACCTGCTCGGCGCGGAACCAGGTGTCGCGCACGAAGCCGGGAATCGCGTCCTGCTTGATGCCGAAGGCCGGCACGGCGAAGGAGTGGATCACGTCATTGGCGGTGGTGATGACGCGCACCTTGCGGCCCACCGGCACCACCAGCGGATGATCCACCCGCAGCAGGTAGTCGGCCGGGGCGTTGGCGAGGTTGCCGCTGTCGGACATCTGGCGCTGGCCCACGTCGAGCGTCGAGATGTAGGCCAGCCCCTCGCCTTCGCCGCTCAGGTAGTCGTAGCCCCACTTCCACTGGTAGCCGGTGACCTTGATGGTCAGGTCGGCATTGGTGGTGTCCTTCTGCGCCACCAGCACCTTGGTGGCAGGCAGGGCCATCAGGATGACGATGATGAAGGGCACGACCGTCCAGGCAACCTCGACGGTGACGGATTCATGGAAGTTGGCGGGCTTGGCGCCGCGCGACTTGCGGTGCTTCCAGATCGAATAGAACATCACCGCAAACACGCCCACGAAGATCACCGTGCAGATGATGAGCATCATCCAGTGCAGGTAATGCTGCTCCTGCGCGATGCGGGTGACGGGCGGCGCCAGATTCAGCTGGCGCACGGCTGGGCCACCGGGCAGGTCCTGCACCGCATGGGCGGCAGTGCCTACCCAGGCCCCGGACCACAGCAGCAAAGAAGCCAGCGTGTTGGAAATGCTCTTCATAGTTCTCACTTAACTTCCTGCCTCGATTTGGGGACCCGTCCCTCGCGGCGCCTGCGTGGGGTCAGGCGGCCGGCAAGGCCCTGCAAAAATCTCTTGCCAAACGGCCGATGCGCGCCACCGGGCAGCGCCACCGACACGCCATGGCGGCCCATCGGCCCGGCTTGTCTCCATCCGTTGGCAAGCATGCCCACGCCAGCGGGTGAATGCAATACGCAATAGCCCGAAACATGGGCACGGGGGCGACGCGAAGGGAAAGCACGGGGGCGCGGCATCGCCGGCAAGAGGGGAAAGCCGTTCCAGCAAAGCGCCCGACAGGCCCCGCGGGCGCTACAAACCGAAGGCATGAACGAACGACGGCCCACCGAAGCTTCGTCCACCGGCACCATCGCCCCGGCCCGCCGCGCGCACGTTGACGGGCGTTGGGCGCACAAAGACCGAAATTGTAGCCCGACCTGCCAAAATACGCGGCCTTCCCGGCACAGCGCGTTCAGCCGTTCAGCCGTTCAGCCGTTCAGCCGTTCAGCCGTTCAGCCGTTCAGCCGTTCAGCCGTTCAGCCGTTCAGCCCTGAGAGGCTGCCCGGCCGCTATGCAGCATGGCGCGCATGTCCTGCAGCGACACGGCGCTGCTCTCGCTCACCCGCATGCGGGGTGCCGGCTTGAAGGCGTGGCCGTAGATGATCTCGAAGGTCAACGCCAGCTGGCCATCGGGACTGGTGCGGCCCAGCTGGTCGGCCAGTGCCTGCGCCAGCCGCTCGCGCCAGGCGCGGCCGCGCAGGCCGGCAAACCGCTGTGGATGCAGATTGCAGCCCAGCTCGCGCAGCTCCTGCAGCAGTCGCTGCGGGGTGGCGAAGGTCAGCGTGACCCTCTCCATGTCCATCACCGGCTCGGCGAAGCCGGTCTGCACCAGCATGTCGCCCCAGTCGTGCATGTCGGTCATGGCGTGTCCCGCGGGCGGCCAACCCAGCGCGGCATAGACGCCGTGCAGCTCGCGCACCGTGTCGGGGCCCAGGCAGGAGAACATCAGGTAGCCGTCCACCGCCAGAGCGCGGTGCCAGCGGGCGATCAGCGCCTGCGGGTCCGCTGCCATGTGCAGCGCCATGTTGGACCAGAGCAACTGCACACTGCCATCCGCCGGAATGCCGAAGCGCGGCGCCCCGCCCGTCCAGCGCGCCGGGTTCCACCACGGCGGCGCGAAATGCGCCTGTGCACGCGCCTGGGCAGCCGGTGACGAGGTTTCGGCGATGTGGCGCTGTGCCTGCGGGTAGCGCTGGCGCACCCGTTCATGGCCCTCCAGCCCGCCGCGCAGCGGGTCCCAGTCGCACCAGGCGGCAGGCGCCTGCCGGATCCACTGCAGGCGGTCGTCCATGCGCCGCGCGATCTCCTCGTGCAGCCAGGGAGAAGACGCCGGAGCGGCGGCATGCCAGCGGGCGGCGGCGACCGGGTCGATGGTGGGCGGCAGGGAATTGGACATACGTAAGAAGCGGGCAGGAACGGCACGGCCACGCAGCGTGGCGGACAAGGGCCGCGAGTATATTGAGCCCATGCCTGCGACGCAGTCCCAAGGGAAATCGACCACCTGGCGCCAGCGGCTGGCCGCTGCCCTCTCGCAGCGCGTGCCCAGCCAATGCGCGGTGTGCCACGCCTGGCCGGCCGAGCGCGTCTGCGTCTCCTGCGTGGAACGCTTCACGGCGCGGGTCGCGCGGTGCCGCACCTGCGCCATCCCGTTGCCGCAGGGCGTTGCGCAGTGCGGAGACTGCCTGAGCCACCCGCAGGCGATCGATGCGTGCCTTGCCGCTGTGGACTACGGCTACCCCTGGGCCGACGTACTGGCCGAATTCAAGTTCCAGAGCGATCCCGGCTGGGCCGCGCCGCTGGCCGAACGGATGCGGGCGGCCCCGGGCGTACCTGAGGCATTGGCCGCGGCCGACTGGCTGCTGCCCATCCCCCTCTCGGACGAGCGCCTGCGCGAGCGGGGCTTCAATCAGTCGCTACTGCTGGCGCGGCAGCTGGATGCGCGCCGCACCCGGGGCGACTGGCTGCTGCGCCTGCGCGCCACGGAAACGCAGAGCCGCCTGACCCGCGACCAGCGCCTGCGCAATCTGCGCGGCGCCTTCGCGCTGGAGCCACTGGCCGCCGCGCAGATCGCCGGCCGCCGCGTGGTGCTGGTGGACGATGTGATGACCACCGGTGCCACGCTGCAGACCGCGGCGGCCGTGGTGGGCGAAGCCGGCGCCGCGCACATCACGGCGCTGATACTGGCACGCACGGCCTGACACGCGGGGCGCGCCGCTGGCGTTCGCCAGCAAGGCAGACAGACGGGTGCATACCGCAGGACAATGGCAGCATGTTCCATATCGTCCTGGTCGAACCCGAAATCCCGCCCAACACAGGCAACGTCATCCGCCTGGCGGCGAACACCGGCTGCACGCTGCATCTGGTCGAGCCGCTGGGTTTCTCGATGGAGGATCGCCTGATGCGCCGCGCCGGGCTGGACTACCACGAGTACGCCGACGTGCGCCGCCACGCCGGCTGGACCGCACTGCTGCGCGACGAGCAGCCCGACGCATCACGCATGTTCGCCATGACCACGCACGGCTCGCAATCGGTGTACGACACCGGCTTTCGGCCCGGCGACTGGCTGGTGTTCGGCGCCGAAACGCGCGGCCTACCCCCAGAACTACGCGAGACCTTTCCGCCAGCCCAGCGTCTGCGTTTGCCCATGGTGCCGGGCCAGCGCAGCCTGAACCTGTCGAACGCGGTGGCGGTGACGGTGTTCGAAGCCTGGCGGCAGAACAGCTTTCTCCAGCCATCCGCCGCTGAAGGCGGCGACTGAGCCGCTCAAGACAGACAGCAGCTCTTGCGGCATCCACGCCGCAATGGCTCGCGCCCTGCAGGCGCACGCCTGCTCGCAGCCACGCGAAGCCTCCCCTCTTCCCGCTCAGCTCCCCGCAACCACGAAAGCCTCAGCCCACCGGCTCGGCTCTTCTGCGCCCCCGTGGAATCGCCCTTTTAATTTGCCAATTTCTCGAATAGCATAAATAAAGCAATTTAAAGCAGGCGAAAGGCGGGCAATTCATGAAGCTTTATCACGAAGTGCGTGGCTGCTCCCTCGCCGTGGATATCGTGGCGCGCGAGCTCGGCCATCCGCTCCAGCTGGAATGGGTCGATATGAAGACGAAGCGGCTGCAGGATGGCTCCGACTATCTGCGCATCAACGCCAAGGGCACCGTTCCCACGCTGGAGCTGCCCGATGGCCAGCACCTGAGCGAAGGCAGCGTGATCACCCAGTACCTGGCCGACCAGTACCCCGGCAACACGCTGCTGCCGGCCGCCGGGCTGGCGCGCTACCGCGTGCTGGAGTGGATGAGCTTCATCGCGGCGGACCTGCACAAGGGTGGGTTCATGCCGCTCTTCAAGGCTGTCACCCCTCCGGAATACAAGGCGATCGCGCGGAGCTATCTCCACGCCCGGCTGAGCTGGCTGGACAGCCAGCTGCAAGGCCGCGACTTCCTCACCGGGGAGACCTTCAGCATCGCCGACGCGCACTGCTACACCATCGCGATGTGGACGCGGGCCCATGCCATCGACACCGGAGGCTGGCCGCATCTCGAGGCCTACCTGGAGCGTTGCGGCCAACGCGCGAGCGTCCGCGCTGCCGAAGCCACGGCGGCGGCGCAGGGCTCGCGCGAACGATCGGCGGCAGTGGGCTGAACACCGGCAGGCCACCACCATGATCGCCCTTCGGCGCCTGCTGCTCGCAGGCCTGGCCATGCTCCCCGCCATCGTTCTGGCCGGGGCCTACCCGGACACCACCATCCGCCTCGTGGTGGCCTTCCCGCCCGGCGGCGGCACCGATGGCGCAGCCCGCCTGGTCGCGGAAAAGCTGGCCGCCGAACTGAGCCAGGCCGTCGTAGTCGAGAACCGCGCTGGCGCCGGCGGCGTGATCGGCGCGCAGTCGGTGGCCCGTGCCCGGCCGGATGGCTACACCCTGCTCTTCGGCACCGGGGCCGAACTGCTGGTCAATCCGGCGACCCGCAAGACCGCACCCTATGAGGTGCTGCGCGACTTCGTGCCGATCGCGGAGGTCGGCCGTGTCGCCTTCGCGCTGGTGACTCCTGCAGCCTCGGCCACCCGCAGCCTGCCCGAACTCATCGCTGCGGCCAAGGCACGGCCTGGCGCGCTCAATTACGCATCCTTCGGCATCGGCTCCACCAACCACCTCATCAGCGAGTTGTTCCTCCGCGCGACTGGAATACAGGCCACGCACGTGCCCTTCCAGGGCAGCCAGCAGGCCATGGCCTCGCTGCTGGCGGGGGACATGGACTTTGCCTTTGACACCGCAGCCGTGGTGCTGCCGCAGATCCGCGCCGGCAAGCTGCGCGCCCTGGCCACCCCCTCACCCCATCGGCTGCCCTTGTTACCGGACGTGCCCACCCTGCAGGAGCTGGGCTACGACGGCCTGGTCACGGAAGGCTGGATGGGCGTGTTCGCCCCCGCGGGCACGCCTGCGGACATCGTCAAGACGGTGGCCACGGCCCTGGACAAGGTGCTGCGCGCGCCCGATCTGCAAGCCCGGCTGGACGGACGTGGCGTCGCCGTGAGCGCGGCCGATGGTCCGCAGTTCGCTCGCAAGCTGCAGGACGAACTGGGAACCTGGCGGCGCGTGGCACGCCAGGCCAACGTGTCGCTGGATTGACGGACAGGAAACCCCCATGCCCATTGAAACCCACCGCATTTCCCGCCGCGATGCACTCGGCCTGCTGTCGGCACTGGCCATGGCAGCTGCGGGGCCCGTACGGGCCGCCACATGGGCGGAGCGCCCCGTGAGCCTTGTCGTGCCTTTCGCCGCCGGCGGCGGCACGGACACCTTGGCGCGGCTGATTGCGCAGCGGCTGCAGGGTCCGCTGGGCACGCCCGTGGTGATCGACAACCGTCCGGGCGCGAACGGCCTGATCGCCGCGCGCAACGTATTGCAGCAGCCTGCGGATGGCCACACGCTGATGTTCGGCAGCAATTCCACCCACGTCATCGCGCCGCTGGCATCCCGGCAGCCCGTGGCGCCGGGCAAGTCGATGCAGGACAGCTTCTCCATCGTCAGCGTGGTGGCCAATGCGCCGCTGGTGCTCGCCGTGCGCGCCTCCAGTTCCGCTCAGGATCTTGCGACCTTCCTGCGCGAGGCCGGGCAGAAAACGCTCAGCTACGGCAGCTTCGGCCCCGGCTCCTCGGCCCACGTGATGGGCGAGACGCTGGCGGAGTCGGCCGGCGTGCAACTGCTGCATGTCCCCTACAAGGGCTCCGCGCCCGCCCTCACCGATCTGCTGGGAGGCCAGGTGGATGCGGTATTTCTCACCGTCGCAGCGGTCGAGGGCATGGTGGCGTCAGGAGTCGTGCGGCCCCTGGCGATCACCGGGGAACGGCGCCTTCCCACCATGCCCGCCGTGCCCACCTTCGGGGAGCTGGGAGTTCGGGACATGGGCAACGCCGGCTGGTTCGCTGTGTTCGCGCCTGCCGGCACGCCCGCCACGGCGATCTCCTCGCTGGCAAAAGCCCTGCGCGACATCGTGGCGGATGCGCCAGTGCAGGCCCGCATGGTGGCGCTGGGGCTGGAGCCCGTACTGAGCACGCCGGAGCAGGCACTGGCCATCTGGCGCCGCTCGCTGTCGCTCGCCGCGCCCATTGTCCAGCGTGCGCACATCGTGCTCTGAGCCTCTGCCGGCGAGGATCGCCAGGAGGCGCCGAACGCGCAGCGGCTACGGCGCAGCGCCGTAGCTGCGCGTGAGCGACTCGGCGATGCACACTGGCTTGTCGCCGCCTTCGCGCTCCAGCGTGGCCAGCCAGGTCATCTGCACACCGCCGGGTTCGGCGGGTTCCAGGGCCTGCAGCGTGAGGCGCGCCCGCACCCGGCTGCCGGCCGGCACGGGGGCGGTGAAGCGCACCCGGTTGAGGCCGTAGTTCACGCCCATCTGCGCGCCGACGATGGTGAAGGCCTCTTCGAAGAAACGCGGCAGCAGCGACAGCGTGAGAAAGCCGTGCGCGATCGTGGTGCCGAAGGGGCCCTTGGCGGCGCGCTCCGGGTCCACGTGGATCCACTGATGGTCGCCGGTGGCGCGGGCGAACAGGTCGATCTGCTCCTGGGTCACGGTGATCCAGCCGGTCACGGCCACTTCCTGGCCCACGCAGGCCGCCAGTTCGGCATAGCTTTGGAAGGTCTTCATACAGCCACTCTAGCGCCGGGGCGCTGCATGGGGCTGTCGGGCGGGCGACAACGGGCGCAATGCCTCGCGCGGCGCCTGGGAAAGTTTCAGGCCGCGTCCAGCCAATCGCACAACGGCTGCCACTGCTCCAGGTCGCGCGCCACGCGGCCCGGGGCCACGTCGAAGAGCGTCAGCCCCTGCGCCGCCAGGTGGATGTAGTTCTGCGTGTCGCGCACGTAGCCCAGCACAGGCAGGTCCAGGCCCTGCACGAATTCCTGCAGGCGTTCGGCTGCCACGGTGCGCGCATCCACCCGCATGCCGACGAGGCCGATCTGCACGCGGCCAGCATGCCGGCTGCTGGCCAGGTCGTCGAGGAATTCGCGCGTGGCGAAGATGTCGAAGACGCTGGGCTGCAGCGGCACGATGACCTTGTCGGCCATCTTGAGCACGTCCTTCAGGCGCCAGCCATGCAGGCCGGCGGGCGTGTCGAGCACCGCGTGCGTGGCGCCATTCGGCGGGCGGGTGATGAGGTCGGAAGCCAGGTCCCAGACGCCGATGGGCCGGGCCTGCGGTGGCCGCTGGCCCAGCCACAGATGGGCCGAGCGCTGGCGGTCCAGGTCGCCCAGCACCACGCTGTGGCCCTGGCTGGCGAAATAGCCGGCGATGTTGGTGGACAGCGTGGACTTGCCCACGCCACCCTTGGGATTGGCGACTACGACCACTGGCATGCAGGACTCCTCGGCAGGTTGTCGGTGCGGGAAAGCGGGTTGCAGTGGCGATGGTAGCGCGGGCCGGCGGACGCGCCACCGCCATCGAGGCGCATCCGGCCCTGACCCGCATTTGGCCTGGGCAATTAGCTATCCAAAAGATAGCACCCAACGATTCATCCGTGCTGCGCGCCGCGCTTGACGAAGAATAGCCCCGCCCCCACGGCCATCAGCAGGCCGCCGAACACCCGGTTCTGCGTGCGGGCCGCGCGCGGGCTGCGCATGAGCCGGCGCAGCGCGCTGGCGCTGGCGGCATAGCCGTGCATGACGGCCAGATCGACCGAGACAGTGGTGGCCGCCATCACCAGCAGCTGAAGCCAGAGCGGCCGGGCATCGGTCATGAACTGGGGCAGCACTGCCACCATGAAGATGATGCCCTTGGGGTTGGTGGCGTTGGTGAGAAAGCCGGTCAACACCCGGCGCTGCCAAGGGCCGGCACCGGCCGGGGCGGCCTGCGCATCCTCTTGCAGCGCGGCGGCGCCGGCGGAGCGCCACTGGTTGAAGCCCAGATAGATCAGATAGCAGGCACCCAGCGCCTTGACCACGCTGAAGGCCATCTCGGAGGCGATCAGCAGCGAGCCCACGCCCGCGCCGGCGACCACCAGGATCAGCACCAGCCCCAGCTGCAGGCCGGCAATGGTGGCGCTGGCCTTGCGCACGCCGAACGAAAGGCCGTGGCTCATTGCCAGCACGGCGCCGGAGCCCGGCGAGATGGCGATCAGGCACGACGCGGCGAGGAAGGCCATCCAGGTATGCAGGTCCATGGGAGAAAGCAGGAGAGCGAGAAGAAAAGGAAAAGGGCGCTGCGGCGCGCACGGCCGCCAGGCGCGCCGGCTCAGCCGGCGCCCGGCCAGACAGCCGATTCTAGAAGCCGCACCGCCCCACATCACCGCTGATTGCATGCAGAATAAGGCGGCAGCGCTTGTTCCGCATACGCATGCCGCTACATATTGCATAGCAACCGCGGCCCGCCTCCATGCGATGCTGCGCCCTTCCCCCCCCCCGCTCGCAGCCACCTCACCGCCCCATGCAACACGCCCCCACCTGGCTCACCTACGGATTCCTCTATCTGGCCGCTGCCGTGGTGGCCGTGCCCATCGCCCGCGCGCTGGGCCTGGGCGCCATCATCGGCTACCTGGCCGCGGGCATCGCCATCGGCCCCTGGGGGCTGGGCGCGGTCAGCAACGTGCAGGACATCCTGCACTTCGCCGAATTCGGCGTGGTGCTGATGCTGTTCCTGGTCGGCCTGGAGCTGCAGCCCAGCCGGCTCTGGAGCATGCGCCGGCCCATCTTCGGGCTGGGCACGGCGCAGGTGCTGGCCTGCGCGGCCCTGCTCTGGCTGGCGGCCTGGGCGTGCGGCGTGCCGTGGATCACCGCGCTGGTGGCGGCGCTGGGGCTGGCGCTCTCGTCCACCGCCATCGCGCTGCAGACGCTGGCCGAGCGCAACCTGATGCGCACCGACAGCGGGCAGAAGGCGTTCTCCATCCTGCTCTTCCAGGACGTGGCGGCCATCCCCATCCTGGCGCTGCTGCCGCTGCTGGGCGCGGCAGCGCTGGGGGCCGGAGGGGATGCGGCAGCCGCGCACCATTCGCCCGCCCACGTGGCACTGGAGGCGGCCAAGATCGTCGGCGTGGTGGCCGGTATCGTGCTGGGCGGGCGGCTGGCGCTCCGGCCGCTGCTGCGCTGGATCGCTCGCAGCAACACGCCCGAGATCTTTACCGCCGCCTCGCTGCTGCTGGTGGTGGGCATCGCCTACCTGATGGTGCTGGTGGGCCTGTCGATGGCGCTGGGCGCCTTCCTCGCCGGCGTGCTGCTGGCCGACAGCGAATACCGGCGCGAGCTGGAGGCCGACATCGAGCCCTTCAAGGGCCTGCTGCTGGGCCTCTTCTTCATGGCCGTGGGCATGTCGATCGACTTCGGCGTGCTGATGCGCTCGCCCGGGCTGATGGTGCTGGTGCTGGTGGGCTTTCTGGCCATCAAGGCCGTGGTGATCTACACGCTGGCCCGCGTCACCGGCACGCCCTACCAGGAGCGGCCGGTGTTCACTCTGCTGCTGGCCCAGGGCGGCGAATTCGCCTTCGTCGTCTTCCAGGCCGCGGCCACGGCAGGCGCACTGCCGTCCGAGACCGCCTCGCTGCTGATCGGCGCAGTGGCGCTGTCCATGCTGCTGTCGCCGCTCTTGCTGGTGCTGATGGACCGGGTGCTGCTGCGCCGCTACGCCACGCTCAAGACCGAGGTGCCGGCCGAGGCCGAGATCTCCGAGCCGCAGCAGGCGCCAGTCATCATCGCGGGCTTCGGCCGCTACGGTCAGATCGTGGCCCGCACCATGCTCACGCAGGACATCGCCACCACCGTGCTGGACCACAGCGTGGAGATGCTGGAAGTGGCCCACACCTTCGGCTACCGCGTCTTCTACGGCGACGCCACGCGGCTGGAACTGCTGCGCATCGCCGGTGCCGCGCAGGCGCGCATCCTGGTGGTGGCGGTGGACGACGTCGAGCAGTCGGTCAAGATCGCCGCGCTGGCGCGCTCGCACTTCCCGCAGCTCACCGTGGTGGCGCGGGCGCGCAACCTGGCGCACTGGAACGCGCTGCGCGACCTGGGCGTGGAGCATGTCGAGCGCGAGCTGTTCGAGTCCAGCCTGAAGACCGCGCGCACGGTGCTGGAGCTGATGGGCGTGCCCGCGCAAGACGCGCTGCATGTGGCCGACCGCTTCCGCGCCCACAACACCGACCTGGCCAATCGCATGTATCCGCACCACAAGAACCGCGAGAAATTCATCGCCGTGGCGCGCCAGGGCCGGCAGCAATTGCTCGAACAGATGGCCAAGGAACGGGCCGAAGCCAAGGCCCGCGCCACACAGGAACACGGAATCGAGGAAGGAATTCACCGTAATGCAAATAATTCTCAATAGAATTCAACACGTGCCACGACCTTCCACGTAGCCGCATGCCTGGCTGCGTGCGGTGTCAGGAGCGGATGGCGCTCCCGTTTCCACCGCACGCATCCATCCATGCCTTCCACCCACTCTTTCTCTTCGTTCGCCCGTACGGCGCTCTTCAGCGTTCAATCCACCCCCCGCCGCCCTGGCACTGCTGCTGCCCGCTGGGCACTGACCCCGTTGGCTGTATGCCTTGCGCAGGCGGCGCTGGCACAGCAGCCCCCCCAGCCCGGACACACTGCGCCACAGCTGCAGGAAGTGCGCATCAATGCCAGCACCGAGAAGGACGTGGGCTTTGCCGCCATCGAAGCCCAGACCGCTGGCAAGGCGCCGATGCGCCGGCTGGAAACGCCGCAGTCCATCAGCGTGGTCACGCGCGAACAGATGGAGTCGCGCCAGATCACCAACCTGCAGCAGGCGTTGCAGACCGTGGCCGGCGTGAGCCCCGTCAACTACGGCCGGCGCGGCTTCGACGACGTCAATCTCCGGGGCTTCCGCTCCACCGAATCCATCCTCATCGACGGCCTGGTGCAGACCACCAGCATGTGGACGCGGCTGAACCCCTATGGATACGAGCGCTTTGAGGTGCTCAAGGGCGCCGCCTCGGTGCTCTACGGCCAGGTGCAGCCCGGCGGGATCGTCAACGCCATCAGCAAGCGCCCCAAGCGCGACGCCTTGAGCGAAGTGGGCGTGGAAGTGGGCAGCTACGGCCTGCGCACGCTGCAGGCCGACCTGAATCGCCCGCTCAACGAATCGGGCAAGGCCGCGTTCCGCATCAACGCCCAAGTGTCCAACAGCGACGATCCGACCGACTTCGTCTATCGCCGCGACCGCTGGATCGCGCCGTCACTGTCGCTGGACCTGGGGCCGCAGACTGACCTGGTGCTGTTCGCCACCTACAGCCAGAGCAACTGGCTGCGCCAGCAAGGCGTGACGCCCTACGGCACCGTGCTGCCCAACCGCAACGGCGCGGTGCGGACCACGCTCTTCACGGGCGACCCGGGCTTCGGCGGCTACGACATCGAGACCAAATCGCTGGGTTATGCGCTGGAGCACCGGTTCTCGCCCGCGCTCACGCTGCGCCAGAACCTGCGCTACGAAACCGAGAGCGGCACCGGCAATCTGGTCGCCAACGCCGCGCTGCAGGCCAACCAGCGCCTGCAGAACCGCACCGCCACGCGCCAGTACATGGACGACGACATGCTGGCCACCGACACCTCGCTGCTGGCCCAGTTCGCCGCGCTGGGCGTGCAGCACCGGCTGGTGACGGGCCTGGACGCTCGCACCGGCAAGACCTGGCTGGGCCGCCGCAACTGCCGCATCGGCGCGCTGGACCTGTTCAACCCCGTCTATGGCATGACGGCCACCTGCCCCACGGGCTACTCCAACGATGCACCGGAGCGGCTCACCGTGGCGGGCCTCTACGCGCAGGACCAGATCAAGTTCGCCCCGCAATGGACGGCGCTGGTGGGCCTGCGCCGCGACTGGTCCAGAAACCGGATAGACGACCACGTGGCGCAGCAGCGAACCGTGCAGCGGGACGCCGCCACCACGCTCTCGGCCGGCCTGGTGCATGAATTCAAGCCCGGCTGGGCGGCCTACGTGAGCTACGGCGAATCCTTTCTGCCCGTGGACGGAACCACGGCGGACGGCAGGCCGTTCGCCCCCGAAACCGGCAAGCAGTGGGAAACCGGCCTGAAGTACGAGGCACTCGAACATGGCGTGACGGGCTCGCTCGCGCTCTTCGATCTCCGTCGCCGCAACGTGACCGTGAACGACCCCGTCAACAGCGGCTTCAAGATCGCCACCGGCGAGCAGCGCTCGCGCGGGTTGGAACTGGAAGTGGGCGCTGACCTTCGGCACAACCTGAAACTCACGGGCTCCTACACCTACATGGACGCCAAAGTCACGCAGGACACCGACCTCACCCTGGTGGGCCGGCCGGCGCTGCCCACGCCGCGCCACACGCTGGCGCTCTGGGCCACCTACAAGCTGCCGCAAATGCCGCAGGTCACGCTGGGCGCTGGCGGACGCTACGTGAGCGAGCAGCGCACCAGCTATTCCTTCAACCTGCCCGCCTACACCGTGGTGGATCTCTCGGTGGGCTACACCGGCTCCAACTACCGCATCATGGCCGGCGTCAAGAACGTGTTCGACCGGGCCTACTACGATGGCGCGATCAACGCCAACGTGATCTCGCCCTCGATGCCGCGCAACTTCAGCCTGGGCCTGACGTACTTCTTCTGACCCGGAGGCGCCATCGCCTGACGCAGCGCAAAGAGGTGGTGCGCGAGAAATGGCAAACTCGCGTGCTCCAGCGGCGGGCCCGTCCCCCTGCCCGCCGCCACGCCACAGGAGCCCCCCGATGCCTGCCCACTCCAACAACAAATACTCGGCCACGCTACGCACGCTGCACTGGTCCATGTTCGCGCTCGTCGCGCTGGCCTACGCCACCATCAACCTGCGCGGCGCGTTCGAGCGGGGCAGCGAGCCGCGCCTGCTGATGCTGGAATCGCACTTCCTGCTGGGCATGCTGGTGCTGCTGCTGGTGGCACCTCGCCTGCTGGCGCGCTGGCACTCGCCGAAGCCGCCCATCACGCCGCCGGTCTCCGACCCGATGCGCATCGGCTCCCAGATCGGCCACGCGCTGCTCTATGGCTTCCTCTTCGCGCAGCCGCTGCTGGGCATGGCCTGCCGCCTGCTGGGCGGGCGCGGCATCGCCCTGCCCTTCACCGAGGCCGTCATTCCCTGGCCCATCGAATGGGTCAACAAGGAATGGTCCGGCGCGCTGGAAGAGGCCCATGAATGGATGGGCACGGCCTTCTACTGGGTGATCGGCCTGCACATCGCAGCAGCGCTCTGGCACGCGTTCATGCGCCGCGACAACACGCTGCGGCGCATGTGGTGACCAATCACTGCGCGGGCCCGCTCATTCGCCCTCGTCGCTCTCCAGCATCTTGCGCAGCAGGAAATCGAGCGCCAGGCGCTCGGCAGGGTTGAGCCGACCGTAGGTGCTCTGGGTGATCTTGCGGGCGAACGGCTGCATCTTGCGCACGAGATGGCGCCCCTCGCTGGTCAGCTCGATCACCACTTTGCGCCGATCCACACGGTCGTGGTCCACGCTGATAAGGCCGCGCTGTTTGAGCCGATCGACCACGCCCCGGATGGTGGCCTGATCGATCACCGTCGCCTTGACCACCTCTGCCAGGGAGCTGCTGCCCTGGTCGTGCAGCGAGCACAGCACCACGAACTGCGCTGCCGTCAGTTGGGAGTCCGGGATGTACTCCTGGAACAACGCCGTATGCCGCTGATAGACGCGGCGAAGCAAGTGCCCCACCTGTTCGGAGAACACATAACCCTCTTCCTGGCTATCGGTCTTGTTTGGCATGCAGCCATTGTAGGTAGCGCCCATGGCGAAGCTCTACGCAGCCCGGCCCACCATGGCGTATCAGACGGCCAGGTCGGTGGACTGGATGCGTCGCACGCCCGCCTTCTCCATCGCCTCCCAGGCCTTGGCCAATGAACCGTTGAGGTCGATGGCGCGGGTGGCGTCCTCAATGACATACACCTTGAAGCCCAGCTTGCGGGCATCCAGCGCCGTCCAGGCGACGCAGAAGTCCGTGGCCAGCCCAGTGCCATAGACGGTGTCGATGCCGCGGTCCTTCAGGTAGCCTGCCAAGCCAGTGCGGGTCTTGTGATCGGCCTCCTCGAAGGCGGAATAGCTATCGATGTCCTGCTGGAAACCCTTGCGCACGATGACCTGGGCCGTGGGAAGCTTCAGGTCCTTGCGCAGATCGGCATCGGCCGTGCCCTGGATGCAGTGGTCGGGCCAAAGCACCTGGGTGCCGTAGGACAGCTGGATGGTCTCGAAGGGCCGCTTGCCGGGATGGCTGCTGGCGAAGGAGGCATGGTGGCTCGTATGCCAGTCCTGCGTCAGCACGATGTTGGCGAAGGCCAGGCTGATCCTGTTGATTACCGGCACCACCTCCGCGCCGCCCCTGACGGGCAGGGTTCCGCCATCGACAAAGCAGTTCTGGACATCGACCACGATCAGGGCCGAGCGGTCGTCGGGCGTCAGGCCCTGCGCCTGTGCCGCCAGCAGCTGCGACCCGAAGCCGAGCGCGGCTAGCTGGCTGATCAGTTGGCGACGAGAGATAGCTTTCATGATGGCATCCTCATGGATCTGGCGGGCTCGCACCCGCCTTTGTTTGAAGAAAGACCCGCTGGCGCAGCACGCAGGGCTTGATCAGTCGAGCGCGCGGTTGCGCGATTCCACGTCCACGGCCCAGATGGAGAGCGCGCCGCCCACCAGCATCGCGGACAGTACGGCCAGCGCCAGCGTGAAATGCGTGGCCATGATGGGCGCAATGATGGCCGGCGCGAACAGGCCGCCAAAGCGCGCCACGGCACCCGCCATGCCCATGCCGCTGGCGCGCAGGTCGGTGGGATAGACCTCGGGCGTGAAGGCGTAGAGCGCGCCCCAGGTGCCCAGCAGCGAGAAGCTCATGAGCAGCGTGGAGCCGACGACCACCATCGGCGACGAGCCCAGGCTGTAGAGCATGCAGCCGACGGCGCTGAGCAGCAGGAAGCCGATCAGCGTGGGCTTGCGGCCCCAGCGCTCCACGCCATAGGCCGAAAGCGCGAAGCCGGGCAGCTGCACCAGCGCCAGCACTACCAGGAAGACCTGGCCGCGCATGAAGGCGAAGCCCTCGCTGCCGAGCTTGACGGGCAGATAGACGAAGACGCCGTAGTAGGCGATGGAGATCAGCGCCCAGGCCAGGAACAGCGCCAGGCTGCGGCGGCGCAGCTCGGGAGAGAAGAGCGAGAGCAGCGACTTGCGCTCCTGCTTCTCGGGCTGCAGCGGCGGGATCTGTGCGGAGTTGCCGTTGACCTTCGCCACACGTTCGAGCACCTGGCGCGCCTGGTCGGACTTGCCGTTGCGATTCAGGAACATCGGCGATTCGGGAATGTAGAAACGCAGCACCACGCCGATCAGCGCCGGGATGCCGGTCACGAAGAAGATCACGCGCCAGGCGTCATTGCCCCAGGACACGGCCACCAGGGCAAGGATGGCCAGGAAGATGGTGCCGACGGCCCAGAACGATTCCAGCAGCACCAGCCAGCGGCCGCGGCGGTCGCTGGGCAGGAACTCGGCCATCATGGTGTAGTCCACCGGCAGCGTGCCGCCCACGCCGATGCCGGTGATGAAGCGCAGCACCAGCAGCCAGGCGAACTCGGGCGCGAAGGCCGACGCCACGCCGGCGCAGGCATCAATCACCACAGCCATCATCAGCACAGGCCGGCGGCCGATGCGGTCGGCCAGGCGGCCGAAGACGAAGGCACCGATCAGCATGCCGATGAAGAAGAAAGTGCCGGTCTGCAGCGCCTCGGGCACCGTCTTGCCGAAGGTCTTGGCAATGGACGGCGCACTGAAGCCGATGGACAGCACCTGCATGGCATCGGCCAGCCAGACCAGTCCGAAGATCACGAAGAGCCGGTACTGGAACCGGCCGACACCCGCTGTCTGGATGCCTTTTTCCACCGAAACAAATGAAGATGACATGGAAACTCCTTGGTTGTTCATCGCCTACCCGTTGATTCCTCGTTCCGGCAAGGCGCGCTGGCATGCCCTGCCTGAAAACCTCTGGCGCAAGCGGTCCCGCCGGCCCTTGGGGAAGGGTCGTTCAAGAAAACCGCTTATTCGCTATGGCCGTCCGGCGCCGGGGCGCCGCGGTGGCGCACTGCCGGTTCCGGCGTCAGATCGCTGTCAGGCGCAGGCCGGTGCCGCGCCTCGCCGCTGCCCGGACGCCGCTGGGCCCGCCCGGCTCACGGCGCCGCATGCGCCGCGGCACGCAGCCGTCTAATAGTGGTTGTCGTATCGTCTGGCCACACTTTTTCCTCCGGTGCAAATCTCGTGCGCAGATAGCCGAGCAGATCGGCGATCTGCCGGTCGTCCAGGCTGTCCCTGAAGCCCGGCATGTAGCCCAGGGCATCGTCGGCGGGTGTCTGTATGCCGTTCAGGATGACCTGGACCAGGTTGTCTGGTGTCGCGGCATGCAGGTTGGTGTTGAGCCCCAGCAGCGGCTTGACACCGAAGAGGGTCGGGCCGCTGCCTGCCTCATGGCAAACCGCGCAGGCGTTCTGGTAGATGCGTTCGCCGTTGACGTGTCGATCCAGGGTCCCGGTGGGAGGTGGATGCGGCGCAGGCACCGGCGCGGCGACTGTCATCGGCGCGGCTGCGGCCTGCCGGGCCTGGCCCGGCAATTCCATCAGGTAGGTAGCCATGGCACGCACATCGGCATCGGGCAGCTCGGCCAGGCCGTGGATCACGGGGGCCATAGGCCCTGCGGCCACGCCGTGGCGTGCGGAGAAGCCGGTGCGCAGGTACTGGTACAGCTCTTCGCGGTTCCAGGGCAGCTTGCCTCCGGCCAGCTGGTTGAGTCCTGGGGCGCTCCAGCCCTCAGCCTCTCCGCCCTCCAGGTAGTGGATGCCGCTCTTCTCGGCACCCAGCGCGTTGCGCGGCGAGTGGCAGGCCGCGCAGTGGCCCGCCCCCTCCACCAGATAGGCGCCCCGATTCCATTCGGGGCTGCGGGCAGGATCCGCCTTGAACGGCGTGGCGTCATGAAACAGCAGGTTCCAGCCGGCCATGGCCGGACGCAGGTTGTACGGGAAGGCGAGCTTCGTCTCGGGTGCCCGGGCCTTCACAGCGGGCTGGGACATCAGGTAGCCATACAGCGCCTGCAGATCGCCGTCGCTGAGCTTGGCGAAGGCCGTGTACGGAAAGGCCGGGTAGAGCTGGCGCCCATCTTGGTGGATGCCCTGGCGCATGGCGCGCTCGAACGCCGCGTACGACCAGCGGCCGATGCCGGTTTCCGTGTCGGGCGTGATGTTGGTCGAGTAGATGATGCCGAACGGCGTCTCCAGGCCCAGCCCTCCTGCGTTCGCCGCACCGCCGGGCGCGGTGTGACACACGACGCAGTCCCCGGCCGCGGCGACGAGGCGCCCGCGCTCCAGGGCCTGCGGCGAATAGAGCGACACATCGGGCCCGTCGGTCAGCGGCAAGGCCTGCTTTAGCGGCCACACCATGGCCCCCAAGCCCGCGATGGTGGTGATGCCGGCCGCCAGCCAGCCCAAGCCGCGGCGCAGTGCTGGTCGGGCCAGGGCTCGGTTGCCAGAGCCCGCCTCGCCGGCCAGCGCCAGGCGCAATTGCTCGGGCTGGAAGGGCACTTCGCGCAGGCGCACGCCCGTCGCATGACGGATGGCATTGGCAATGGCGGCGGCAGCGGGCAAGGTCGCGACACCATCCAAGTCCAGCTGACCGTGGCGGATCAGGGCCGCTTCGCCCGCATTGCCGGCCAGCAGTTGGCCGCCCGCGGCCGGTGCCTCGGCAGCGCCGGCAGAGCTGCCCCATGCGTCGAAAGCCGCCGGTGCGCCCAGCAGCCGGCGCGCGCCGGCCAGCCATTGCGCATCCTGCTGCACGACTTGCGTGTGCAGGCCTGCGCCCTGCGCGGCCTGCAGATGCTGGCTGTCGTGACCCGCGACCACGCGGGTGACCTCGATCTCGCCGGTCTGCGGATGCACGGCGACCTCGGCCACCCAGGCGCTCCAGGCCGTGCGGTCCCGGCCCTCGGCATCGAGGGTCTGCAGTTGGGCGGTGGCAAAGCCGCGGCCATGCAGGCGCCCATCGGTGCCCGGGGCGGCATCGGGCCACGCGGCCTCCTGGGCCACACGCGCAGCCAGCTCACGCGCAGGCCCCTCGGGCAGATGGCGCAGGCGCCAGTCCAGCGGATCCCGCCCCAGTTCCAGCGCCTGTTCATGCCACAGGCTTTCATGGGCGAAAACCTGGGCCGCGTTGAGTTCGTCCACACCTGCCTGTGTGAGGCCGGTGGCGGCCGGGCCCGACTGCACAGAGCCTGCGCCCAGCACCGTGGCGCGGCCCGCGGCGCGGGCCCGTGCAGGCTGAGCCAACAGCCGCGCGCAGCTGGGACGCACGGCCCAGGGCCGTTCGGACGCGAAGGCCAAGGCAGGTGGCGCCACTGCCGTTGTCTCGGCAACGGTCGGCCGCAAAGCGGTACCGTCAGCGGCAGCAGCAGGCACTGCCATGGGCTGCAATGCCAGCGCCGGCGCTTCGATGCACACGTCGCACGCCACGCTGACGGGCCGGCCCACGGCCTGGGACAGCAGCGCCGCATCGGCGGCCGCGTCCATCAACGCAAGAGAGTGCGGCGCGTGCCCTTCCAGCTGCAGCACCTGTACGGACCGCAAGGAGCACTGCAACAGCTCGGCGATCTCGCCGACCACCATGGCCTGCACGTCAGGGGCGCAGCGGGGCAGCCACAGGCTGGTGCGGCCATCTAGGCACCACGCGATGGCCTGCGCGCCTGCCGGCCGATCGGCGTGGGGAGCCCGCCAGACGAAAGCCTCGCCACCGGCTGCGCGGACGCGGCCATCGCACCACGGCGTTCCGGCATCGGCGCCGTGCCAGTGTGGCGCCAGGCCGGCGGCCGCCTGGCGCGCGTGGACGGGTGACATGGCGACCACGCCGAGGAAATTCCTGTACTGCACCGCGGCGACCACACCGGCCATGGCGCGCGCCTCGTCCAGCCGCGCACTGATCAGTTGGGTACCCTGGTACCGTTGCCCGTCCCAGCCCATCTGCGGCGGCCGGACGGCCAGACCATGCAGCAGGTCTGCAGGCAGTGCCACTGCGTCAGCGGACGAGGGCATGGCGACGGAAGGGACCTGCAGGTTCACGGCCGGGCCTCCTGCGCTTCAGGGGACAGGGACAGGCTGGAGCGGCCTGCACGCAGCTGCACCGCACGCAGCGCGGCCTGCACGATCTCCACATGCGTGCCGCAGCGGCAAAGGTTGTGATGCAGCTCGTTGCGCAGCTCCTGCTCGGTGGGCTGGGGGTTGCGGCGCAGCAGGGCTTCGACGGTCATGACCATGCCGTTGAGGCAGTAGCCGCACTGGGCGGCCTGGCAGTCGATGAAGGCCTGCTGCGTGGGGCCGGGGCTGCGGCGCGAACCGAGCCCCTCGAGCGTGCCCACATCGCGGCCGACGGCCGCCTGCACGGGAATCACGCAAGAGCGCGCTGCCACGCCGTCGATCAACACGGTGCAGGCGCCGCACTCGCCCAGGCCGCAACCGTACTTCGGCCCGTTCAGCTCCAGATCATTGCGCAGCACATGCAGGAGCGCGGTGCCAGGCGCAGCTGGCACTTCGCACTCGCGCCCGTTCACCCGCAAACGGATACCGGCAGGAATGGCCGCGGTGCTGCTGGATCTGAGGGGAACAGGGCTTTTCATGAGAGACGTTCGGCTGCGGGATGGAAGGTCGGGGACTCAGGCGGCGGCCGCGACCTTGGGTTCCACCAGGGGCACGTTGAACACGTCGTAGCCGAAGCACCAGGACGGATCTTCGTTCGTGCGCAGCCAGGTGTTGTCGTGCGAGATGCGCTGGACCTTGCTGGCACGCTCGGCGCGGTTGGCTTCGTACAGAGCAAAGGCGAGCTCGTGGTTGTGCGCACCGACCTCCTTGAGGCAGCGTGCCAGCATGGCGCCGTCCTCGATGGCCATGGCCGCGCCCTGCGCCATGTGCGGCTTCATGGGATGGCAGGCATCGCCCAGCAGCACCATGCGGCCACGGCTCCAGAGCGGCAGCGGATCGCGTTCCAGCAGCGACCACTTGGTCACTTCGACGGTGGCATCGATCAGCGCCTGCACCGTGGGATGCCAGCCCGCGAAGGCTTCGCGCATCTCGTCCTTGCTGCTGGGCAGCCAGCGGTCGTTGAGGTCCCACTTCTCGACGGGCACACCGGTCACGTAGTAGAGCTCGTCCGCCTTGCCAGTGACGAAGTAGGTCATCATGTGGCGGTCATCGCTCCACCACTTCACGCACGCGTCGAAGGGCAGCATGCCGGCCTTGATCTCAGGCGTCGGAAACACGGCGCGGTGGGCCAGGTAGCCCGCGTATTTGGGCAGTTCGGGGCCGAGCAGTTCTTCGCGGATGCGGGAGTTCACGCCGTCGGCGCCGATGACGATGTCGGCCTCTTCCGTCGTGCCGTCGGCGAAGTGCATGACCACCACATCGCCACGGTCCTCCACCTGTGTGAGGAACTTGCCGTAGGCCATCACGCTGCCTGGCAGTGCATCGATCAGCAGCGCGTGGAAGTCGCCACGGTGCACGGTCAGGTAGCTGGCGCCGTACTCCTTGACAGCGTAGTCACCCAGCGGAATCTGGGCCAGCACATCGCCGGTCTGCCAATGACGGCTGTACCAGTAGTCGGGGTGCGAGCCCTGTTCGTTCAGCGCGTCCTCGATGCCGATGCGGCGCAGGATCTTCATCACGTTGGGCCCGACGTGGATGCCGGCACCCAGGCGCGAGAAGCTGGGAGCCTGCTCGTAGACACGGACATTGAATCCTTCCTGCAGCAGCAGTTTGGCGGCAGCAGCGCCGCCGAGGCCGGCGCCGACGACGGCGATACGAGGGGATTGGGACACGTTTTCTCTCCTTGCGGGAATGTTGAAAGTCGGACGGATGGCCGTCGCTGCAGCTGGCTCCTGCCATGGTCAAAGCACTATCCATGCCATGAAAAAACACCACTTATTTAAGTGTGTGCACTCTATTGATTGATTCAAATCAAGCGCACCACAAAGCAGAAGAATAAAACTCATCGCGCCTTTTTTGGTGCAATTAACGCACAAAATGAGTGCAAACCCCTAAGAAAACAGCGTTTGCCAGACGGCACGCCTTTTGCAAAAATAGAGCGCATACACCCATCTGATCTTTATCAACGCGCGCATCCCGCGAACAAGGCAAAGCCATGACTCAGACATTCCGCATCGGCCAGATCGTCCCCAGCTCGAACACCACGATGGAGACCGAAGTGCCGGCCATGCTACAGGCCCATTCCACGCTGCGTCCGCAGGACCGCTTCACCTTCCACTCCAGCCGCATGCGCATGAAGAAGGTCCAGAAGGAAGAGCTCGCAGCCATGGATGCAGAGAGCGACCGCTGCGCGCTGGAACTGAGCGACGCGCGCGTGGATGTGCTGGGCTACGCCTGCCTCGTGGCCATCATGGCCATGGGCCGCGGCTATCACCGCGTGTCGCAAAAGCGCCTGACCGAGCGCACCGAAAGCAACGGCGCCACTGCCCCCGTGATCACCAGCGCGGGCGCGCTGGTCGAAGCACTGAAGGTCATGGGTGCGAAGAAGATCGCTCTGGTGGCGCCCTACATGATTCCGCTGACCCAGCTGGTCATGGACTACATCGCCGCCGAGGGCTTCGAGATCGTGGACTGGCGCGCGCTGGAGATACCCGACAACCTCGAGGTCGGCCGACACGATCCCGCCAAGCTGCCCGGCATCGTCGCCGGAATGAACTACGCCGACGCCGACGTGATCGTGCTCTCGGCCTGCGTGCAGATGCCCTCGCTGCCGGCGGTGGCCCAGGTAGAGGCAGCGACCGGCAAGCCCGTGCTCACGGCCTCCATCGCCACCACCTACGCCATCCTCAAGTCACTGGGCCTGGACCCGGTGGTACCGGGCGCAGGCGCGCTGCTGTCGGGCGCCTATCCCTACGACAACGCCGCCAAGGTCTGAGGAGCATCCGCATGAGCCAAGACACCAGCACCCTCCTCTACGGCGGCCATGTGCACGCCAACGGCATCCGCCAACACTACCTGCGCTACGGCGGCGCCCAGGGCCAGCGCGCAGGGCGCGACGCCGTCATCCTGATCCCGGGCATCACCAGCCCGGCAGTGACCTGGGGCTTCGTCGCCGAGCACCTAGGCCGCCAGTTCGACACCTATGTGCTGGACGTGCGCGGGCGCGGCCTCTCATCGTCCGGCCCGGGCCTGGATTACGGCCTCGACGCTCAGGCTGCCGACGTGGCCGCGCTCGCTGAGGCCCTGGGCCTACAGCGCTGGGCATTGGTAGGCCACTCCATGGGCGCACGCATCGCCGTACGTGCTGCACGCAGCCAGCCGGACGGACTCACGCGCCTGGTGCTTGTCGATCCGCCCGTATCCGGCCCCGGCCGCCGCTCCTACCCGGCCGCCCTGCCCTGGTACGTGGATTCCATCCGCCAGGCCACGCAGGGCATGGATGCCGAGGCCATGCGCGCCTTCTGCCCCACCTGGACCGATGAGCAGCGCCAGCTGCGCGCCCAGTGGCTGCACACCTGCTATGAGCCTGCGATCGTGCAGAGCTTCGAGGACTTCGGCCGCGACGACATCCACGCCGACCTGCCCCGGATCGCTCAGCCCATGCTGCTCGTCACCGCCGAGCGCGGAGACGTTGTGCGCGCCGAAGACGTGGCCGAGTGGCAGGGCTTGGCGCCCCAAACACAGCACGTGCGCGTGCCACAAGCCGGCCACATGATCCCCTGGGACAACGAGGCCGGCTTCTACGCCGCGCTGGGCGACTTCCTGGGGTCGCGGGTGGACTGACGGCGATCCGGCCCGGATCGCCTCTTGCTTGACCTCTCTCATACCTTCATCGCGACACCAAGGAGACGCACATGTCCGTCAGCGATACCGATCTGATCCAAGCCTGGAAACAGGTGCTCACGCTGTCCCGGCTCGAAGCCGGGCAAACCGTCACCGTGCTCACCGGCGCAGACACGCACCCGCAGACGCTGCGCTGCGCCATCGCCGCCGCCAGCGACATGGGGGCACGCGTCAACCGGCTGGACCTGCCGCCCGTCAACGCCGAAAAGTCGCTCAGTCGCGATTCGCTCGCCTACCTGGGAACGACGCCGCTGACAGGCAACCCAGCCGCCATCGCCGCGCTCCAGGCCAGCGACCTGGTGCTGGACCTCATGACCCTGCTCTTCTCGCCAGAGCAGCACGAGATCCTGCAGACCGGCACCAAGATTCTGCTGGCCGTGGAGCCGCCTGAGGTGCTCTGCCGCCTCGTGCCCACCGAGGGTGACCGCGCGCGCGTGCAGGCCGCGTCGAAGCGCATCGAGGCCGCCAAGCAGATGCGCATCACCTCGGTGGCCGGCACCGATCTGCGCTGCCGGCTGGGCGAGTTCCCCGCCATCTGCGAATACGGCTTCGTGGACCAGCCCGGCCGCTGGGACCACTGGCCCAGCGGCTTCGTGCTGACCTGGCCCGACGAGGGCCACAGCGACGGCCGCGTGGTGCTGGACCGCGGCGACATCCTGCTGCCCATGAAGGACTATGTGACCGAACCCATCGAACTCACGATCGACCAGGGCTACGTCACGCGCATCAGCGGCGGCCTGCAGGCCGAGATCCTCAAGGAATACATGGCCGCATACGAAGACCCGGAGGCCTACGCCGTCTCCCACGTCGGCTGGGGCCTGCAGCCCCGCGCCCACTGGTCCATGCTGGGCCACTACAACAAGGAAACGCACATCGGCATGGACGCCCGCGCCTTCGAAGGCAACTTCCTCTGGTCCATGGGCCCCAACAACGAAGCCGGCGGCAGCCGCACCACGGCCTGCCATATCGACATACCCATGCGCCACTGCACCGTGGCGCTGGACGGCACGCCCGTGCTGATCGACGGCGTAGTGCAGGACGAACAAGGACTGGCGCGTGCCGCCAGAAGATCCCAGCAAGGCAAGGACATCGCATGACGAACCCCATCACCAGCGCCCAGGACATCCCCGCCGCAGGCGTGCAAGGCGACATCTCCGCCTACGCCCGCCAGGGCTTCGGCACGCCGCTGCCGCTCAAGGCACCCTTCGGCCTGCTCATCATCGACTTCGTCAACGGCTTTGCCGACCCGGCGGTGTTCGGCGGCGGCAACATCCCCGGAGCGATCGCCCGCACGCGCGGCCTGCTGGCCCATGCGCGCGAACGCGGCTGGCCCGTGGCGCACAGCCGCATCGTGTTCTCGGACGACGACGCGGACAGCAACATCTTCTGCCTGAAGGTGCCAGGCATGCTGACGCTGAAGGAGGACAGCCCGGCCAGCGCCATCGTGCCGGAGCTGGCCCCCGCGGCCGGCGAGTACGTTGTGCGCAAGAGCACGCCCTCGGCCTTCTTCGGCACCATGCTCGCACCCTGGCTGGCCCAGCGCGGCGTGCAGACGCTGGTGGTGGCAGGCTGCGTGACCAGCGGCTGCGTGCGCGCCAGCGTGGTCGATGCCATGCAGTCCGGCTTCCGTCCTCTGGTGGTGGCAGACTGCTGCGGCGACCGCGCCCTGGGTCCGCACGAGGCCAACCTGTTCGACATGGCGCAGAAGTACGCGGCAGTGATGCCCCTCGACCATGCCCTGGCCGACACCGACGCGCTGGAAAAACGCTGAACAAGCCCCTGGCATGCCCGATCGCGTGCCAGCGAAGACCGCCACCCCATGAACCTTCCCCAGCCCCAAGCCCTGCACGCGCAGCTGCTCGATCGCACCGACGCCCTGCTCGTGCTGCGCCAGCCGGTAGCGCCTCCACCACCCGCACCGGGGCAGCCGGGCTCGGCCACCAATTACGTGCCCGCCGCGCCAGAAATCTTCGTGGCCGTGCTGGCCGACGCCGATGCGCCGCAGGGCTGGCGCGCCCTGGCCTTCAACGGCCATGTGGACCTGGGCACGGGCATCCGCACGTCCCTGGCACAGATCGTGGCCGAAGAGCTCGAAGTGCCGCTGGACCAGTTGGACATGGTGCTGGGCCACACGTCCGCGTCGCCCAACCAGGGGCCGACCATCGCCAGCGCCAGCATCCAGATTTCCGCCGTGCCGCTGCGCCGCGCCGCCGCCCAGGCGCGCGAACAGCTGCTGGCGCTGGCCGCCGCGCACTGGGGCGTCGCCGCCGACCAGCTGCAGGCCCGCGACGGCCTGGTGCGCTTCGCCGATGAAGGCGATGCGCGTACGCTCCATTACGGGCAGTTGCTGCAGGACCAGCAACTGCACCTGCCGCTTGCAGCGCCCGAGCAGGCAGTCAAGCTCAAGCCCGCCAGCGACTACCGGCTGGTAGGCCGCGGCGCTGCGCGCGTGGACATCCCCGCCAAGGCCACCGGGGAGCTGAGCTTCGTGCACGACGTGCGCGTGCCAGGCATGCGCCATGGCCGCGTCGTGCGCCCGCCGCACCCGGGCCGCGACAGCGGCGGCTTCATCGGCCGCTGCCTCGTCGCGGTGGACCATGCCTCGGTCGTCCACCTGCCGGGCAATGTGCAAGTGGTCGCCGAAGGCGACTTCGTCGGCGTGGTCGCCGACCGCGAGGAGCAGGCCATCGCAGCCATGCGCGCGCTGCGCGTGCAGTGGCGCCCGGTGCCACCCGCCCCCGACCTGAGCGACCTGGCCGGCGCCATCCGCGCGAACCCGGCGCAGCGTCGGGCGCTGGTGGACGAAGGCGACGTGGATGCGGCCTTCAAGGGGCCGGAGACCGCCGCCGTGCTGGAACGCAGCTACGTCTGGCCCTACCAGATGCATGCCTCCATCGGCCCGTCCTGCGCGGTGGCCGACTTCCAGCAGGGCCGGCTCACGGTGTGGGCCGGCACGCAGAACCCGCATATGCTGCGCACCGACCTGGACCGGCTGCTGCAGCTGGGCGAGGACCGCATCGAGGTCGTGCGCCTGGAGGCGGCGGGCTGCTACGGCCGCAACTGCGCCGACGACGTCTGCGCCGACGCCGCCCTGCTCTCCATGGCCGTGGGCGCACCCGTGCGCGTGCAGCTCACGCGCGAGCAGGAGCACCAGTGGGAGCCCAAAGGCACGGGCCAGCTCATGGACGTGCGCGCCGCCATCGGCCGCGATGGCAGCCTGCAGGCCTACGACTTCGCCGTGCGCTACCCCTCCAACGATGCGCCCATGCTGGCACTGCTGCTCACCGGCCGTGTGCCGGGCCAGCCGCGCACGCTGGAGATGGGCGACCGCACGGCCGTGCCGCCCTACCGCTACGCCAGCCGGCGCATCGCCTGCCACGACATGGCGCCGCTGGTGCGCTCCTCCTGGCTGCGCGGCGTGTCGGCCCTGCCCAACTCCTTCGCCCACGACTGCATGATCGACGAACTGGCCCATGCGTCCGGCGCCGATCCCGTGGACTACCGGCTCCGCCACCTCGACGACCGGCGCGCCATCGAACTAGTCGAAGCCACGGCCCGCCATGCGGGCTGGCAGTGCGGCGGCCCGGGCACCAGAGGAGTGCCCGGCGCAGACGGCCTGTTGCGCGGGCGTGGCGTGGCCTATGCGCGCTACGTCCACAGCCGCTTTCCCGGCTTCGGCGCGGCCTGGGCCGCCTGGGTCATCGACATCGAGGTCAACCCCGCCAGCGGCCGCATCGCCGTGCGGCGCGTGGTGGTGGGCCAGGACACGGGCATGGTGGTCAACCCCGACGGCGTGCGCCACCAGATCCACGGCAACGTCATCCAGACCTTGAGCCGCAGCCTGATGGAACGCGTGGCCTTCGATGCCCAGGGCGTCGCAAGCCGCGAGTGGGGCGGCTACCCCATCATCGGCTTTCGCGACGTGCCGCCCATCGAGGTGGTGCTCATGCCCCGACAGGACGAACCGCCCATGGGTGCCGGCGAATCCGCCTCGGTGCCGGGCCCGGCCGCGCTGGCCAACGCGCTTTTCGACGCTACGGGCCAGCGCTTCTACCAGGCCCCGTTCACCCCGGATGCCGTGCGCGCCGTGCTCGAAGGCTGACGGTGGAGCCCACGGACCTCGACAGCCTGGTGCTGCGCACGGCGAACAGCTGGCTGCAGGCCGGCATTCCCGGCTGGCTGGTGAGCGTTGCGCGCACCTGGGGCTCGTCGCCCCGGCCGCCGGGCTCGCTCATGACCCTGAACGCTCACGGTGAGGTGGTGGGTTCGGTCTCGGGCGGCTGCATCGAGGACGACCTGATCCGCCGCGTGCAGCAGGCCGCGCAGGGGCCGTCGCCATCGTTTTCGACCGCGGCCGTGCCCGAAGTGCTTCGCTACGGCATCTCGGCGGATGAGGCCCACCGCTTCGGCCTGCCCTGCGGCGGCACCATGGAACTGGTGATGGAACCCCTGCAGCCCCACAGCCGGCTCCCCGAGTTGCTGGACGCCTGCGCGCAGCGGCGTTACGTGGAGCGCACGCTGCATCTGGCCACCGGCAATGCGCTGCTACGCGAAGTGCCGCACGGCGCGGCGCCGCAGCTGGATACCGAGCGCTTCGTGGCATGCTTCGCCCCGGCCGCCCGCCTGGTCGTCATCGGCGCGGGCGATACGGCGTTCTACGTGTGCCAGATCGCACTGAGCGTCGGTTTCGACATCGTGCTGAGCGATCCGCGCCTGGAGCGGGCGCCCGCCTGGGCGCAGGGGCGCATCGCCTTCACGCGCGAGATGCCCGACGACGTAGTGCTGGCCCTGCGGGAAGACGCCAGCACGGCCGTGCTGGCGCTGAGCCACGACCCGAAGCTGGACGACCTGGCCCTGATCGAGGCCTTGCGCTCACGGGCCTTCTATGTCGGCGCCATCGGATCACGCAACAACAGCGCGCGGCGGCGCGAGCGGCTGCAGCAGCACTTCGGCCTGAGCGACACCGAGATGGATCGCTTGCATGGCCCCGCCGGCCTTTTCATCGGCAGCAGGACGCCGGCCGAGATCGCGCTCTCGATGATGGCCGAGGTAGTCGCGGCGAAGAACGGCGCACTCGTAGCACCGGCCTTCGCCCAGCAGACCCCGCGGCCCCTCTACGGATAAAGGCAAGTCCGCGCCCGCAGCCGATCAGTCCACGCTGGCGCCGGATTCCTTCACTACCTTGCCCCACTTCACGCTCTCCTTCTGGATGAAGGCGGCGAACTGCTCGGGCGTCTCGCCGGCGGCTTCGGCACCCTGCTCTGCGAGCTTCTTGCTCACCTCGGGCTGGGCCAGCACCTTGACGATGGTGGCGTTGAGCTTGGCGACCACCGGCGCGGGCGTTCCGGCCGGCGCGAACATGCCGAACCATGAGGTGGCCTCGTAGCCGGGCACGCCGGCCTCGGCGATGGTCGGCACGTCGGGCAGTTCGGGCGAGCGCTTGGCGGTGGTGACGGCGATGGCGCGCAGCTTGCCCGAACGCACATGCTGGATGGCCGAGGGCATGTTGTCGAACATGATCGCGATCTGGTTGCCCAGCAGGTCCGTCACGGCCGGCGCGCTACCTTTGTAGGGCACGTGCTGCATGTCCACCTTGGCCATGCTCTTGAAGAGTTCGCCCGAAAGGTGGATGGAGCTGCCGCTGCCCGAGGAGCCGAAGTTGATCTTGCCCGGATGGGCCTTGGCATAGGCGATCAGCTCCTGCACCGTCTTGAAAGGCTGCGCGGGATTGGCGACCAGCAGGTTGGGCACGTTGGCCACGCGCGTGAGCGGCGCGAAGTCCTTGATCGGATCGAAGGGCATCTTCTTGTAGAGCGCCGCATTGATGGCGTGCGTGCCCACCGTGCCCATGAAGAGCGTGTAGCCGTCGGCCGGTGCCCGCGCGGCCAGCTGGCCGCCGATGTTGCCGCCCGCGCCGGCGCGGTTGTCCACCACCACCGGTTGGCCCAGCTCCGCGCCCATGCCCTGGGCGACGATGCGCGCCAGGATGTCGGTGGTGCCCCCGGCCGCGAAAGGCACGACGATGGTGATGGTCTTGCTAGGGAACGCACCTTGCGCCGCGGCCAGGCCGGGCAGGAGCGCGCAGGCGATTGCGGCGGTGCCAGCGGCGGCGATCAGGCCGCGGCGCAGGATCGGGGAATGGGAAAGGGTCATGGTTTGTTTCCTCTATCTCTTCTTCTATGGGGATGGCGATGCGGGGAGCGGCGGGCACCTGGCCCGCGCGTTCACTCCTGCACGATGGACGATGGGTGGTTGGCCAACGGCGTCACCTTGATCTGCATGTAGGGAAAGAGCGGCAGGCCACTGAGCAGGGTGTGCAGCTCATCGTTGCTGGCCACATCGAGGATGCTGACGTTGGCGTACTCGCCCACCACGCGCCACAGGTGGCGCCACTTGCCTTCGCGCTGCAGCCGCTGCGAATATTCCTTTTCCTTGCGCTTGATCTCCTCCGCCACTTCGGGGGCCAGGGTGGACGGGATCTGCACGATCATCTGAACCATGAACAGCATGGGTTTCTCCTTCGGGGGTTGAGCGAAATTCAGGCGGCCGAGCCGCCTCTCGGGAAACTCAGAGTTGCGGCCAGATCAGCATGGTGGCCGCGTAAATGGCGCCCACCAGCAGCATGGAAACCACGGTGTAGCCCATGATGTCCTTGAGCTTGAGCTTGGACAGCGCCAGCGCGGGCAGGATCCAGAAGGGCTGGACCAGATCGTTCCAGCCGTTGCCCAGCATCACCGACATGGCGGTCTGCGCCTGCGATGCGCCCAGCGTGCGGGCCGCGTCGATCATGAACGGGCCCTGCAGCACCCAGTGGCCGCCGCCCGAGGGCGCGAAGAAGTTGATGACGAAGGAACTGACGAAGCCCCAGAGCGGCAGCGTGGCCGCCGTGGAGATGTTCACGAACACGTGGGCGATGGACTCCACCAGCCCCGAGCCGTGCATGATCGCCATGATGCCGGCGTAGAACGGGAACTGCAGGATGATCCCGCCGATGGTCTTCACGCCCTCGTTGACCTTCTCCACGTACTGCATCGGCGTGCCCAGCAGCAGCACGCCGAGGAACAGGATGAAGAAGTTGATCATGTTCAGGTCGAGGTTGCCGCCCTTGATGAAGTGCATCGCCACATAGGCCATGCCGCACAGGCCGATCAGCAGGCTCAGCAGGCGGCTGTGGTTCAGGCGCCAGGCCAGCGTCTTCTCGTCGCCCAGAAGGCCTTCGGCGCTGGCGGCGGGTTTGGCATCCGCCACGGTGGCCGGGTCCAGCTCGATCACGGTCTCGCCGCGCTGGGGGTGCATGGCGGCATTGAGCAGCGGCAGCGTAACCAGCACGGCCAGGCTGGTGAGCAGGATGGGTGCGGAGAAGATGGTCTGCGTGAGCGGGATCAGGCCCATGCTGCCCTCGAACGCGTGGCCCTTGGTGGAGATCAGCACCGGGATCGTCGCCGAGAAGCCCAGGCTGTACATCGTGAAGCCGGTATAGGCCGAGGCGATGATGAGCGGGTAGTGCACGCCCTTGACCTTCAGCGCCAGCTTGCGGGCCATGATGCCGCCGATCACCAGGCCGAAGCCCCAGTTGAGATAGCTGCCCACGCCTCCCACGATGGTCGCGACAATGATGGCCTGGCGCGGCGTCTGCACGCGCGCCGCGATGCGGTCGAGAAAGCGGTCCACGATGGGGGCGGTGGCCAGCACGTAGCCCATCACCAGAATCACCGCCATCTGCGTGGTGAAGGCCAGCAGGCTCCAGAAGCCCTTGCCCCAGTCCTGTACCACGGCATCGATCGGGCGGCTCTCCACGCCGAAGGCCAGGGCCATGGTCAGCAGCGTCAGCAGGATCGCGAAGACGAACGGATCGGGCAGGTAGCGCCGCATCAGTTCGGTGAAGAAGGCCGTGATTTTCGACATGGAGTTGTCTCTTTGGAGTTGTGTGGATTTCTGAGAAAACGAAGGCGGATCCGGGGGACGAACGGCAGTCGTCAGACCCCGGCGACGCCTACCGTCATGCCGCCGCAGACATAGAGCACCTGGCCCGTGACGAAGCCGCTGCGCGCATCCAGCAGGTACGACACGGCATGCGCCACGTCATCGGGCGTGCCCACCCGCTTGACGGGCACCGCGTCGATGATGGCCAGCGTGCGCGGCGCATCGGGCGGGTTGGCGCGGTCGAACAGCTCGGTGCGGATGGGCCCGGGGCCGATGGCGTTGGCCGTGATGCCGTGGCGGCCCAGCTCCAGCGCCCAGACCCGCGTCATGCCGATCAGGCCGGCCTTGGTGGCCGAATACGCGGTGCGCAGTTCCTTGCCCAGGGCGGCGCGCGAAGACATGTTCACGATGCGCCCGAACCCCGCGGCCTGCATGCCCGGCAGCAGCGCCTGCATGCACTGCAGGCTGCAGCGCAGGTTTAGCGCCACGGCCAGATCGAACTGCTCCAGCGTCTGCTCCGCCGCCTCGGCGGGCACCACGATGCCCACGTTGTTGACCAGCCGCGTGATGGGGCCGCCGGCCAGTGCCTGCTGCAGCGCACGCGCCGTCTCCGCGGGGTTGGACAAGTCGGCCTGGATGCCGCCCGGCACGTGATCGACCGTGCGGTCAATGACGACCGGCTCGTAGCCGTCCGCACGGCAGCGCTCAGCCGTGGCCGCGCCGATGCCGGCGCCGCCGCCGGTGATGAGGACGCGCTCGCGCACGGAAACGGAGGAGTTCATGGAAGTCTTTCTGGGCAACGGGAAACGCCAAAGGAGCGCGTGACACGCGCTACAGGTAGCACTGCCCGTCCACATAGGCCTTGCGCCAGCGCGTGAGCGTGACCCGCTCGAACAGGCCGGCCGCGTGGAACGGGTCGGACTCGATGAAGCGCTGCGCCTCCTCGCGCGAATCCAGCGCCACCACGTAGAGGCCCCCGCCCAGGTCCCGGCCGTCGTCGTCCAGCTTGGCGCCGCAGGCCAGCAGCAGGGCCTTGTGCTGGTCGAGGAACTCCAGGTGCGCGGCGCGGTGGGCCTGGCGCACCTGCTGGTGGCCGGGCTTGTCGAAGGTTTCGATGATGAAAGGCATGTCGGCTCCTTCAGGAAGGCAGAAAAGCAAAGGCGAAGGCCTGGGCCGGGCGACGCCGCAGCAGGCGCATCGAGGACTCACACCGTGGCAACGGGCGTCACGGGCGAGCCCACGGCGCCGGGCAGGTTCAGCGGCGGCGCCGTCAGCAGGAAGCGGTGGCGGCCGTGCCCGCGCAGCCAGCGGGCCAGCGGCGTCAGGTGCCAGAGCTCGCCCAGGTGCACGCCCAGCTTGAACAGGCAGTGCTCGTGCAACGGCAGCGCGGCACAGCAGGCCGGGCCTGGGCGCGCAGGCAGGCCCTCGACGGCGTAGTTGTCGGCGGCGAGGGCGGCGAGCTGGCTGTCGGTGATCCACTGCAGCAGCTTCTCGTCGCGGCCGTCGAGCACCGCGCAGGCGCCTTGCAGCACGGCCGGATCGGGGTGGCGGCGCATGCCCAGCACCACATCGGCAAAGCCGGTGTGCAGGCAGACGATGTCGCCCGGCTCCACCGCCACGCCGTCGGCTTCCAGCACACGCATCAGCGCGTCGTAGCCGACCAGGGTGCGGGCGTCGCCCCAGTGGGCGCGCAGGTCGATCATCACGCCCCGGCCCTGCACACCGGTGCGGGCCATGTTCTCTATGCCCAAGGCATGCGCAGCCGAGGTGCTGGCGCCCGCGCGTGCCGTGGCTGGAACGCCCGTGTCGTCCAGGTGCAGCGGGCCCACGATATGGCGGCCGGCCGCATAGCCGTTGTAGTAAAGCGCTTCGGGCAGGCCGTCGCCGTTGGCGTCGAACATGGAGCCGGCATGCGCCAGGCTGTCCCACTGCGTGGAGTACTGCAGGTACAGGATGGCCAGGTCGTCCGACATCACGTCGGTGCGGCCCGGCTCCAGTTCGGCCAGCAGGCAGTTGAAGTTGACCAGCCCGCGGCGCACGGACGGGCGCAGCACCGGCGGATGGCGGGCCGGGTTGAGCGCGCTGCCGCCGGGGTAATCCAGCGGCAGGCTGAGCGCGAAACTCAGTCCCTCACGCACCTCCGCCACGCCCTGGCGCACCTTCTCGGGCGTGAGCAGGTTCAGTCGGCCCAGCTGGTCGTCGGGCCCGAAGTCGCCCCAGGTGGAGCCAGGCGGGCGCTGCTTCCAGCGAGGGTTCGTAGGCGGGGACGGTTCCATGGCGGCACTCCTTGCTAGGCGGCTCGCAGGAAGGCGGCCAGCGCGGCCTCGAAGGCCTCGGGCGCTTCGAGGTTCGAGAGATGCGAGGCCGGCACTTCGGCCAGCTGCGCGCCCGCGATGGCGGCCTGCATGGCCTGCGCGTCGGCCACCGTGGTCACCGGGTCGGCCATGCCGGCGATCAGCAGCGTGGGCACGGCGATGGCGCCGATGGCCGTGCGCAGGTCAGCCTGTGCCAGCGCTTCGCAGCAGGCGGCATAGCCTTCGGGCGGCGTGCCGGCGATCCAGCCTTGCGCGCGGCGCACCACGTCGGGCTGGGCGGCCGTAAAGGCTTCGGTGAACCAGCGCGCGGGCGACGAGGCCGCCAGCTCGGCCATGCCGGCCGCGCCCTTCTCGCGCACCATGGCGGCGCGGGTGGTCCAGCCATCGGCCGTGCCGATCCTGGCGGCGCTGTTGGCGACCACCAGGCGATCGAGCCGCTGCGGCGCGTTCACGCCCAGCCAAAGGCCGGTGAAGCCGCCCATGGAAATACCGCAGAAGCTGGCCTTGTCGATGCCCACCGCATCAAGCAGCGCGACCACGTCGCAGCCCAGCTGGTCGAAGGTGTAAGGCCCGGGCGAGGTCACGCTGTCGCCGTGGCCGCGCGTGTCGTAGCGCACCACGCGGTGGGTGCGGGCGAAGCGCTCGACCTGGGCGTCCCACATCTCCAGCGTGGTGCCCAGCGAGTTGGAAAGCACCAGGGCCGGCGCATCGGCGGGCCCCTGCACCCGCACGCGGAAGCTGCCCGCGGTGGTCTTCAGCACTTCGTTCATCGACATGTCGGCGCCCCGCTCACACGCGTTCCAGGATCACCGCAATGCCCTGTCCCACGCCGATGCACATGGTGCAGAGCGCATACCGCCCGCCCGTGGCGTGCAGCCGGTTGACGGCCGTGGTGGCCAGGCGCGCGCCGCTGGCGCCCAGCGGGTGGCCCAGGGCGATGGCGCCGCCCCAGGCGTTCACGCGCTCGTCGTCGTCTTGCAGGCCCAGCATGCGCAGCACGGCCAGGCCCTGGGCGGCGAAGGCTTCATTCAGCTCGATCACGTCGAGCTGCTCCAGCGTGAGCCCGGTCTGCGCCAGCACCTTCTGCGTGGCGGGCGCGGGGCCGATGCCCATCACGCGCGGCGCCACGCCGGCCGTGGCCATGCCGACCACCCGGGCCTTCGGCGTGAGGCCGTGCTTGGCGGCCGACGCTTCATCGGCCAGCAGCAGCGCGCAGGCGCCGTCGTTCACGCCGCTAGCGTTGCCGGCCGTCACTGTGCCGCCTTCGCGCACCACGCCCTTGAGGCGGGCGAGCGCCTCCAGGCTGGTGGCGCGCGGGTGCTCGTCCTGGTCCACCACGATGGCATCGCCCTTCTTCTGCGGGATAGTGACGGCGGTGATCTCGCGGGCCAGGTGGCCGGCCTGCTGGGCGGCCACGGCCTTGAGCTGGCTGGCCAGGGCCATGCGGTCCTGCGCTTCGCGCTCGATCCGGTATTCGTCGGCCACGTTCTCGGCCGTCTCGGGCATGGAATCCACGCCGTACTGCGCCTTCATCAGCTTGTTGACGAAGCGCCAGCCGATGGTGGTGTCATAGACCGCGTTGCTGCGGCTGAAGGCGGTTTCGGCCTTGGGCATGACGAAGGGCGCGCGGCTCATGCTCTCCACGCCACCCGCGATCATCAGGCCGGCCTCGCCCGCCTTGATGGCGCGCGCCGCCGTGCCCACCGCGTCCAGGCCGGAACCGCACAGGCGGTTGAGGGTGGCGCCGGGCACCTCCAGCGGCAAGCCGGCCAGCAGCGCGCTCATGCGGGCCACGTTGCGGTTGTCTTCGCCGGCCTGGTTGGCGCAGCCGTAGAGCACGTCGGTCACCGCGGCCCAGTCCACGTTCGGGTTGCGCGCCATCAGCGCCTTGAGCGGGATGGCGCCCAGGTCGTCGGTGCGCACGCTGGACAGCGCCCCTCCGTAGCGGCCGAAGGGCGTGCGGATGGCGTCGCAGATGAAGGCTTGCGAAGAGGTCATGGTGTCGTGTCTCCTTGAAGGGTTCAGGCGCGGCGGATGGGCAGGCCCACCAGGCGTTCGAGTTCGGCGTGCTCCAGGCCGGGCACGGCGTCGATCAGCGCCAGCCCGTCGGGCGTGCAGGCCAGCGTGGCGAGTTCGGTGTAGATGCGCTTGACGCAGCCGATGCCGGTGAGCGGGTAGCTGCATTGCGCCACCACCTTGGACTGGCCCTGCTTGGTCAGCAGATCCATCATCACCCAGGTCTGCTTGGCGCCGATGGCCAGGTCCATGGCCCCGCCCACGGCGGGAATGGCGCCGGGCTCGCCCGTGCTCCAGTTGGCCAGGTCGCCCGTGGCGCTGACCTGGAAGGCGCCCAGCACGCAGATGTCGAGGTGACCGCCGCGCATCATGGCGAAGCTGTCGGCATGGTGGAAATAGGCACCGCCCGGCAGCAGGGTGACGGGCTGCTTGCCGGCGTTGGTGAGGTCGTAGTCCTCCAGCCCCGCAGCCGGCGCCGGGCCCATGCCGAGGATGCCGTTCTCGCTGTGCAGGATGACCTCGCGGTCGGCCGGGATGTGGTTGGCGACCAGGGTCGGCTGGCCGATGCCCAGATTGACGTACGCCCCTTCGTGGATGTCCTGCGCCACACGGCGGGCCAGCTCATCCTTACTACGCTTTTGATAGCTGCTCACGCTGGTTCCTTCTACGCTCAAGGCCGATTTCATGCCGATTTCTTGAAGCCCGCGGCCTGCGTGGCCGTGCGCTCGACGCGCACGATCTGGCTCACGAAGATGCCGGGGGTGACGATGGCCTCGGGGTCCAGCCCGCCCAGTTCCACGATCTCGTGCACCGTGGCGATGGTCTGCCTGGCAGCGGTGGCCATCACCGGGCCGAAGTTGCGCGCCGACATGCGGTAGGTCAGGTTGCCCCAGCGGTCGCCGCGCTCGGCCTTGACGAGGGCCACGTCGCCGTGGATGGGGTACTCCAGCACGTACTGCCTGCCGCCGATCTCGCGGGTCTCCTTGCCCTTGGCTAGCTCGGTGCCGTAGGCCGTGGGGCAGAAGAAGGCGCCGATGCCGGCGCCGGCGGCGCGCAGGCGCTCGGCCAGGTTGCCCTGGGGCACCAGTTCCAGTTCGAGCTGGCCGGCGCGGTAGAGGCCGTCGAACACCTGACTGTCCACCTGGCGCGGAAAGCTGCAGATGATCTTGCGCACGCGGCCAGCCTTGAGCAGCGCGGCCAGGCCCGTCTCGCCATTGCCGGCGTTGTTGTTGACCACCGTGAGCTCGCGCGCGCCCTGCTCGATCAGGCCGTCGATCAGCTCGCCCGGAATGCCCGCCGTGCCGAAGCCGCCGATCAGCACCGTGGCGCCGTCCTGGATGCCGGCCAGGGCCTGGGCGACGGAATCCGCAATCTTGTTGATCATGTCGTTGGAGAAGGGGGGGAAGACGGGAGGGACAATCCGCCGGGCCGCCGCAATAGGCCGAGCCATTTGTTCGCCTATCGAACATTTGTTCGTATAATGAATTCTAGGACCATTCCCCATGGATGACACCCCCTCTTCGACTAGTGATAACCCTAGACCGGGCGACAGCTATGTGCAGTCGTTCGCGCGCGGGCTGGAGGTGATTCGCTCGTTTAGCGCCGCCGCCCCCCAGCAGACGCTGAGCGAGGTGGCCGCCGCCTCCGGCCTCACACGCGCCGGCGCCCGCCGCATCCTGCTCACGCTGCAGACGCTGGGCTATGTGGAAAGCGACGGCCGGCTGTTTCGCCTGACGCCGCGCATCCTCGACCTGGGCTTTGCCTACATCTCGTCCATGCCCATCTGGGATCTGGCCGAGCCGACCATGGAAGCGCTGGTGGACCAGCTGCACGAGTCGTGTTCGGCCGCCGTGCTGGATGGGCGCGACATCGTCTATGTGCTGCGCGTGCACACCCACAAGATCATGAGCACCAACCTGGGCGTAGGCTCGCGCCTGCCGGCCTTCTGGACTTCGATGGGCCGCATGCTGCTGGCCGGCCAGAGCGACGACCGGGTGCAGGCCCTGCTGGACGGTCTGCCGCGCCCGGCCCTCACCCCCCACACGCGCACCAGCGACGAGGACCTGCTGGCCGCCGTGCGCCAGGCCCGCACCCAGGGCTGGTGCCTCATCAACCAGGAGCTGGAGGAAGGCCTGATCTCCATCGCCGCCCCGCTGCGCAACCGCGCGGGCGAGACGGTCGCAGCGCTCAACATCAGCGGCCAGGCCAACCGCACCAGCGCGGAGATGATGCAGACCCAGTTGCTCCCCCACCTGCTCAAGGCGGCGGAAACCATTTCGCGGCTGCTGGGCACGCGGCGGCGCTGATCATTCCTGCCCGCGGAATGGCCTGAAATCCCGGTGGCGGTCGTGAAGGCGGCAGTGCAAAAGACCCACCATCGCCCTGCCGTCGACCGCTGATCTGAGCAAGCAGGGTGACAACTTGTCACAATCCGCACTTCCTCCGTCCTCCGACCCTCCACGTCACTAGCGCCCCTACCATGAAAAACCTCAAACTGGGCCCACGCCTCGGGCTGGGCTTCGCCCTCGTGCTTGTTCTCATGGCCCTGGTCACTGCACTGAACCTCGTGCGGCTGGGCCAGCAGGACAGCGTCTCGCAGAACCTCGTCGCCGAGATCTACCCCAAGGCCAACACCAGCCAGCAGCTGTCCTACGTGACGCTGGACCTCTCCCGCGTCGTACGCAACATCATCATCCTGAGCGACGAAGCGGAAATGGCACAAAACAAGGCCGTGATGGACAAGACCATCGCGCAGACGGCCGACTACATCGCCACGCTGGAACAGCTGGCCGATACGTCCGAGGAGCGCGCGCTGATCCAGGACATCAAGACCCACAGCGCGGCCTTTATCGCTTTCAGCAAGGACGTGGCCGAGCTGGGCTTGCAGAACAAGAACACGGAGGCGCAGCAGCTGCTGTTCAGCCCGCGCTATGCCACCCAGGGCGCCTATCTGGCCAGCCTGAAAAAGATGGTGGACTTACAGGAAAAGAACATGAAGGAAGGCGGTGCCGCTGCGCACACGGCCTACCTGCAAACCCGCACCATGGTGCTGGTCGCCTCTTTCATCGCGGCGCTGATGGCCGTGGGCTGCGCCATCGTCATCACCCGCTCCATCACCCGCCCTCTGCAGGAAGCCGTCGACGCTGCCGACCGCGTGGCCGACGGCAACCTGAGCGTGGCGATCCACACCGACGCCCGCGACGAAACCGGCGCACTGCTCAAGGCGCTTCAGCGCATGCAGGACAACCTGGTGAACACCGTGCGCACGGTGCGCGGCAATGCCGAGAGCGTGGCCACAGCCAGCGCCGAGATCGCACAGGGCAATGATGACCTCAGCCGGCGCACCGAACAGCAGGCGTCGGCCCTGGAGGAAACCGCTGCCTCCATGGAGCAGCTGGGCGGCACCGTGCGCCAGAACGCCGACAACGCCCGCCAGGCCAGCCAGCTGGCGCAGGAGGCCAGCGATGTGGCCGTCAAGGGCGGCGACGTGGTGAACCAGGTGGTGGACACCATGAAGGGCATCAACGAAAGCTCACGCAAGATCAGCGACATCATCTCGGTGATCGACGGCATCGCCTTCCAGACCAACATCCTGGCGCTGAACGCGGCGGTGGAAGCCGCCCGTGCAGGCGAGCAGGGCCGCGGGTTCGCCGTGGTGGCCAGCGAAGTGCGCAGCCTGGCGGGCCGCTCCGCCGACGCAGCCAAGGAGATCAAGGACCTCATCAGCACCAGTGTCGAGCGGGTGGACCAAGGCACGGCCCTGGTCGATCAGGCCGGCCACACGATGCAGGAAGTGGTGGCCTCGATCCGGCGGGTGACCTCCATCGTCGGAGAAATCAGCGCCGCCAGCCGCGAGCAGAGCGAAGGCGTGGGACAGGTAGGCGAGGCCATCTTGCAAATGGACCAGGCCACCCAGCAAAACGCCGCGCTCGTCGAAGAAAGCGCCGCCGCCGCGTCAGGCCTGCGCACGCAGGCCCATCAACTGGTCCAGGCGGTGGCTGTGTTCCAGCTCGCCCAGGGCAGCGGTAGCCACGTGGCGGCACCGTCGCCCACCCCGGCAGCGCAGCACTCGCCCGGCAGCACGGCCGCGGCAACGCCGGCGAAGTCCGCCAAGCTGGCCGCAGCGCGCCTGACGTCCGCCCCCGCGCCGGCCCGCAAGGCAGCATCCCCATCGGCAGCCCCCTCGCCGGCGCCCGTGGCCGCACCGGCCGCTCCATCCCAACCGCGCCCGGCCCTGGCCCCTGCGACCCCCAAGCCGGCGCCCGCCGCCACCGCCGGCAAGAAGCACGACGACGACGACTGGGAAACCTTCTGATCCCGGCATCGAATGCGCCCGTCCCCGGCAGCCGCGCTGCCGGGGACAGCCACAGCCCGTGCTACGCTGACCGCCATGTTCAATCCCTCTCAAGCCGACGTACGGCGCTTTTTCTGCAGCGTGTACGCCAAGGACCGGGCCGGCCAGCCCATGGAAGCGATCGAGACGCTCGCCAGCCTGTGGATTGCGGAACACCCGGAGTACCACGCCGACCTGGCCGACGTCGATGCGGCGCTGGCCCGCAACTACGACGAGACACCGGAGCGCACCAACCCCTTTCTGCACCTGTCCATGCATCTTTCCATTAGCGAGCAGTGCAGCATCGATCAGCCCCGGGGCATCCGCCAGGCGGTCGAACTGCTGGCCGCGCGGCTGGATTCGCTGCAGGACGCCCATCACGCCGCCATGGAATGCTTGGGCCAGATGCTGTGGGACAGCCAGCGTTCGGGCCGCCCTCCCGACGGCGACGCGTACGTCGCCTGCGTCCAGCGGCGCGCCACGCGCGATTGACCGCAGCGGCCGAAACGCCGCCCAAGTTGCTCATCATTTCATAGCACAATGACGCCATTGCAAAAGCGCTGCAAGCCTCAAAGATGACTCAACTGGACTCCCCATCCACCGCCGGCGGAACACCCCTGCGTGAAGCCGGCGTGGCACGCTGATGCATCCCCGCCGCTGGCAGCCATCGCTGCGCCTGGCCATCGCCCTCCCGATGGCATTGCTGTTCGCCTGCACCGTGGGGTTGATGGCAATCAGCCAGCACCAGCAGGTGCAGAACCTGATCGATCAGGAGAGCATGCGGCTGCTCAACGCCATCACCTCCACGGCGAACAGCCGCCTCTCCAGCTATCTCGACGGGCCGTTCCAGGCACAGCGCACGATGGCGGACGCGATCTCGCGCGAAGACCTCTACCGCCCCGGCGACATGCGCCACATAGCGAGCTACCTGATGGATGCCGTCTCGCGGCGCTATGCGGAGTACACACAGATCGGCGTGATGGGCTTCGGCGGCCGGGATGGCAGCTACGTCGCAGTGCGCCGGGCCGATGGCCTGCAACTCATCGAACAGGACCGCACCACCGGGGGGCGCCTGAACATCTACCGGGATGCCGACCCCCGGCATCTGTCTCGCTCCATCGAGGGCTTCGACCCCACCCGCAGGCCGTGGTATGTGGCGGCGACGCAGTCCGGCCGCTCCATATGGTCGCCCATCTACACCACGATCAGCACGCAGGGCGATGTGATCCTGTCCGCCACCACGCCTGTAGTGGTGGGTGGAGAGACCATCGGCGTGGTCGGCGCCGATGTCCGATTGGATGCGCTCCATCAATTCCTGCATGACGAGCCGCTGCGCGGCAACGGCATCATCTTCATTACCGAGCCCGACGGCCTGCTGGTGGCGCAGAGCGAACCGGAGCCCGTCATGGGCGAGCGCACCGGCTCATCGCCGCTCGCGCCGCGCACCCGGCGGGCCGCTGCCGCCAGCGCCAACCCGCTGATCCAGGCCGCGGCATCGCATCTGGCCGCTGCCACGCACGGCGACGCCACCTTCAGCATCCAGCAGGACGGTGCTGTGTATTTCGGCCGTGTCAGCCGCTTCACCGGCGCCCCCGGGCTCGACTGGCGCATCGTTGTGCTGCTGCCCGAGTCCGACCTGCTGGGCAACACGCGCACCCAGTTGCGCTACCGTACGATGGCTGCGGTGATGGGGGCCGTTCTGGCCCTGCTCGCAGCGCTCTGGGCCGTGCAGCGGGTGTCCCGCCCCATCCTGCAGACGGCCGAGGCCGCGAACCGGCTGGCGCAGGGCGACTGGTCGGCCGTGCCCGTCGACCGGGACTGGTTGCGGGAAACCGCCGCACTCTCGCAGGCCTTCAACGGCATGGCCTCGCAGCTGCAGCAATCCTTCGGGCAATTGCGCGATCAGCTCATGACCGACCAGCTCACCCGACTGCTGACCCGCCGCGGCCTGCTGGAGCGGGCAGACTGGCACGGCGAGCGCACCGTGGCCCTCACCCTGCTCGGGCTGGACGCCTTCCGCGCGCTCAACGACAGCGTGGGCTTCGGCACCGCTGACCGCCTGCTGCAGGCAGTGGCGGACCGGCTGCGCAGCCGTTTGCCCGAGCCGCTCTTGATCGCACGCACCGCCGGCGACGAGTTCGCGGTGCTGCACCTGGGTGTGGAAGGCCTCTCGGAACAGGCCATCGGCAAAGCCGTGCTCAATCTCTTCGCCATGCCGTTCACGGCAGGCGACGACGAACTGCAGATCAGCGCATCGGCGGGCGTGGTGGCAGGGCCGCTGCACAGCGCCGACTTGCCGGAATGGCTGCGCCGCGCCAGCATCGCCCTCGGCGAAGCCAAGCGCGGCGGCCGCAACCAGTGCGTAGTGTTCGAAGCGCCAATGATGGAGCGCTCGCTCGAACGCTCAAGCCTGCTGACCGAGCTGCGCCAAGGCCTCGACCGGGAGCAGCTGGTGGTGCATTACCAACCACTCATCGACCTGCCCACCGGCCGCGTGACCGGCGCCGAAGCACTGGTGCGCTGGAACCATCCCATTCGCGGGCTGGTGCCCCCCAACCTCTTCATTCCCCTGGCCGAAGAGTCCGGCCTGATCCTGCCGCTGGGCGAATGGGTGCTGCGCCACGCCACGCGAGCGATTGCCGAGCGCCTCGGCACGCTGCCTGCCGACTTCAACCTGCACGTGAACGTATCGGCACGGCAGCTCATCCAGTCGGACTTCACCACACGGCTCAAGCAGGTGCTGCGCTCCAGCGGACTGCCCGCCGGCCAGCTCACGCTGGAACTGACCGAGTCGCTCAGCATCGGCGATGGCGACACGGGTACACGCGCGCGACTGGCGGCCATCCGCGCCATGGGCGTGAAGATCGCCATCGACGACTTCGGCACCGGCTACTCGTCCCTCGCCTATCTGAACGACCTGCCGCTCGACTGCCTCAAGATCGATCAGCGCTTCGTGCGCACGCTGCTGCAGTCGCCGCAGGACGCGGCCATCGTGGCATCAGTGCTCAGCCTCGCCCGCGGCCTGGGCGTGCCGGTGGTGGCCGAAGGCGTGGAAACCGAGTCGCAGGCCGAGGCCCTGCGCGGCATGGGCTGCGACGCCGCCCAGGGCTACTGGCTGGGACGGCCGGTCCCTTTGGATGCACTCAACCTCGCATCGCGCACGATCGGCCCGCAGCCGGGCAAAGACAGGGCCGACCACGACACCGCCGCCTGAGGCGGCCCGAGGGCGTCAGACGCCCCACGCGCCAGAAAGAAAAAAGAAAAGGCCCGGTCGATCCGGGCCCTGGAAAGACAGATGGCTGGGCGGCCGCGAAGACCGTATTTCAGCGAAAGCGCGGCTGCGGCACTACCTGGAGATCGCCATCCAGCGAAGCGATGTAGCCCGCCATCGCCTTGAGCTCGGCATTCGTGAACTGCTTGGCGACGCCGGCCATGACGGCGTTGGAGCGCCCCACCTTCGGGTTCTTCTCGGTCTTGTACGCCTTCAGCGCCACGTAGAGATAGTCGGCATGCTGGCCGGCGATCTTGGGATAGGAGGCATTGATGGGCTGCGCGAAGTTGGCGCCGTGACAGGACACGCAGGCACCCTTTTGCAGCAGCGCGGCCACCTGGGCACTGGGTTCGCGGCCGGGCCGGGGCGGCGGCGCGGCATGGCCCACGGACTGCCCTGCGTAGTAGGCAGACACATCGGCGATGTCCTGTTCGGAAAGCGAGTCGGCGATGCCGCGCATGGTGGGATGGCGGCGGTCACCCTTCTTGTAGGCGTCGAGAGCGGAGGCGATGTAGGCCTCGCCCTGGCCCGAGATCATGGGCACCTTGTAGACCTCGGGAAAACTCGCCTGGTAGCCCGGGATGCCGTGGCAGCCGATGCACATGGCCACCTTCTTGCTGCCGGCCTGCACGTCGCCCTTGGCCGCCTCGGCCAGCGCCACACCCGTCGCACACGCGACAACCAAGCCGAATACCGTGTTCCGTGTCTTGTTCATTTTGCGCGCACAATTCCGTGGGTGGTTGTCTCTCTAATGAGCAGAAATTATAGGAGGGGGTCCCCAGCTCCCTTTATCAACGATTACCCTATTCACGGCCCATGAAATTCCAAGGTTCCGAGAGTTACGTCGCCACCCAAGACCTGAAACTGGCGGTCAATGCCGCCATCACGCTGCAGCGCCCGTTGCTGGTCAAGGGAGAGCCCGGCACTGGCAAGACCATGCTGGCCGAAGAGGTCTCGCGCGAGCTGGGCCTGCCGCTGCTGCAGTGGCACGTGAAGTCCACCACCAAGGCGCAGCAGGGCCTCTACGAGTACGACGCGGTCAGCCGCCTGCGCGACAGCCAGCTGGGCGATGCCGACAGCAGCGAGCGCGTGAAGGACATCCGCAACTACATCGTGCAGGGCGTGCTGTGGCAGGCCTTCACCGCCGATCAGCCGGTGGCCCTTCTGATCGACGAGATCGACAAGGCCGACATCGAATTCCCGAACGATCTGCTGCGCGAGATCGACCGCATGGAGTTCTATTGCTACGAGACGCGCGAACTCATCCGCGCCAAGCACCGACCACTGGTGTTCATCACGTCGAACAACGAAAAGGAGCTGCCGGACGCATTCCTGCGCCGCTGCTTCTTCCACTACATCAAGTTCCCTGACGCGGACACCATGCGCCAGATCGTGGCTGTGCACTTCCCCACACTCAAGGGCGAGCTGCTGGCCGTGGCGATGAAGACCTTCTACGACGTGCGCGCCCTGCCCGGCCTGAAGAAGAAACCCTCCACCAGCGAGCTGATCGACTGGCTCAAGCTGCTCGTGGCCGAAGACATCCCGCTCGCTGCGCTGCAGAGCGCCGACCAGAAGGTCGCCGTGCCGCCGCTGGTGGGCGCGCTGCTCAAGAACGAGCAGGATGTGAGCCTCTTCGAGAAGCTGGTCTTCATGAACCAGCGCAACCGCTGACAGCGCCAGGAACACGCCGTGGCAGCAGCTGCTTTCGTCAAACCCGTCACGCTGGAGGGCCGCGGCGTGCGCCTGGAACCGCTGTCGCTGGAGCACGAGGCCGGCCTGGCCGCAGCCGCCGCCGACGGCGCGCTCTGGAACCTGCGCATCACCTCGGTGCCCGAGCCCGAGAACACGCGCGCCTACATCGAAACGGCGCTGCAGGGCCGCGCCGACGGACACCGCTTCGCCTTCGCGGTGCTGGACGATGCCTCCGGCCGCGTGCTGGGCACCAGCAGCTACCACGACATCGTGCCGGCCCTCCAGCGGCTGGAGATCGGCTGGACCTGGTATGCGAAGAGCGTGCAGCGCACGCACGTCAACACCACGGCCAAGCTGCTGCTCATGGCGCATGCCTTCGACACGCTGGGCTGCCACGTCGTGGGCTGGCGCACCGACAACTTCAACTTCGCCTCGCAGCGCGCCATCGAGCGCCTGGGCGCCAGGAAGGACGGCGTGCTGCGTGGCCACGCGCTGCGGCGCGACGGCACCATCCGCGACACCGTGATGTACAGCATGCGCAGCGGCGAATGGCCCGAGGCCCGCGCCCAGCTGCTCTATCTTTTGCAGCGCCACGCCCAGGCCTGACGCGCGCAACCGGCCATCCAGATCCTTGAACACCAGGAAGCACCGGGCATGCTGATCGACTTCTTCTACACGCTGCGCGCCGCCGCGCTGCCCGTTTCAGTGAAGGAGTACCTGACACTGCTGGAGGCCCTGCAGGCCGGGGTGGTGGGCCCCCGCTCGGACGACGGCTGGAGCCTCGACGACTTCTACCATCTGGCCCGCACCGTGCTGGTCAAGGACGAGAAGCACTTCGACAAGTTCGACCGGGCCTTCGGCGCCTACTTCAAGGGCGTGGAGATGGTGGCCGACTTCCGCAAGGAGATTCCGGCCGACTGGCTGCGCCAGGTGCTGGAGCGCGAGCTCACGCCCGAGCAGAAGGCCGCCATCGAAAAGATGGACTGGGACGAGCTGATGGAGACGCTGAAGAAGCGCCTCGAAGAGCAGCAGGAGCGGCACGAGGGCGGCAGCAAGTGGATCGGCACCGGCGGCACCAGCCCCTTCGGCCACGGGGGCTACAACCCGCAGGGCGTGCGTATCGGCGGCCCCGGCAAGAACAAGAGCGCGGTCAAGGTCTGGGACCAGCGCGCCTACCGCGACTACGACGACACGCAGGAGCTGGGCACGCGCAACATCAAGATGGCGCTGCGCCGACTGCGCCGCTTCGCGCGCGAAGGCAATGCGCTGGAGCTGGATCTGGACGACACCATCCGCAGCACGGCCGCCAACGCGGGCTACCTGGACATCAAGATGATCCCGGAGCGCCACAACAACGTGAAGCTGCTGCTGCTCATGGACGTGGGCGGCACCATGGACGAGCACGTGCAGCGCGTGGAGGAGCTCTTTTCCGCCGTCAAGAGCGAGTTCAAGCACCTGGAGTTCTATTACTTCCACAACTGCGTCTACGACTTCATGTGGAAGAACAACCGCCGCCGCTTTGCCGAGAAGTTCCCGACCTGGGACATCATCCGCAAGTACAACAAGGACTACAAGCTGGTCTTCGTGGGGGACGCGACCATGAGCCCCTACGAGATCCTGCAGCCCGGCGGCAGCGTGGAATACAACAACGAGGAAGCCGGCGCCGAGTGGCTCTCGCGCCTGCTGCATGCCTTCCCGCGCCATGCCTGGATCAATCCCGAGCCCCAGGGCGTGTGGCAGTACCGCCAGAGCATCGCCATCATCCAGCAGATCCTCGGCCAGCGAATGTTCCCGCTGACCCTCAAGGGCCTGGAGGAGGCGATGCGGCTCTTGTCGAAATAGTCCTACGGGCGGGATGGAAGCCCGAGGGCGCGGCGCAGCACGTTAAGCTGACACCATGCGCCACCATTCTTCGGGCTCCCTTTCTTGAAAGCACTTCTCTCCACCGCATTGCGACGGCCCTGCCTCATGCTCCGCCGGTCCTTGCTGCTGCCGTTGATCTGCGGGGTGCTGGCGCTGCAGGGCTGCAGCCTGCTGCCGGGCGGCAAGCAGGACGATGCCGAGAGCGACGCGAACGCCACGCAGACGCTGGGCGATGCCAACGCGCCCGACGCCTTCTCCCTCCAGGTGCAGGCTCCCAAGGACATCGCCGAATACCTCACGCGGTATATGGAGCTGCAACGCTACCGCAAGCTGCCCGGCCTGCAGGCGAGCGAACTGTCGCGCCTGCTGGGCGCGGCCGACACCAACGCGCGTGACCTGCTGGGCACGATGGGCTATTTCAGCCCCACCATCACCATCGAGATGCGCGAGAGCGCCGCACCCGATGAGCCGCCGCGCACCATCACCGTGACGGTGGCTCCCGGGCCGCGCACCGTGGTGCAAAGCGCTGACATTCGCTTTACCGGCCCAAGCGCCGATGCCCCCCGCTTCGCCAACCGGCGCGCGAGCATCCAGCGCAGCTGGTCGCTGCCGCCCGGCCAGCCCTTTACGCAAGAAGCCTGGGACAGCGCCAAGTCGCAGGGCCTGCGCCAGTTGCAGACGCGGCGCTACCCCACCGCTCGCGTCGATGCGAGCCGCGCCGAGATCGACGCCGACAAGAGCGAAGCCAAGCTCTCTGTCACCTACGACCCCGGCCCTGCCTACCGTTTCGGCCCGATGCGCGTGTCGGGCAGCGAGCGCTACGACCCCGATGGCGCACGACGCATCGCCCGGCTTCCCGTCGGCTCCGACTACAGCGAATCGGCGCTGCTCGACGCCCAGCAGCGCCTGGCCAGCAGCGGTTATTACGACGCGGTGTTCCTCTCGCTCGACACCGATGGCAACGACCCGCAGGCCGCGCCGGTGGTCGCCCAGGTGCGCGAGGCGCCGCTGCAGAAGGTCGTCTTCGGCGTGGGCGTTTCCACCGACAGCGGCCCGCGCCTGAGCCTGGACCACGTCCACAACCGCATGCCCTGGCTGGGCTGGCGTGCCGTCAGCAAGCTGTCGGTGGACCGCAAGAACAAGCTCGCTTCCACCGAGTGGACGGCGCTACCGGAAGAATCCGGCTGGCGCTGGTTCACCGGCGCACAGGTGCAGCGCGAGACCACGGGCAGCTACGAGGTCAACAGCGGCCGGGTGCGAGGCGGCCGCACCAAGAGCACCGACCGCATCGACCGCAGCTACTTCCTGCAGTACGACATCGCCAAGAGCCAGGGCGAGAGCGCCCCGCCCTCCAGCTCGGCGGTCAGCGCCAATTACGGCTGGACGGGCCGCTACTTCAACAACAACACCGCTCCCACGCGCGGCTGGGGCCTGGGCGCCGAGCTGGGCGTGGGCACCACGCTGCGGCCCGAGCGCGCCCCCTTCATCCGCGCTCTGCTGCGCTGGCAAGGCTTCGTGCCGCTGGGCACGGTGGACATGGGCGAGGGGATCAAGCGCGGCAGCCGGCTGTCGCTGCGCGCCGAAGGCGGCGCCGTGCTCGCCCGCCAAGGCGCCAACATCCCCGTCACCCAGCTGTTCCTGACCGGTGGCGACACCACCGTGCGCGGCTACGGCTACCGCAAGATCGGTGCGCGCACCGACAACGACACGCTCTACGGCGGCCGCTACATGACCGTGGGCAGCGTCGAATGGCAGCGCCCCATCGAACTGCGCGGCAACCGCACCGACTTCGAGAGCGCCGTCTTCATCGATGCCGGCGCGGTGGCCGACCGTGTGGGCGAGCTGCAGCCCCGCGTGGGCGTGGGCGCAGGCCTGCGCTGGCGCAGCCCGGTGGGCCCGCTGCAAGCCGACGTGGCCTATGGCGTGAAGACCCAGGAGGTGCGGCTGCACCTGCGGCTGGGCTTCAGTTTCTAATCCATCATCTTTTTTCCCGGACCAGGCGTGCGCGCCGACACCCGCATGGCCACACACCAGACACCGAACCCCTACGCTGCCGCCGTGGCGCCCCGGCCCCCGCCGCGTCAGCGCCGCGGCTGGCGCATCGCCGGCTGGACCATCGCCGCCCTGTTCGCACTGCTGGCCGTCGTGCTTGGCGGCGCCTGGTGGTGGGCCGGCAGCGACACCTCGCTTGCCGCCGCCCTGAGCCGCGCTGCCCGCTACCTGCCTGCCGGCCAGACGCTGGAGAGCCGCGACGTCACCGGCTCGCTGCGTGGCGGCGGGCGCATCGGCTGGCTGCGCTGGAGCAGCCCGGGCCTGGCCGTGGAAGTCGATGACGCACGCATCGGCTGGCGCCTGGCGCCGCTGGTGCTGGGCCGCCGGGTGCAGCTGGGCGAAGTGCATGCGGCGCGCGTGCAGATGATCCCGCAGGCCACCGAAAAGGCCGCCGGCCCCGTGCAGCCGCTGCAAAGCCTGCCGCTGCCCGTGCAGGTGGACCTGCCTTTCCGCATCGACCAGCTGGTGTGGTCCCCGCCCACATCCAAGCCGCTCCACATCGCTCAGCTGGCGGGCCGCTACGACTACGACGGCAGCCGCCACCAATTGGTGATCGAGAACATCGACATCGCCCAAGGCAGCTACTTCGGCCGCGCCACGCTGGGCGCGCAGGCACCCATGCCGCTCGACGCGCAGCTGAACGGCAAGGTCCGCACCGCCCCACCCGGCGGCGGCGCAGAGCTGGAGGCCACGGTTCACGCCACCGTGCAGGGCACGCTGGCCACGGAGGCCGCGCGCCTGCAGGTGGCAGCGCAGCTGCGCTCGTCGCTCGGCGACGGCGATGCGGCCCCACCAGCATCGGCAGCTGCGGCACGCGCCGCAGAGCCGGCACCGCGCAAGACCGCAACGGCAGCCGCACCCGTGCTGCCCGCCGAGCCCATGCAGGCCGACGTGCAGGCCCAGATCGCCCCGTGGGCGCCGCAGCCGCTGCTGCAGGCCCAGGCCGCCCTGCGCGCGCTGGATCTGGCCGCGATCTGGCCACAGGCCCCCGTCACCCGCCTGAGCGGCGAGGTGCGCGCCGAGCCCACGGCCGCCACCTCCGCAGGCCCCGCCGTGGGCAACGGCGCGGCCGCCGCCGCCGCCGGCTGGAATATCTCCGCGCAGCTGAAGAACGCCCTGCCCGGCCCCTGGGACCGCCAGCGCCTGCCGGCCAGCACCATCGAGGCCCGCGCCGCCTTCGACGGCACGCAGTGGACCGTGCCCCAGGCCGCCATCACCGTGGGCGAGAACCAGGGCCGGCTGGAGGCCGAGGGCACATACACCCCCGCCACCCGCGCCCTGCAGGGCCGCGTGAAGCTACGCGACCTGCGCCCCGACGCCGTGTACAGCACGCTCGACCGCGCGCCGCTCTCCGGCACCGCCACCGCTCGCGGCGACGACGACGGCCTCATCCGCTTCACGGCAGACGTGCGCAGCGCGACCGCCGCTGCAGCGCGCACCGGCGGCCGGCCGGCCGGCACCGCTCCGCTGCGCATCGACCGCCTGGCCGCCGAGGGCAGCTGGCGCGACGGCCGGCTGGATCTGGCCCGCCTGCAGCTCGACGGGCTGCAGGCCCAGATCAGCGCACGGCAGGTGCAGATCGACACCGCCGGCCTCTCCGGCCGGGGCCAGCTACAGGCCGCCGTGCCCGGCGCCAGCCTACAGGCCAACGGCCAGATGGCACCACGCTCCGGCGCCGGCACGATGGACCTGAAGGTGGCCGATGCCCAGCGCCTTCAGCGCTGGATCGAGACCCTGCCCGGCGGCGCAGGCGCGCTGCAGGGCGCCCTGCTGGAAGGCAACGCCACCCTGGCCACCCGCTGGAACGGCGGCTGGCAGACGCTGCAGCGGCAGCTGCACGCGGCAGGCCTCCTGGGCGGTGCGGCCCCTGAAGGCGGTGCAGGTGGCAGCGGCTTCACGCTGCAGGCCCAGCTCGACACCCCGCGCCTGAAGGCCGATCTGCCGCCCCGGCCGGGCACCAACACCGGCCCGCAATCCCTGCAACTGACCGACGTACAGGCCAATCTTTCGGGATCGCTCCAGCAATTCACCCTGGCTTGGGACGGCCACCTGCGCCAGGGCGAGCAACGCGCCACCCTGCGACTGCGTGCCGGTGGTGGCCATGCCGGCGCGCCGGGCAACTGGCGCGCCCAGATCGGCGAATTGCGCGTGGTGGCCTCCATCGACAAGCAGCCCGGCCCGTGGACGCTGCAGCTCGCGCAGCCGCTCTCGGTGACGGCGCGCCAAAAGCCCACCCTGCTGATCGAAACCTCGGCCGGCGGCGCCAGCGTGACCGGGCCCCTGCCCGGCACGGCCCGCCTGAACTGGCAGCCCGTGCGCTTCGCACAGACCGCCAAGGGCGGCGTGCAGCTGCGCACGCAGGGCGAACTGCAGGGCCTGCCCACGTCCTGGGCCGATGCCTTCGCCGGCAACGACGGCCCCTGGCTGCAGCGCCTGGGCCTGTCCAGCAATGTGGTGCTGGGCGGCGAGTGGAGCATCGATCTGGGTGACACCCTGCGCGCCAGCGCCACCGTGCGCCGCGCGAGCGGCGACCTGCGCATCCTGGCCGGCGATATCGGCAGCGTGCCGTCCACCGTCGTGGTGCGCAGCAGCGGCCAAGGCGCGGGCAAGGGCGCCGCGCAGGTAGGCGACGGCTCGGGCACGATGGCCGGTATCCGCCAGGCCGAAATGCGCATCGACGCCGAAGGCGATGCCGTGCGCGCCCGCCTGCTGTGGGACAGCGAGCGCGCCGGCCGGCTGCAGGCCGATGGCGGCACGCGGCTCGCCCGCGGGACGGACGGCGGCTGGCTCTGGCCGGTCGATGCGCCACTCGCGGCCACCGTCAAAGCGCAGCTGCCCGACGTAGGCGTGTGGTCCGCCCTCGCGCCGCCGGGCTGGCGCGTCAAAGGCACGCTGCAGGCCGACGCCACCCTGTCAGGCACCCGCACCGCACCGCGTTGGAACGGCACGCTGGGCGCCGACCAGATGGCCGTGCGCTCGCTGCTCGACGGCGTTGATCTGCAGGATGGCCGGATGCGCGCCGTGCTGCGCGGCGACCGGCTGGAGATCACCGAATTCCGCGTGAACGGCGGGCAGGGCAGCAACGCCCGCATCCCGGGCTTCAGCGGCAACCTCACCCCGGCACCGACAAGCGGCGGCACGCTGACGGGCACGGGCACCGTTTCGTGGGCCGGTGCGCAGGGCGGCGCCGCAGGCGGCTCCGGCATCGCCATGGATTTCAACGCCCAGGCGCGCGCCCTGCAGGTACTGGTGCGCGCCGACCGGCAGGTCAGCATCTCGGGCAACGTGCAGACGCGGCTGCAGAACGGCCAGCTCACGCTGCGCGGCAAGCTCACCACCGACCGGGCCACCATCATCCTGCCCGAGGCCGGCGCACCGACGCTGGGCTCCGACGTGGTGGTGCGCTCGGCCGCGAAGGACCGCGAGGCCATGGCGCAGGCCCTGAAGGCCGCCCAGGCCGAGGCCCGGGTCGAAGCCACCCGCCCGCCGGACATCGCCATCACCCTCGACCTGGGCAATGACTTCGCGCTGCAGGGCTACGGCATCACCACGCGCCTGGCCGGCGATCTGGACATCCGCAGCACCAGCACCGCCGGCGCGCCGCCGCGCGTGACGGGCGAGATCCGCACCGTCCAGGGTCGCTACCGCGCCTGGGGCCAGTCGCTGGACGTCGAAACCGGCCTGCTGCGCTTCAACGGTCCCTACGACAACCCCGCGCTGGACGTGCTGGCCATCCGCCCGAACATCAGCGTGCGGGCCGGCGTACAGGTCAGCGGCACGGCCAAGATGCCCCGCGTGCGCCTGTACTCCGACCCCGACCTGCCCGATGCCGAAAAGCTCTCCTGGGTGGTGCTGGGTCGCAGCGCCGCCGCCGGCGGAGCCGAAGCCGCGCTGCTGCAACAGGCCGCACTCGCGCTGCTCAGCGGCAACGGCGACGGCGGCTCGGGCAACTTCGCCCGCCGCCTGGGCCTGGACGAGATCGGTTTCCGCGGCCCCGGCAGCGGCGAAGACGCCAGCGGAGCAGCGCTGACCTTCGGCAAGCGCCTGTCCAAGGACCTGTATGTGACCTATGAGCGCAGTCTCTCGGGCGCCCTGGGCACGCTCTACATCTTCTATGACCTGTCCCGGCGCCTCACCCTGCGCGGCCAGACCGGCGCGCAGAGCGCGGTGGATCTGATCTACACGCTGCGCTACAACTGAGCCCGGCAGGCCCTGCCAGTGCCACCGGCAGGGTTTCAGGCAGAAATCGATCTCCAGCCCAGGTGGAATGGGCGCATCATGCTATTTAATAAATAGCAATCAGCCTCCCTGTCAGGCACCCCGCCCCAGCCCGAGACAGGGCCGGAGTGCGTTCTACAATGGCGGGCTGTCTCCTCATAGTTCAATGGATAGAACGAGTGCCTCCTAAGCGCTAGATGCAGGTTCGATTCCTGCTGAGGGGACCACGGGTGCGCCGCCCCTGTACTCCGAGCGACCGCCTGCTCTGTAAGACAAAGCCGCATGACTGCGCTTTGGCTGCCGACACCGCGGAACCTTCCATGGCTGCCCCACCACAATGGGGTATGCGCCCCACCGCCTCCCGCTCCACCTCCACCCGGCCCGGCTCCGGGCATGGCCCCTCCCTGGGCTCGGCCGACCGGGCCCTGGTCCTGCAAGGCGGCGGTGCGCTCGGTGCCTATCAGGCGGGCGTGTACGAGGCCCTGGCCGAAGCCTCCACGACGATCGGCTGGGTCGCGGGCGTGTCCATCGGCGCCACCAACGCGGCCCTTATCGTGGGCAATGCGCCCGAGCACCGCGTGGCCCGGCTGCGCGAATTCTGGAATCAGGTGTCCTCCGGCTGGGGCCAGCAGACCCCGCCCGGCCCGTTCTGCGACCGCACGGTGCTCAACCAGTGGAGCGCCGCCACGGCCGTGCTGTTCGGCATCCCCGGCTTCTTCCGGCCGCGCTGCGAGCCGGCCCTGGCGCTGCTGGGAGGCAACGCCCCCACCACAAGCTACTACGACACCAGCCCGCTCAAGCACACGCTGGAGCGGCTGATCGACTTCGACCGCATCAACCACGGCGATGCGCGCCTGAGCGTGGGCGCGGTCAACGTGCGCACCGGCAATTCGGTGTACTTCGACAGCCAGCAGCAGCCGCTGCGCGCCGAGCACATCATGGCCAGCGGCGCGCTGCCGCCGGGCTTCCCGGCCATCCACATCGACGGCGAGGACTACTGGGACGGCGGCGTAGTGTCGAATACGCCTCTGCAGTACGTGCTGGACATGCACCCCCGCACGCGGCCGCTGCAGGTGCTGCAGGTCGATCTCTTCAGCGCCCGGGGCAACGTGCCGAGCACGATGTCTGAAGTCGCGCAGCGGCAGAAGGACATCATGTATTCCAGCCGCACACGGCTCAATACCGATGCGCTGTCGGCCAACGTCAACTTGCAGCAGGCCATGTCGGACCTGATGGCCAAGCTGCCCCAGCAACTGCGCAACGACCCGAGCGTGAAGGCGCTGTGCGCCCAGCTCCGGCATGAGCCCATCGAGATCGTCCACCTCATCTACCGCCACCGGCCCTACGAGCTGGACTCCAAGGACTACGAGTTCTCGCGCGCTGCGGTGCTCGACCACTGGGAGGCCGGCATGCGCGACATGCGCCACACGCTCTCGCACCCCGACTGGCTGGATCGCCAGACGCAGCACGGCGTCACCACGTTCGACCTGTCGGATGACGGCCTCGCTGCCCCCGTGCGCAGGCCGAAGCTGGACCTCACGCCGGACTCGGCCACTGGGCGCGGCAAGCGCTGAAGACGGCTCGGTGCGATACGTTGCGATACGGTGCGATGCAGCGTACCTCCTGCCTCTTTAAGTCCGGGCTAAGTGCCGCGATCCACACTGTGTGCCACCACTGCCCAGGAATGCAGCCATGAAGATCGAAGACGTTCGCAGCCAGGCCTTCGCGATGCCGCTGACCAGCCCGGCCTTTCCGCCCGGACCCTACCGCTTCGTGCGGCGCGAGTTCATGGTCATCACCTACCGCACCGACATGGATGCGCTGCGCGCCGTGGTGCCCGAGCCGCTCGAAGTGACCGAGCCGGTGGTGAAGTACGAATTCATCCGCATGCCCGACTCCACGGGCTTCGGCGACTACACCGAGTCGGGCCAGGTGATTCCGGTGCAGTTGCGCACCGCGCGCGGCGTGGAGCAAGGCGCCTACGTGCATTCGATGTACCTCAACGACCACCCGCCGATCGCCGGCGGGCGCGAGCTCTGGGGCTTTCCGAAGAAGCTGGCCCAGCCGGCCTTCCGCTACGAGACCGATGTGATCGTCGGCACGCTGGACTATGGCCGCGTGCGCGTGGCCAGCGCCACCATGGGCTTCAAGCACCGGCAGCTCGATCCCGGCCCGGTGCTGGCCGGCATCGCGCAGCCGAACTTCCTGCTCAAGATCATTCCCCACGTCGATGGCACGCCGCGCATCTGCGAGCTGGTGCGCTACCACATGGTCGATGTGAACCTGCACGGCGCATGGACGGCGCCCGCGTCGCTGGAGCTGCACCCGCATGCACTGGCACCCGTGGCCGACCTGCCGGTGCTTAAAGTGGAGTCCGCCGTGCACTACATCGCCGACATGACGCTGGCGCTCGGCACCGTGGAGCACGACTATCTGGTCTGAGCCCGACCGGAACCGCTTCCTGCCCATCCATCCACCCAGTCAGCCATTCGTTCGTTCATTCATTCATCAACCGAGGAGAACTCCATGCAACTCAAGGACAAGGTCGCTTTCATCACCGGCTCGGCCAGCGGCATCGGCAAGGAAATCGCCACCGTCTTCGCCAAGGAAGGCGCCAAGATCGTGATCGCCGACCTGAACAAGGACGCGGCCACGGCGACGGCCGAGGAACTGAAGTCCACGGGCGCGCAGGCGATCGGCGTGGCCGTCGATGTGACGGACGAAGCCCAGGTGGATGCGGCCGTCGAGGAAGCTGCCAAGGCCTTCGGCGGCATCGACATCCTGGTGAGCAACGCCGGCATCCAGATCGTGCATCCGGTCGAGGAATTCAGCTTCGCCGACTGGAAAAAGATGCTGGCCATCCACCTGGACGGCGCCTTCCTTACCACCCGCGCCTGCCTCAAGCACATGTACGCACAAGGCCGGGGCGGCAGCGTGATCTACATGGGCTCGGTGCACTCCAAGGAAGCCTCCAAGCTCAAGGCCCCCTACGTCACGGCCAAGCACGGTCTGATCGGCCTGTGCAAGACGGTGGCCAAGGAAGGCGCGGCGCACGGCGTGCGCGCCAACGTGATCTGCCCCGGCTTCGTGCGCACGCCGCTGGTGGAAAAGCAGATCCCCGAGCAGGCCAAGACGCTGGGCATCACCGAAGAGGAAGTGGTGAAGAACGTGATGCTCAAGGAAACGGTGGACGGCGAATTCACCACCACCAACGACGTGGCGCTGGCCGCGCTGATGTTCGCGGGCTTCCCGACCAATGCGCTGACGGGTCAGTCGCTGGTGGTCAGCCACGGCTGGTTCATGCAATAAGAGCAGGCGGGGACATCGCTGCGGGCGGCCCGAGGCGGCGGCGCCCCGCCAGCGCCCCGCCGCAGCCAACCCGCGCCCACCGCCAACGAACGGCAGCCCCCGTCAATCCAATCCGTCGAACATGGCATCGTCCGGCCCCACATAGCGGGGGGACCGCCACGACACATCGCGCAACGCCCCCGCCACCTGCTTCTCTACCCCCATCAACACCGCGAACAGCGCCATGCGCACCGCAATGCCGTTGTCCGTCTGCCGGAAGATCGCCAGACGCGGGTCGTGATTCAGGTCGGTGCTCAGATCGTTGGCCCCGGGCCGGCCATCGCGCGGCAGCGGGTGCATGAGGATGGTGTCGGGCTTGCACACCGCATCCACCAGCGACTTGCGCACCTGGAATTCAGGCGTGTAGCCCTCGATGGCCTCGCCCTCGAAGCGCTCTTTCTGCACCCGCGTGGCATACACCACATCGGCGCCGGCCAGGCCCGCCTCCAGCGAGGCCACGGTCTCCACGGCATGGCCGTTGCGGGCCGCGAGTTCGATGAGATGGGCCGGCATCTCCAGCGACGGGGGCGCCACCAGCGTGAACCGCAGACCCCGGTACAGCGAGAGCAGCCGGATCAGCGAATGCACGGTGCGGCCGTACTTCAGGTCACCCACGATGGCGATGTGCGATCCGTCGAGCAACTTGCCCTGGCGCGAGAATTCGCGCTGGATGGTGTAGAGGTCCAGGATCGCCTGGCTGGGATGCTCGCCCGGACCATCGCCGGCGTTGATGACGGGAATGTTCGTGGCGCGGGCGAATTCGGCCACCGAGCCCTGGTCCGGGTGGCGCACCACCAGCGCATCGACATACCCGCTCATCACGCGGCTGGTGTCGTAGATCGATTCGCCCTTGGCCATCGACGAGAAGGTGAAGCCCGTGGTGTCGCAGACGCTGCCGCCCAGGCGGCAGAAGGCCGCACCGAAGCTCACCCGGGTACGGGTGCTGGCCTCGAAGAACAGGCTGCCGAGCACGGCGCCTTCGAGCACGCGGCACACCTTCTGCCGGCGGGCGATGGGTTGCATCACGTCCGCGACATGGAACAACTCTTCCAGGCTGCCCCGATCGAACTGCGAAACCGAAAGCAGATGGCGCTGCCCGTCCACGGCGATGCGGTCGGCCAGCGGCCGCGTGTCCGGCGCCCCCGCGAAGTCCGGCGACGGCCGCGCTTCATTGCGGAGGATCTCGGCGAGGAATTTCTCCACCATCTCCGGCATGGCGCGCGACTCCGAAGACTCCGCCGGCAGCAGCCAGGTATCGAGCGCCCGGCGCCGCACTCCCAGCCGTTCGGCCAAGGCATTGCGAGTGAGGTTGAGGCGGCGCATGGCGTCGCGCAGGATTTCTTGCTGCTGCAGGGACATGTATATATACGCAATGCGTTTTCAATGCGCCGATTATTCTACGCATTGCGCATACAAACAAGAACCATCCGAGACGATAGCGTCCGAAATGCCTGCAGCCCGCATGCCTGCTCGGCCTGGCGCTATCGAAAAAGAAGTGGCGGGAGAAAGAAGCGCCGCCGGGCGCAGGCGGGGGCTAGAGCTGGAAGCCCACGGCACGCACCACGCCCTCCGCCACGTCCCTCGCCCAGGACGGCCTGCGCGCGCGATAGCGCTGCGCCCGGCCGATCTCCGCCGCGCACCAGTCCGACAGCCAGCGCACCTCGGCCGGCGAATAGAACGCCGTCATCGCCTCGTAGTTGAGGAACAGGCTGCGCGCATCCAGGTTGAGCGACCCGCACATCGCCAGGTCATCGTCGATCAGCACCGCCTTGGCATGCACCATGTGCGGCGCCAGCCAGACCTGCGCGCCCGCGGCTACCAGTTCGCGCAGGGCGCGCTCCCGGGCCCAGTCGGCCAGGCGGTGGTTGGAGCGCGCGGGCACCAGCAAGGTCACCTGCACCCCGCGCCGGCACGCCAGGCACCAGGCGTCGAGCAGCGCATCGTCGGGCACGAAGTACGGCGTGAACGCCACGATGCGCTGGCGCGCGTGGTAGGCGCCAGCCAGCAGCAACGCATGCACAGTGTCGTCGGCATGGTCAGGGCCGCTGGGCAACCACTGGGCCAGCGGACCGGCCGGCCGCTCGGCCACCGGCGTGCGGGGCAGCACGGTGCGCGGTGCGCGGCCGCTGGCGGCCTGCCAGTCGGCGGCGAATTGCAGCGCGGCCTGCGCGGCGAGCGGCCCCTGCGCTTCGTAGCTCAGATCGACCCAGGCCGGCTCACCGGGGCGGTCCAGAAAGTATTCGGCGGCCAGGTTGCGCCCGCCGCTCCAGAGCCTGGAGCCGTCGGCCACCGCCAGCTTGCGGTGGTTGCGCAGGTTGGTACGGCCGCGCAGCGGGTTGTGCAGCACGGGCATGAAGCGCTGCACCTGCACGCCGCCGCGCCGCAGGGCGCGCAGCAGGCGGTGCGGCAGGTGCAGGCTGCCCACGGCATCGACCAGCAGGCGCACGGCCACGCCGCGCTGCACGGCCCGCAGCAGGCCCCGCGCCACCCGTTCGCCGACCTCGTCGTTGCCGAAGACGAAAGTGCAGACGTCCAGGCTGCGCTCCGCGCTTTCGATGGTGTGCATCAGCCCGCGCAGCGCAGCGGCGCCGTCGGGGTGCAGTTCGACGCCGTCGTTGCGCGCCGCGGGCGCCAGCTCCATGCAGGCCAGCAGCTCGAGGGCCCAGGCGGGGCCGCCTGCGGGCAGCGGAGCGTCGTCCGTGCCGCCGCCGGCAGGAGTGTGCGCATGGCGCATGGGCCGGGCGAACTTGCGCGTGCCGAACAGCAGGAAGAGCGGGACGGCGAAATACGGAAACGCGATGATGGCCAGCACCCAGCCCATGGCCGCGGAGGGGTGGCGCCGCTGGTGCCCGATGCGCGTGGCCATCACGTAGATCAGCAGCCCCACGGCCACGAAGACCGCGTGGCTCAGGCCCGAAAGCACCGCCACGCGAATCATGCGCCGCCACTCGCTCGTTCTGCCCCGGCCGGCCGCAGGGGCAGGCGCACGCTCACGCTCAGGCCGCCCAGGCGGGCGGAGCTGCCCAGATCCAACACCGCGCCGTGCATGCGCGCAATGGTCTGCACGATGGACAGGCCCAGCCCGCTGCCGGCGATGGGCCGCCCCTGCGCATCGGCCTGCGTGGCGCGATGGAAGCGCCCCAGCACCTGGGCGCGGTCTTCGGGAGCAATGCCGGGGCCGCTGTTCTCCACGGCCAGCACCAGGGCGTCGTCGCCCTCGGCCCGCGACACGCTCACGTCCACCGTGCCACCGGCGGGCGTGTATTTGAGGGCGTTGTCGATCAGGTTGCGCAGCAGGATGCGTAGCGCGTCCACATGGCCGGGGACGGTGCCGGCGTCGGCGCGGCCCAGCCCCAGGTCGATGCCGCTGGACTGCGCGTGCGGGGCCGCATCCACCACGGCCTGGCGGGCCAGATCGGCGAGCGGCACCGGGATGGGCGGGGCACCGGCGGTCAGCTTGGCCTCCTGCCGGGCCAGGGCCAGCAGCTGCTCGACCAGCGCGGTCGCGCGGTCGATGCCGGCGGCCAGCCGGCCCACGGCGCGCTCGCGCGTGGCCTCGTCGGGCGCGCGCTGCAGGCCCTGCACCTGCAGCTTGAGCGCCGCCAGCGGCGAGCGCAGCTCGTGCGCCGCGTCGGCCACGAAGTGCTGCTGCGCCTCGAAGGCGCGCTGCACGCGGCCCAGCAGCAGATTCAGTTCATCGACCAGCGGACGCACCTCGGCGGGCAGCGCGTCGCCATCGACCGGAGAAAGATCGTCCACCTGCCGGCGCGCCACCTGGCGGCGCACGCGTTCGACCGGCGCCAGCGAGCCGCTGACGGCCCACCAGACGGCCAGCGCCAGCAAGGGCGCCAGCAGCGCAATGGGCGCGGCAGTGCGCAGCGCCAGCGTGCGCGCCATGGAGCGCCGCGCGGCCATGTCCTGCGCCACCTGGATGACCTGCGTCTGCGTCTGCACCGACAGCACGCGGTAGGTGGTGCCGTTCGCCGCCACGTTGGAAAAGCCCAGCACGGCCCGCTGCGGCAGCGCGGCGCCGATGGCGGATTCATAGACGCGCAGGCCGCTCGATGACCAGACCTGCACCACGAATTCATGGTTCTCCCGCTCCCCCGGCAGCAACGCAGCGCTGCCCGAAGGCAGGGAAGGCAGGCCCGGCCGCAGCGCCTGGGCGGTCTGCTGCATGTGGTAGTCGAACAGCACGTCGGCCTCGTCCAGCGCAGCGCGGTAGGCCAGGCCGATCTGCGCCAGCGCCGCGAGGGCGATGGCCGCCAGCAGGAACCACAGCAGCCGGGCGCGCAGCGACGGCGCACGCGCAGCGGTGCCGTCAGCCGCCGACGGCCTGCGGCGGTCGGGCGGATCACCCGTCATGCCTTGGGCACCATGTAGCCCACGCCGCGCACGTTCAGCACCAGCTCGGCACCCAGCTTCTTGCGCAGGCCGTGGATATAGACCTCCACCGCGTTGCTGCTGATTTCGTCGTTCCAGCCGTAGAGCTTTTCTTCGAGCTGCTGGCGCGAGAGCACGGCGCCCGGGCGGGCCAGCAGCGCTTCCAGCACGGCCCACTCGCGGGCCGAAAGCACCACGGGCTGGCCCCCGACGGTGACTTCGCGGGTCGCGGGGTGGATGACCACGCCCTGGTGTTCGTAGGCCGGCTCGGCACGCCCCGCGGCGCGGCGGGTGAGCGCGCGGATGCGGGCCAAGAGCTCGTCCATGTCGTAGGGCTTGAGCAGGTAGTCATCGGCGCCGGCATCCAGACCCTGCACGCGCTCGGACACGGCATCACGGGCCGTGGCGATCAGCACGGGCGTACGGTCCTTGCGGGAGCGCAGCTCGCGCAGCACCGCCAGGCCGTCGCGGCGCGGCAGGCCCAGGTCCAGCAGCACCAGGTCATAGGCCTGGGTGCGCAGGGCGGAATCGGCCATGGCACCGTCGCGGGCCCAGTCCACCGCGTAGTGCTCGGCACGCAGCAGGTCATGCACGGCCTCGCCGATCATGGTGTCGTCTTCAACCAGCAGCAGACGCATGCGGCAACTCCGAGGGAATGCGGGACACGAAAGCCGCCGCCGCAGCGGCCAGGGCCCCGCGGCGGCGACGTGCGGGGCAGCGCGAATCGGCAGGGCGCAGAGTGGGCGGCGGCATACCGCCAAGCATAGCGGCAGCCCGCGGCCCTGCCAGAGGCGCCCGGCTCAACCCAGCTGCACGGGCACGAAGATGCGGTTGCCGTCGCGCTCGATCAGCAGCGCCACCGACTTGCCCGACTTGGCCACGGCTTCGCGCACCTGGTCCAGGCTCTTGGCCGGGGTGCCGTTGATGGCCAGCAGCACGTCGCCCGGCTCCACGCCGGCCAGCGCCGCCGGGCCGCGCACCTGCTCGATCACCAGGCCGGTTTCGATGCCGGAATCGCGCCGCTCCTGCGGCTGCAGCGGGCGCAGCGCCAGACCCAGCTGGCCTTTGCCCACGGCCTGGCTGGCGTCGGCCACCTGCGATGCCTTCTTGTCGTTCACGTCACCCAGCGTGGCGACCAGCTCATCCTGCTTGCCACGGCGCCAGACCTCCATCGTCGCCTTGGTGCCCGGCGCGGCCTGGCCCACGAAGGCGGGCAGGTCGCCCGACGCCACGATGGGCTGGCCGTTGATGCTGAGGATCACGTCGCCCGACTTCAGCCCCGCCTTGTCGGCCGGCCCGCCGGGCTCCACGCCCGCCACCAGCGCGCCTTCGGGCTTGGGCAGCTGGAAGGAATCGGCGAAGGCCTGGTTCACCTCCTGCACCGACACGCCCAGGCGCGCATGGCTGGCCTTCCCGGTCGCCATGATCTGCTCCTTCACCCGCTCGGCCACCTCGATCGGGATGGCGAACGACACGCCCTGGTAGCCACCCGAGCGGCTGTAGATCTGCGAGTTGATGCCCACCACCTGGCCGCGCGTGTTGAAAAGCGGGCCGCCGGAATTGCCCGGGTTCACCGCGACGTCGGTCTGGATGAAGGGCACGAAGCTGTCGTCGGGCAGCGCGCGGCCCTTGGCGCTGACCACACCGGCGGTCACGCTGTTCTCGAAGCCGAAGGGCGAGCCGATGGCCAGCACCCACTCGCCCACGGCCAGGTTCTTGGTGCTGCCCAGCTGGACCACCGGCAGATCCTTGGCGTTGATCTTCAGCACGGCGATGTCGGTCTTCGGGTCGGAGCCCAGTACCTTGGCGCGGAACTCGCGGCGGTCGGTCAGCTTCACCGTCACGCTGCTGGCGCCCTTGACCACGTGGGCGTTGGTCAGGATCACGCCGTCGGGGCTGACGATGAAGCCCGAGCCCTCGCCGCGCATGGGTACGTTGCGCTGCTGCGGCATGCCGCCGCCGGCACCCGCGCCGGGGAAGCCGAAACGCTTGAAGAACTGGAAGAAAGGGTCGTCCGGGTCCATGCCCTGCATGCCGCGCTGCTGCGCAGAGGCGGCGCTGGCATCGTCGCCGTCATCCCCCTCGTCGGACGTCTTGGTGGTGCCCACCACGCTGATGTTCACCACCGCAGCGCCGTTGCGCGCGGTGATCTGGGCGAAATCGGGCATGGCCACGCCCCCGCCGCTGATCGGCGCGGTGGGCACGGCAGCCGAGATCTGCGCGGGCGGCTGCTCGGCATGCCCCGGCCGCATGTTGGTGACCAGCCCGGCACCGGTGGCGCCAATGGCACCGGCCGCGACCAGCGCCAGCGTCAGGCGGCGAGGAGTGGAGAGGATGGAATTCATGGCAGACCTTTCGGTGGGTTGTTGCATGGCAGGGAGTGTGCGAAAGGAGACTTAGACAAGGCTTAGGGTTGCGATCGGACACACAATCGCGGGGGCGCAGGGCGGCTGCGTCACGCCGCCCGGCAATCCGCGCCTGACATGCGCAGCCGCTACCATCACCGACTCCCGGGGCGCGCCAGAGCGCCCCACCGAACCGAACGTTTTCGCCACCCACCCAACCGCATGCCCGCCTTTTCCTTCGAAGCGATCGACTCCCAGGGCCAGTCCCGCAAGGGCACCATCGAGGCCGATTCGCCCAAGGCGGCGCGCAGCCTGCTGCGGGCGCAGTCGCTGGTGCCGCTGGCGGTGGAGCCGCTGGCTTCGGGGCCGTCGCAGGGCGGCGGGGCGCCGGGGCTGGGGGAGCGGCTGATGACGCGGCCGGTGTTCAATTCGGCCGGCCTGGCGATCTGGACACGGCAGCTGGCGGGCCTGGTGGGCTCGGGCCTGCCGCTGGAGCGGGCGCTGACGGCGCTGGCCGACGAGGCCGAAGGCGATCGCCAGCGGCATCTGGTGGCGGCGCTGCGGGCCGAGGTGAATGCCGGCTCCACCTTCGCGCGGGCGCTGACGGGCCATCCGCGCGAGTTCTCCGACATCTACTGCGCCGTGGTGGGCGCGGGCGAATCCAGCGGCAGCCTGGGGCTGGTGCTGGAGCGGCTGGCCGACGACCTGGAAGAGCGTCAGACGCTGCGCGGCAAGCTGATCGGCGCGGCGCTCTACCCGGCCATCGTGACGCTGGTGGCCATCGTCATCGTGCTGTTCCTGGTGGGCTACGTGGTGCCGCAGGTGGCCAGCGTGTTCGCGGGCACCAAGCGCGCGCTGCCCTTCCTGACGGTGGCCATGCTGGCCATCAGCGATGCCGTGCGCAACTACGGCTGGGCGATGCTGATCGCTCTTGTTTTGATAGCTATAGGCGGTCGCTATGCCTTGGCCCGGCCGCTTTTCAGGCAAAAGTTCGACGGCTGGTGGCTGACCCTGCCGGTGGTGGGCCGGCTGGCACGCGGCTATAACGCGGCGCGTTTCGCCGGCACGCTGGCCATGCTGGCGGGAGCGGGCGTCCCCATCCTCAAGGCGCTGCAGGCGGCGGCCGAGACGCTGAACAACCGCGCGATGCGGGCCGACGCCATGGAGGCGCTGGTGCTGGTGCGCGAGGGCGCGCCGCTGGCTTCGGCGCTGGCGCAGAAGAAGCGCTTTCCCGGCCTGGTGTCGATGTTCGCGCGGCTGGGCGAGCAGACCGGCCAGCTGCCGGTGATGCTGCAGCGCGCCGCCATCCAGCTGTCGGCCGAAGTGCAGCGCCGCTCCATGCAGCTGGCGACCATCCTGGAGCCCCTGCTGATCGTGGTGATGGGGCTGGTGGTGATGCTGATCGTGCTGGCCGTGCTGATGCCCATCATCCAGCTCAACCAGTTCGTGAAATAAGCGCCGCTCACACCCTCAACCCTGCAGCTACTGCACACCGCCATGGCCCTCACCCTGGACGACAAGCTCGTCGTCGCCATCTCGTCCCGCGCGCTGTTCGACTTCGAGGAAGAGAACCGCATCTTCGACGCGAAGAACCCGCTGCCCTACATGAAGCTACAGCAGGAACGTCTGCACGTGCCGGCCAAGCCGGGCGTGGCCTTCGCGCTGGTGCGCAAGCTGCTGGCGTTCAACACCGCACAGACGCGGCGGGTGGAGGTGGTGATCCTCTCGCGCAACGACCCGGTCAGCGCGCTGCGCATCTTCCATTCGGCGCAGGACGCCGGCCTGCCGCTGGAGCGCGGCGTGTTCACTCAAGGACGCGACCCGTTCAAGTACCTGCGGCCGCTGGGCGCGCACCTGTTCCTGTCGGCCAACGAGCATGACGTGAGCGAGGCGCTGGCGCTGGGCTTTCCAGCCGCGCGGGTGCTCACGCACTCGGCGGCAGCGGGCGACAACTACCCGGGCGAACTGCGCATCGCCTTCGACGGCGACGCCGTGCTGTTCTCCGACGAGGCCGAGCGCGTCTATCAGGCCGGGGGCCTGGCCGCGTTCCAGTCGTACGAGACGAGCAAGGCCGCACTGCCACTGTCAGGTGGCCCCTTCAAGCCGCTGCTGGCCGCACTGCACCAGCTGCAGCAGCAGGCCGATGTCTCGGGCATGCGGCTGCGAACGGCGCTGGTCACGGCGCGCAGCGCGCCGGCGCACGAACGCGCCATCAACACGCTGATGGAGTGGAACCTGGCGGTGGACGAGGCGATGTTCCTCGGCGGGCTGGAGAAAGGGCCTTTCCTGCGCGAGTTCGAGCCCGACTTCTTCTTCGATGACCAGACCGGCCATGTGGACTCGGCCGCACGCCATGTGCCCGCAGGCCATGTGCGCTCGGGCATCTCCAACGAGGCCATGGCAGAGGCCGGAGCGGAACCCCTGGCGCCCGAAGCGATCCCACGCTGATGCGTTTCGATTCCTACCTGCAGAACCTGCCGCTTGCAGCGGCCCGCGCCGCCCAGGCCCTGGCGATGTGCCTCGCCCTGCCCGCAGCTGCTGCGCTGGCCGCTGACGAAGCGGCACAGCCGGCCACGCCCGCCGCCAGCGCGCCCCTGAGCAAGGGCGAGCTCAAGGCGATCCGCGAATTCAACATGCTGGACTTCAACGGCGACGGCAAGCTCAGCCGCAACGAGGTGGCGATCGTGCCGCGACTGGCGGCCGCCTTCGACGACGCAGACACCGACCACGACGGCTTCGTGACGCTGGACGAGGTGCGCGCCTTCACCATCAAGTACCGCGCCGAGCGCGATCGCGCCAAGTCAGCAGCTGCTGCAGCGGCAGCCAGCCAGCCATCGCAAGACCAGGCGCAGCCGCAAGCACCGGCGCAGCCTTCACCGGCAGATGACGCCGGCGCGCCCCAAGAAAAAGAGTGAAATCAGCCGCCAGCGCTTGCAGCGCGCGGGCAATCAGCTACAAAAAATATAGCAAAACTTCGCGCCATTAGCGGGGCGGAAGCTGTAAGCCCGCTCAGGGCAGCGTGCTGGGGGTGCGCTTGACCTTCAGTTCGGAATAGGTGAGCCGCGGCTGCTGCTCGGGGTCCTGCAGCTGCTGCCCCTGCGCCAGCCGGTCCTTCATCGCCGCTTCGTTCACCTGCTGCGCCATCTCCACGGCGCTACCGCTCGCCCGCCACATCGACTGGATGAATTCGAGCAGCATCTTGTAGATGGGCTCCTTGGGCGGCTCCTCGGCTTCCTTGGCGGCTTCCTGCTTCTTGCGCTCGGTCCAGTCCTTGTTGATGGTATCGGCCGGCGACGAGGGCTTGTCAGGCTGGCCCAGCTTGGCGCCCTCCCCCAGCCGGTCCATGGACTCGACAGGCGCAGGCGCACTGCCGCCCCCCGCGCGCGTCGCCGGAATGGCGGGAGCAGCGCCCGTGGGGTACAGATCGGCGCCCTGGGGGCGCCAGCTCGGCGAACGGTCGATGGATGGGATGGACATGGCAGGTTCCTCGCAAGAGCAGCTTCGGCAAGGCGGAACGACCCCCTTGTCGTACTCTATAACGACAAAAAGAAGGGCAAATTGAGGCCTTTTTCGGCTTTATATCCAAAAATACGGGTTTCTACCTACCTAACACCCGCACTCAGGATCCCGCCCTGTCCCGCAGGCCGCACCGGGCCTGGGGGTGCTGCTACAAAAACCGTTCGAGCAATTTGCGCGAATGCCGGTCGAGCGCGCCCACGTCGGGCACCCGGAACTGCACGCCGTCACCCGCCGCGATCAACAGCGAGGTACGCGCGCCCAGGCGGCGGATGTCTTCCTCGCCCTTGAGGACAAGCTGCGCCGGCCCCCGGTCGGTCTGCACCGACCAGGTGCTGGGCGTGGAAAAGCTGGACACGACAGTGATCCGCTCGATCACGGGAACGAACTCGCGTGCGGCCAGTTCCTCGTCGATCAGATGCCGCTGCTCGGCGGGCAGCGCACTCAGGCGCTCGATCCAGACACGCTCGTGCCCGTCCTGGCCAATCAGCGAAACGCCCTCGTCGGGCGCGCCGATGGGAAAGGCGCGCACGGGAACGATGCCGACGTGTTCCGCGCCGTCCGGCAGCCGCAGCACCAGCCGGCCATGGGCATTGCGCTGCAGCGTGAAGGACGGCGCAGCCAGGGTGAAGTTTGGGGGGGTCGTCATAGGGAGCGTTTCCTCGGGCTGGTGCTCTGGGCTTGCATCAGGACTGACCCGCCGGGTGAGCGGAGTGCAGCAGCCCGCTTTCCACGATGACCACACCGGCGGCCTGCGCGTCTTCTTCGGCGCGGCGCGCCTGGGCTTCGTACAGGCGCCAGTAGGCACCCTTCTGAGCCATCAGCTCGTCGTGGGGGCCCACCTCCACCACCTCGCCCCGATCCATCACCACGAGGCGGTCGGCCTTGCGCAATGTGGAAAGCCGGTGGGCGATGGCGATGGTGGTCCGGCCCTGGACCAGGTTGTCCAGCGCTTTCTGGATCTCCTTTTCGGTCTCGGTGTCCACGGCCGAGGTGGCTTCGTCCAGGATCAGGATGCGCGGGTCGATCAGCAGCGCCCGGGCGATGCTGATGCGCTGGCGCTCCCCCCCCGAAAGGCCCTGGCCGCGCTCTCCCACCAGCGAGTCGTAGCCGTGCGGCAGGCGCAGGATGAATTCGTGCGCATGGGCGGCCCGGGCGGCAGCCACGATGTCGGCGCGCGAGGCATCGGGCTTGCCGTAGGCGATGTTCTCGGCGATGGTGCCGAAGAAGAGGAAGGGCTCCTGCAGCACCAGGCCGATGTGGCTGCGGTAGTCGGCCACCCGCAGGCGGCGCACGTCCACGCCATCGACCTGGATGGAACCCTCGCTCACGTCGTAGAAGCGGCTGATGAGGTTGACCAGCGTGCTCTTGCCCGAGCCGCTGTGGCCCACCAGGCCGATCATTTCGCCGGGGCGGATGTCCAGGTTCAAGCCCTTGATGACCGCCCGGCTACCGTAGCGGAAGCCCACGTTGCGCAGGGTGAGCGCACCTTCCACGCGATCGAGCTGCGCGGGCTGCACCGGGTCGGGCACGTTGCTCACGTGGTCGAGGATGTCGAAGATGCGTTTGGCGCCCGCCGCCGCCTTCTGCGTGACGGACACGATGCGGCTCATGGAGTCGAGACGGGTGTAGAAGCGCCCGATGTAGGCGATGAACGCGGCCAGCACACCCACGGTGATCTGGTTGTGCGCCACCAGCCAGATACCGAAGCCCCAGACCACCAGCAGGCCGATCTCGGTCATCAGCGACACGGTGGGGGTGAACAGCGACCAGGTGCGGTTGAGCCGGTCGTTGACTTCGAGGTTGTGCTGGTTGGCGTCGCGGAAGCGCTGGGCCTCGCGCTTTTCCTGGGCGAAGGCCTTGACCACGCGGATGCCAGGAATGGTGTCGGCCAGCACGTTGGTCACCTCGGACCAGACACGGTCGATCTTCTCGAAGCCGGTGCGCAGCCGGTCGCGCACGTTGTGGATCAGCCAGGCGATGAAGGGCAGCGGCACCAGCGTGACCAGCGCCAGCCAGGGGTTGATCGAAAAGAGGATGCCCGCCGTCATCAGGATCATCAGCACGTCGTTGATGAAATCCAGCGCATGTAGCGACAGAAAGACGTTGATGCGGTCGGTTTCGGAGCCGATGCGTGCCATCAGGTCCCCTGTGCGCTTGCCCCCGAAGTAGTCGAGCGACAGCTTGAGCAGGTGCTCGTAGGTGGAAGTGCGCAGGTCGGCGCCGATACGCTCGGACACCAGCGCCAGCGTGTAGGTGCGAGCCCAACCCAGCCCCCAGGCCAGCAGCGCGGCCAGCAGCAGCCCGCCCAGGTACATGGCCACCAGGGTCACCGGAATGGCCTGCCCGTTCTGGTAGGGAATCAGGATGTCATCCATCAGCGGAATGGTCATGTAGGGCGGCACCAGCGTGGCGGCCGTGGAGGCCACGGTCAGCGCGAATCCCGCGGCCAGCTGCTTGCGGTAGGGCCGGGCGAAGCGCCAGAGGCGCAGCAGCACCCAGGTGGAGGTCTGCGGGGCCTGCACGCGGGCGCAGGCGGGGCATTCCTCGGTATCGGGCGGCAGGGGGGTGCCGCAGTCCTGGCACAGCGTCTCCTCGACGGCTTCGGCCGCCACGGTGGCATGGGCCGGAATGTCCAGGCGGGCGAGCTGGCGATCGACGCGCTGCACGAAGCGCAGCGCCTCGCTATGGGAGCCGAGCGTGAAGCGCCAGAGCGCCAGGCGGCCGGCGGCGGTGTGCAGTTCGAGTGTGCCGACGCCCGCATGGTCGATCAGGCGCAGGGACATGCCGGGCGCGAGTGCCCAGGCCTGGAAGCTGCCGCCCCCGCCGTCGGCATCGAGGGACAGCAGGCGGGAATCGGTCAGCATCAGCAGGCCCGGCACAAAGCGCAGGGCCGGGCTCAGGTCAACCTCCAGCGTCGCCAGCACGTTTTCTGCAGGTGCGAGCCTGGCTCGCAATTCGGCCCCCAGAGGGCCCGTCAAGACACTCGAGGCGTCCACAGAATGATGAGTTTGCTGCATTGTGTTTGGTTCTTGCCCCCTGCAGGGCGCGGCGGGGCGAACGCCCCGGCGAAGCCGCATTGTCTCCGACACCCTCCCCGCGGCAACGGCATGGTGCAATAACGCTTGCTCGCCACCCCTGGCTGACAGTGGGCAACAGCCCTCCGAAGTCGGCGCACAATTCGCACATCCGTCGGCACGTCCCGCCGCCCGCCCTGCCGCAGGGCTCCCTGCACTCCTACCCGCTGCACCCCATGGCGACCTTCAACGACATCCAACTGCTGCGCATCAATTACCTGCGTGGCCCCAATATCTGGACCTACCGCCCCGTGCTGGAGGTCTGGCTGGACCTGGGAGCGCTGGAAGACCACCCCTCCAACGTCCTGCCCGGCTTCAACCAGCGCCTGACGGCCTGGCTGCCCGCGCTGATCGAGCACCACTGCGGGGTGGGCGAGCGCGGCGGCTTCCTGGAGCGGCTGGAGAGCGGCACCTGGTGCGGCCACGTGCTGGAGCACATCGTGATCGAGCTGCTGAACCTCTCGGGCATGCCCACGGGCTTCGGCCAGACGCGCTCGACCAGCCAGCGCGGCGTCTATCGCATGGTGTTCCGGGCGCGCGACGAACGCGTGGCCCGCGTGGCGCTGGAGCAGGGCCACGCCCTGATCATGGCCGCCATCAACGACCAGCCCTTCGACGTGCAGGCCGCCGTGTCACGGGTGCGCACCGAGGTGGACGACCAATACCTCGGACCCAGCACCGCCTGCATCGTGGCCGCGGCTACCGACCGCGGCATCCCGCACATCCGACTGAACGACGGCAATCTGGTGCAGCTGGGCTACGGCGCCTCGCAGCGCCGCATCTGGACGGCCGAGAGCGAGCTGACCGGCGCCATCGCCGAAGGAATCGCCAGCGACAAGGACTTGACCAAGAGCCTGCTCAAGTCCTGCGGCGTGCCCGTTCCCGAAGGCCAGGTCGTCAACAGCCCCGCCGAGGCCTGGGAGGCTGCGCAAGACATCGGCCTGCCGGTGGTGGTCAAGCCCTCCGACGGCAACCATGGCCGGGGCGTGACGCTGGACCTGCGCCGCCAGGAAGACATCGAAGGCGCCTACCACGTGGCCTACCCCGAGGGCAGCGACGTGATGGTCGAGCGCTTCATCCCCGGCAACGAGCACCGCGTGCTGGTCGTGGGCGGCAAGGTGGTGGCCGCCGCGCGCGGCGAGGTGGTGAGCATCACCGGCAACGGCCGCTCGACCGTGAGCGAATTGATCGACAGCCAGCTCAACTCCGACCCGCGCCGCGGCTACGAGGAAGAGTATCCCCTCGAGATCATCAACGTGGCGACCGACGCCAAGGTGCAGCTCGAACTCAAGCGCCAGGACCTCACTGCCGACTCAGTGCCCGCCGCGGGCCGCCAGATCGTCGTGCAGCGCAACGGCAACGTGGCCGTGGACTGCACCGACGAGGTCCACCCCGAAGTCGCCTACATCGCCCAGCTGGCCGCCCGTGTGGTGGGCCTGGACATCGCCGGCATCGACCTGGTCGCGCAGGACATCTCCCGCCCGCTGCAGGAGCAAGGCGGCGCCATCGTCGAGGTGAACGCCGGCCCCGGCCTGCTGATGCACCTGAAGCCCGCCGTGGGCGCGCCGCGCCCGGTAGGCCAGGCCATCGCTGACCACCTCTTTCCCTCCGACGAGGGCGGCGCAGGCCGTATCCCCCTGGTGGGCGTGGCCGGCACGCGCGGCACCAGTACCATCGCCCGCGTGGTGGGCTGGCTTATGCATCTGGGCGGCCATCACACCGGCCTGGCCTGCCGCGAGGGCCTCTACCTCGACCGCCGCTGCGTGGACACCACCGACAGCGCCCACTGGGAGGCCGCCCACCGCCTGCTGATGAACCGCATGGTGCAGGCCGCCGTGATCGAGAACGATGCGCGCACCATCCTGCGCGACGGCCTCGCCTACGACCGCTGCCAGGTGGGCGTGGTCACCGACATGGACGGCCTCGCCTCGCTGGCCGAGTTCGACGTGCTGGAGCAGGACCAGATGTACAAGGTCATGCGCACCCAGGTGGACGTGGTGCTGCCCGAAGGCGCCGCCGTGCTCAACGCGGCCGAGCCGCAGGTGCTGGAACTGGCGCCGCTGTGCGACGGCAGCGTGGTGCTCTATGCACAGGACGGCAGCCTGCCGGCCATCGCTGAGCACCGCGCCCAGGACAACGGCCGTGCCGTGCTGGTCAAGAACGGCCGTGTGGTGCTGGCCACCGGCTCGGCCGAACACGTGCTGGGGCCGGTCTCCGAGCTGACCTTCGGCCGCAACGCCGTGCCTACCGACACCGACACCCTGCTGGCCATCGTCGCCACCGCCTGGGCGCTGGATATCGCGCCCGACCTGATCGGTGCCGGCATCAAGACCTTCGAGCCCGAAGCGCTGCCGGTCACGCCCCCCGTGGTCCCCGCCACGGGCCTGGCCGCCAACGCCGGCGGCGTGCGCTGAACACCGCAGCGCCCTGCCCGTCCCCACCGCCCCCCGACCGCACGATCACGACAAGAAAGAACGATTCGTCATGGACGTATCCCGCACCCGGGCCCTGCGCGGCCCCAATCTCTGGAGCCGGCACACCGCCATCGAGGCCATCGTCAAATGCGCCGAACATGAGCGTGCCATGCACCAGATCGCCGGCTTCGAGAGCCGCCTGCGCGCACTGTTCCCCGCCATCGGCGTGCTGCACGCCGAGAACACCGACACCGACATCTCGCTGGCCCACGTGCTGCAGGCCGCAGCCCTGGCGCTGCAGGCCCAGGCCGGCTGCCCGGTGAGCTTCAGCCGCACCGCGGCCACGCCGGACGCGGGCATCTACCAGGTGATCGTCGAATACAGCGAAGAGGCCGTGGGCCGGCAGGCCTTCGAAGATGCCCAGGCACTAGTCCAGGCCGCCTTCGAGGGCAGCCACTTCGACGCAGAGGCCTCCATCGCCCGACTGCGCGAGCTGGACGAAGACGAGCGTCTGGGCCCGAGCACCGGCTCCATCGTCGATGCGGCCGTGGCGCGCGGCATTCCGTACCGGCGCCTCACGCGCGGCAGCCTGGTGCAGCTGGGCTGGGGCTCCAAGCAGCGCCGCATCCAGGCGGCCGAGCTCGACTCCACCAGCGCCGTGGCCGAATCGATCGCGCAGGACAAGGACCTGACCAAGCGCCTGCTGCACGCCGCCGGCGTGCCGGTGCCGCTGGGAGCGCCCGTCGCCACCGTGGACGAAGCCTGGGCCGTGGCCCAGAAGGTGGGCCTGCCGGTCGTCGTCAAGCCGCAGGACGGCAACCAGGGCAAGGGCGTGACGGTCAACATCACCGACCGCGCGCAACTGGACGAAGCCTTCCGCACCGCCGCCGAATACGGCACCGTGATGGTCGAGCGCTTCCTGCCCGGCCACGACTTCCGCCTGCTGGTGGTGGGCGACCAGCTGGTCGCCGCCGCCCGGCGCGACCCGCCCCAGGTGCTGGGCGACGGCGAGCGCACGGTGCGCGACCTGGTGCATCTGGTCAACCTCGACCCGCGCCGCGGCGAAGGCCATGCCACGTCGCTCACCAAGATCCGGCTGGACGACATCGCCGTCGCCCGCCTGGCGCTGCAGGGCCTCACGCCCGATTCCGTGCCCGCCAAAGGCCAGCGCGTCATCCTGCGCAACAACGCCAACCTCTCCACCGGCGGCACCGCCACCGACGTGACCGACGACGTCCACCCCGACGTGGCCGCGCGCGCCGTGGCTGCGGCGCAGATGGTGGGCCTGCACATCTGCGGCGTGGACATGGTGGCCGAAACCGTGCTGCGCCCGCTCGAAGAGCAAGGCGGCGGCTTCGTCGAAGTCAACGCAGCCCCGGGCCTGCGCATGCACCTCACGCCCAGCTACGGCAAGCCGCGCAACGTCGGCCAGGCCATGGTGGACAAGCTCTTCGCCCACGGCCAGGACGGGCGCATCCCCACCGTGGCCGTCACCGGCACCAACGGCAAGACCACCACGGCGCGCTTGATCGCCCACCTGTTCTCGGCCCAGGGGCTGCGCGTGGGCATGACCAACACCGACGGCGTCTATGTGAACGGCCACCAGATCGACAGCGGCGACTGCTCCGGCCCCAAGAGCGCGCGCAACGTGCTGCTGCACCCCGAGGTGGACGCGGCCGTGTTCGAGACGGCGCGCGGCGGCATCCTGCGCGAGGGCCTGGGCTTCGACCGCTGCTCGGTCGCCGTGGTGACGAACATCGGCGCGGGCGACCATCTGGGGATGAACTACATCAACACGGTCGAAGACCTGGCCGTGCTCAAGCGCGTGATCGTGCAGAACGTCTCGCCCGACGGCTATGCGGTGCTCAACGCCGCCGACCCCATCGTCGCGGCCATGGCCTCGGCCACCACCGCCAAGGTGATCTACTTCGCCAGCGACCGGCACCACCCCGTCATGGCCACGCACCGCGCCCAGGGCCACCGCTCGGTCTATATCGATGGCGACGGCGAATCCATCGTCGCGGCCGAAGGCTCCTGGCGCGAGACCATCCACCTGCGCGACGTGCCGATCACCCAGGGCGGCAAGATCGGCTTCCAGGTCGAGAACGTGATGGCCGCCGTGGCCGCCGCCTGGGGCGTGGGCCTGCCGTGGCAGACCATCCGCCGAGGGCTGTCGGGCTTCGTGAACGACAGCGACAACGCGCCCGGCCGCTTCAACGTGATGGACTTCGGCGGTGCCACCGTGATCGCCGACTATGGCCACAACCCCGACGCCATGCGCGCCCTGGTGCAGGCCGTGGACGCCATGCCCGCGAAGCGCCGCAGCGTGGTCATCAGCGGTGCGGGCGACCGGCGCGACGAAGACATCCGCGAGCAGACCGCCATCCTGGGCGCCGCGTTCGACGACGTGATCCTCTACCAGGACGCGGCCCAGCGCGGCCGCGCCGACGGCGAAGTCATGGCGCTGCTACGCGAAGGCCTGGGCGAAGCGCCGCGCACCCAGCATGTCGAAGAGATCCGCGGCGAATTCATCGCCATCGACACCGCGCTGGACCGCCTGCAGCCGGGCGACCTGTGCCTGGTGCTGGTGGACCAGGTAGAAGAAGCCCTGGCCCATCTGGCGCGCCGCTGCGCCGAAGCCGCATCCGCCGCCTGACGAGGAGATCGAGACCATGCCCCGCCCCACCACCCCGCGCGCCGTCGCCGTAGCACTGGCCCTGGCCGGCGCCGCCCTCTCGGCCCAGGCCGGCGCGGACACCATCGGCACCGTGGACACGGCCTTTAAGCTGCTGGGCCGCGACCACGACATCATCGTGGAGGCCTACGACGACCCGGCCGTGCAGGGCGTGACCTGCTACGTCTCGCGCGCCCGCACCGGCGGCATCAAGGGCTCGCTGGGCCTGGCGGAGGACAAGTCCGAAGCCTCCATCGCCTGCCGCCAGACCGGGCCGCTGAGCTTCGCCAAGGCGCCGCTCAAGAAGCAGGAGGAGGTGTTCAGCGAACGCACCTCCATCCTGTTCAAGCGGCTGCGCGTGGTGCGCATGGTCGATCCCAAGCGCAACACGCTGGTCTATCTGAGCTATTCCGACCGGCTGATCGACGGCTCGCCGCAGAACAGCGTCACCGCCGTGCCGGTGGACCGGAGCACGCCCATCCCCCTCAAGGACTGACCGCAGCGGGCTTCAAGCCCCAGGCGCCCGCAGCGCGCATCCAGCAAGCGCCCACCGCTATTTTTTCGATAGCGGTGGGCGTTGTGCCTTGGGCGGTGCTCAGCCCCCTGCGGCGATCTGGCGCAGCGCCTGCTCGAACACCTCCACCGGCTGGCCGCCCTGGATGAGGTGGCGCTGGTTCACGATGACGGCCGGCACCGAATGGATGCCGTGCTGCTGGAAGAACGCCTCGCGCTCGCGCACCGCTTCGGCGAATTCGTCCGAAGCCAGCACCGCCCGGGCGCGCTCCACGTCCAGGCCCACTTCGCCGGCCAGGCGCAGCAGCACGGCGTGGTCGCCGGGATTCAGGCCTTCGGTGAAGTAGGCGCGAAAGAGCGCGTGCTTGAGCGCCGCCTGGCTGCCGGGTGCGCCCTCTTCCTCGGCCCAGTGCAGCAGCCGGTGCGCGTCGAAGGTGTTGTAGATGCGGCTGCGCTGGCCCATGTTGAAGGTGAAGCCCAGCTCCGCGCCGCGCTGGGTGATGGCGGCACGGGTCTGCTGCGACTGCTCGGGCGTGGCACCGTACTTTTCCATCAGGTGCTCGCCGATGTCCTGGCCTTCAGGGGCCATCTGCGGGTTGAGCTCAAAGGGCTGGAAATGCAGGTCCAGCGCGACCTCGCCCTCTAGCCGCCTTGCCGCCTGCTCCAGCGCATTCAGGCCGATGGCGCACCAGGGGCAGGAGACGTCGGAGACGAAGTCGATCTGCAGGCGGACGGGGGAGGACGAGGAAGCGGTGGCGGAGGTGGTCATGCGAGGGGTTGCCCGGCAGCGGGTCGTTGAAAGCCAAAGCCCGGATGCTAGACCCAAGCCGGCCACCCTGCAGGCGCGGGGCTGCTGAAGCGGTATGCCATGCGGCACACACACACCCTGATGCTATATTTTCAATAGCATCATACCCATGAGGATTAAGGGCCAGAGCCCCGATCCGCTCATGATCTCAGCGCGCCAGCCGCTGCCCGCGCTCAGGCGCAGGGCCGTCGGTAGAAAGAGCCAGCGAGGAATGATGCGGCAGCTCGAAGCCACGCGACGGGTCCTGCACGGCCCACGCACGGATCTTGGGCGCCTCGGTGGCGACACTGCCGAAGATGGTGGCGAAAGCCACGTCGGCGGCATCGCGGCCGGTCGCCAGACGGATCATGCCCATGGGGATGGCCGTGCCCGAGGGGTCGAACAGGTACCAGCGGCCGCCCAGATAGGCTTCGACGTAGGCATGGAAGTCCGGCGGACCCAGTGCGGGGTCGGCGCCATAGTCGGTGCCGGTGACGAAGCGCGCCGGAATGCTCAGCGCGCGGCAGATGGCGATCATCAGGTGGGCGAAGTCGCGGCACACGCCCATGCGCTGCACGAAGGTGTCGAGCGCCGAAGTGGCCGACGTCGAGGTGTTGGAGCGGAACTCCACATGCCCGTGGACCCAGTCGCGGATGGCCTGGACGCGGCTGTAGCCCTGCCAGAGGTGGCCGAACTCGCGGAAGGCCAGCGTGGTCAGCTGGTCGGACTGGCAGTAGCGGCTGGGGTAGATGTACTGCAGCACGTCATCCGGCAGTTCGCGCACCGGCACCTCGGGGATGCGGGCGGGGTCGGCCACGTCGTGGCGCATATCCACCGTGGCGGCATAAGCCAGCTGCAGCGGCCCGGGGCCCGTGTGCAAGCGCAGGCAGCGCGTATGGGTAGCCGGGTCGGTCGAAAGCTGGCCAGGCACGGTGACGGTGGACGAACCCTGCTGCTGGGTGATGACCAGCGTCTCGTCCTGCACCGTCTGGTGGCGGGTGTGCGCAGCGTGGATGTTGAAAAGGAAATCGCCCCCCGGACCGCTCACGGTGTAGGCCAGGTCCACTTGCAGTTTGATTCGGATCATTGGGGCGCGTCGCAGTCTCTGTGGATACCAGGCCATGCAAGACGCACGCCATCGGGGCAGAAGCACAGTATGTGCCCTGCGACGGCGACGGTCTGTCGGCAGACGCCTCCAGGGAGCGCAGTACCGCACTGCGGCGCACTGCACCGCGCTTTTGTCCTACAGGTCGATGGGGTGAAGTCGCAGAAAATCGGTCGATATCACCGCATAGGGCCGGGCTGGGGCGCTTCCCTTCAGCACACGGCTCGTGGCGGCAGTGATGGCACCCTCCCCGCACTCCCAACCCACCCACTAACAGCGCTCTGCGCTGCCTGCATGACAACCCTGCGCCTGCTGTACGTCGAAGATAACTGCGAACTGCGGGATGCCATGAGCCTGCTGCTGGAAAGCGATGGGCGCGAGATCGTCAGCTGCGCCACCGCCGAGGAGGCGCTCAGGCTCGATGCCCAGGCGCCTTTCGATCTGGTCATATCCGACGTCAGCCTGCCAGGGATGTCCGGTGCTGAGCTGGCCCGCAAGCTGCTAGCGCAGGACCGTGCACGCTGGGTGGTGCTGTGCTCAGGCTATCAGCTGGGCGACGATCTGCGGGCCCTGGGGCCGAACGTCCGCTCACTGGCCAAGCCCTTCGAGATGGATGCACTCGACCGCCTGCTGGACGAAGCGCAGACCGCCCACCAAGCGCCCACGCCGGCCTGAGCCACCCAGCAACTCAGGCCGCACCGCGCCGCATCAGCGCGCCGCAGCACTCCCGCTGTGGCTGCGCGGCAGTCGCACCTCGAACTCCGTAACACCGCCTTCCGACTGCACCGTGATGCGGCCCTCGTGCGCCAGCACGATCTGGTGGACGATGTAGAGACCCAGCCCGAGCCCCCGGTGCTTGCCGGGCGCGAGTTGCTGAGCGCTGCCCCGGAACGGGTCGAAGAGATGGGGGAGCAGCTCCGGCGCAATGGTGCCGCCGTTGCTGGTGCGCAGCACCACCTCGTTCGGTGCGCTACCGTCGAGCAGGAGGCTGACGGGCCGGTCCGGCGTACCGTGGTGGACGGCGTTGCCCAGCAAGTTGGCGATCACCTGGCAGAGCCGCTCTCCGTCCCACCAGCCGTGCAGATCGCCATGCGACTGCAGCTCGATGGAGCGCTCGGGGTGGGTGTCGCGCAGCTCCTGCACGGTGCGCTCGGCCGCGTCGCCCAGGTCGGCCAGTTCGCTGCGGCTCATGACCAGGCCGCCGGCCTGCCGCACCCGCGTCACATCCAGCAGGTCTTCGATCATTCGGCTCATGCGCCGGCCGCTCGCCTGGATCTTGCCGGCCAACAGAGGCACCTTCTCGGCGTCGTGAGGACGCTGCAGCACCACGGCAGACGCGAGGATGGCGCTCAACGGGCCGCGCAGGTCGTGGCTGAGCACGGCCATGAACATGTCGTTGACGCGCAATGCCTCCGTGCGCTCCTGCAGTTCGCGGGCCAGCGCCAGCTTCTGCTGCTGCAGCTGGAAGAAGACATTGGCCTTGTTGACCAGCATATGCGGGTCGATGGGCTTGTAGAGAAAGTCCACCGCGCCCGATTCATAGCCCTTGAACTGCCAGTTCTGATCGCGCGATCCGGCGGTCATGAAGATCAGCGGGATGTGCCGCGTGCGCTCGCTGCAGCGCAAAAGCTCCGCCAGCTCGAAGCCGTTCATTTCGGGCATCTGCACATCCAGCAGCGCCAGCGCCACATCCGAGTACCGCAGCAGCAGTTCCAGCGCCTGCGGGCCGGAGGCAGCCTTGAGGATGTCCACATCGCATTGGCCCAGCAGCGCCTCCAGCGCGATCAGATTCTCCTGGACGTCATCGACGATGAGGCACTTCACGCGCGGTGGCTGGGCCACAGCGCCTGCGTGGGAGGCAGGAGCAGAGGAAAGAATCACAGACGTCTCCCTGAATGCCATTCGAGCAGCAGCGCAGCCATGCCCTCCGGCGTCATGATGTGGCCCGGCTGCATCACGGCAAGAGCAGCCTCGGGCATGAAAGGCACGGCACAGCTGGCAGGCAGCTGCACCAGCGTGGTGCCACCGGCGGCCTGCACGGCTGCCAGCCCCTGCGCGCCATCGGCATTCGCGCCCGAGAGCAGGATGGCAAGCAAGCCGCTGCCGCAGGCATCGGCTGCGGTCTCGAACAGCACGTCGATCGAAGGGCGCGAGAAATGCACCGGGTCGTCGACCGACAGCGCCAGCGTCGGGCCGGCGTCGAGCAGCAGATGGTAGTCGGGCGGGGCGAAATAGATGGTGCCCGGCTCCAGCGGCTCCTTGTCCTGGGCCTCGCGTACAGGAAGGGCGCAGCGCGGCTGGAATATCTGGCTGAGCAGACTGGGCCGCTCGCGCGGCAGATGCACCACCACCACCACGGCCGCGCGCAGCGTGGCAGGCAGCGCCGGCAGCAGCACCGCGAGCGCGTCGATGCTGCCCGCCGAGCCGCCGATCACCACCACCTGCAGGGGCTCATCCGGCAGGGCGGCCAGGCCGCGGCCCTGGCCCACCTCATCGCCCAGTGCGTTCACAGCCCTGCCTTTTTGCGGTAGATGCGCTCTTCGGGCACAAAGCCATCGAAATTCGCCGCCTGGGTGGAAAAGCGCAGCGACTCCTTGGAGCCGAGTCCCAAAAAGCCCTTATGGCAGAGCGCCTCCTCGAAGAGCGAGAGGGCCCGGTTCTGCAGGTCGCGGTCGAAATAGATCAGCACGTTGCGGCACGACACGAGCTGCATCTCGGCGAACACGCTGTCGGTGGCGAGGCTGTGATCGGAAAACACGATGTGCCGGCGCAGCGTCTTGTCGATCAGCATGCGGCCATAGGCGGCGGTGTAGTGCTCCGAGAGGGAACTGCGCCCGCCCGAGGCGGCATGGTTCTCGGTGAAGCCGCGCGCACGCTCGATGTCGTAGATGCCGGCCTCGGCCTTCTGCAGCGCGCTGGCGTTGATGTCGGTGGCGTAGATCAGCGTGCGCTCGAGCAGGCCTTCCTCGCGCAGCAGGATGGCGAGCGAATACACCTCCTCGCCCGTGCTGCAGCCCGCCACCCAGATCTTGAGCGAGGGGTAGGTGCGCAGGAAAGGCACCACCTTCTCGCGCAAGGCCTTGAAGTAGGCGGGGTCGCGGAACATCTCGCTCACCTGCACCGTGAGGTATTCGAGCATGGCCGGGAACACCTCGGGCTCGTGCAGCACCAGGTGCTGCAGCTGCGACAGCGTGCGGCAGTCGAAACGGGTGAGTGCCGTCTGCAGGCGCCGCTTGAGCGAGGCCTGCGCATAGCTGCGGAAGTCGTAGTGGTAGCGGTGGTAGATCGCCTCGATCAGCAGCTGCTGCTCGATGTCGAAGGTCTTCTTGCGCTGCGGCACGGTGGCATCTCTCTCCATCACCATCATTTGGGCATCCACACGCGGACCAGGGAGAGCAGCTTCTCGACGTCGAGCGGCTTGGCGATGTAGTCGTTGGCACCTGCGGCCAGGCACTTCTCCTGGTCGTCCTTCATGGCCTTGGCGGTGAGGGCGATGATGGGCAGGCGGCGCCATTCGGCCCGCTTGCGGATCTCGGACATGGCGGTGAAACCATCCATCTCCGGCATCATGATGTCCATCAACACCATGTCCACCGGGGTGCCGCCCGCGCCCTGGGCACGCTCCAGCGCCTCCAGGGCCTCGCGCCCGTTGCGGGCGATCTCGACCCGCGCGCCGGTCGGCTCCAACACGCTGGAGAGCGCGAACACGTTGCGGACGTCGTCTTCCACGATCAGGATGGTGCGGCCCTCGAAGCTGGAGTCGCGGTCTCGGGCCACCTGCAGCATCTTGCGCCGCTCCACTGGCAGGGCCGACTCCACCTGGTGCAGGAACAGCGTGACCTCGTCCAGCAAGCGCTCGGGGGAACGTGCGTCCTTGATGATGATGGACTTGGAAAAGCGCCGCAGCTGCTGCTCCTCGGCCGCCGTGAGCGAGCGGCCCGTATAGACGATGACCGGCGGAAAGGCCACGTCTTCCTGGCCGGCCATCTGCTCCAGCAGCTCGTAGCCGCTCAGATCGGGCAGGTTCAGGTCCATCACCATGCAGTCGAAGGTGCTGGAGCGCAACAGTTCCAACGCACGGCGAGCGGTCCCCGCGCCTACGATCTCCACGTCGCCGTTGGCAAGCAGGTGGCCCACGCTCTCGCGTTGGCGCTCGTCGTCTTCCACCACCAGCACGCGGCGCAGGCTCTGCGTGAACTTGGCTTCCATGCGCTCGAGCGCCTGCACCAGTTCTTCGCGCTTGACCGGCTTGAACGCGTAGCCCACGGCGCCGCGCCCCAGAGCCTCTTGCGCATAGTCGGCCACCGACACCACATGCACCGGGATGTGCCGGGTGGCCGGGTTGCGCTTGAGCTGATCGAGCACGCCCAGGCCGGACAGGTCCGGCAGGTTCATGTCGAGCACGATGGCTTGAGGCTGGTACTCCAGCGCCGCAGCAAGGCCTTCGCCGCCGGCGTGGGCCACCACGCACTGGAAGCCCATCTCGCGTGCAAGCTCGTACAGGATGCGGGCGAAGCGGTGGTCATCCTCGATGACCAGCATCGTGCGCCGGCCAGCCTCGAGCTGATCGCGGTCATCCTTCACCCCGCTGGAGCGCCGGGGCACGGGGGGCTGGGGCAGTGTCGCCTCCGGGGGAAGCGCCTGCGTATCCGTGCCTCTGGCAACCGGCATGGCCTGCGGCGCGGCGGGGGTGGCTGCAGCAGCGGGTTTCTTCTCGGGAACGCTGGCTGACTCGGGCGCCTGAACGGGCAACAGCAGCGTAAAGGTGCTGCCCTTTCCGGGCGCGCTCTGCACGCGGATGCTGCCGCCCAGCAACTGGGCGAGATCACGCGAGATCGAGAGGCCCAGTCCCGTGCCGCCATATTTGCGGTGGGTGCTGCCATCGGCCTGGCGGAAAGCCTCGAAGATCAGTGCCTGCTGATGCTCGGCTATGCCGATGCCGGTGTCCTGCACTTCGAAAGCCACCATGCCGTCGGCCTGCTGCAGCACGCGCAGCGTGACTTCGCCATGCTCTGTGAACTTGAGCGCGTTCGACAGCAGGTTCTTGAGCACCTGGCCAAGACGCTGCGGGTCGGACTGGATGGTCGCGGGCACGGACGGGTCCACGCTGGAATGCAGGCGCAGGCCCTTGTCCTCGGCCAGTGCTCGCAGCGGCTCGACCCAACCCTGCACCGAGCGCGCGACATGGACTGTCTCCACCGAGATGGAGGCCTGCCCGGCCTCGATCTTGGACAGATCGAGAATGTCGTTGATGAGGGCGAGCAGGTCGTTGCCCGCGCCCAGAATAGTCTGCGCGTATCGAACCTGATCCGGCGTCAGGTTGCCCTGTTTGTTATCGGAGAGCAGCTTGGCCAGGATCAGGCTGGAATTGAGCGGGGTGCGCAGCTCGTGGCTCATGTTGGCGAGGAACTCGCTCTTGTACTGGCTGGCCAGTTCCAGGTCGCGAGCCTTGTCGCCCAGCGCGTCCTGCGCGCGCAGCAGCTGCTGCTTCTGGTATTCGAGCTGCTGGGTCTGCTCTTCCAGCTGGGCATTGGTCTGCTCCAGCTCGGCCTGCTGCGCCTCCAGTTGGGCCTGCGATTCCTGCAGCACGCGGCTTTGTTGCTCCAGCTCTTCATTGCTGACGCGAAGCTCCTCCTGCTGGGCCTGCAACTCTTCGGCCTGGCGCTGGGTTTCGGACAACAGCGCCTCCAGCTGCGTGCGGTCGCTGGCAGAGCGCAGCGAAAGGGCTACCTGCTCGGCCGCACGCTGGAGAAAATCGATATCGGTGGGCGTGAGTTTGCGCAAGAAGCCGAGTTCGATCAGACCGTGTACGGCCCCGAACAGCAGCGCGGGCACGATGACGATTTCGACCGGCTGGCCTCGGCCCAGGCCGGAGGTGATGGGGAGATAGCCCTCTGGAACATCCCGCACATGCAGCAATTCGCGGGACTGCGCGGCCTGTCCCAGCAAGCCTTCTCCCTTGACCACCCGGTTCTTGTGCTGTCCGTCCTCCAGCCCATAGCCTCCCATGCGCTGAAAGAGGCCATGGCCTTCGGTCAAATAGGCCGCCCCGACCTTGGCACCCATGCGCTGCGCCAAATACTCCACGACCCGCTGGCCCAACTCTTCCAGGCGGTGGTCGCCCTGCAACCGGGCCCCCAGCGCGACCAGGCCGCTCTTGATCCAGTTCTCGCGCGCCTTGTTGCGATAGTCCAGCGCGGTCATGGCGGCAGAGGCGCAGATCAGCAGCAGCAGAACCAGCGCGCTGACCCAGGTGAAATAAGCGCCGTAGGAGGCCGCGCGCTCCCACGAATCGCGGTACCGGTTCAGCGAATCGTTCTCCGCCACCAGCATCTCGCGCAGCGCGGCGCGCAGCTTGTTCATCAGCTCCAGGCCTTGGTCGCTCTGCACCAGTTCCAACGCGTCAGAGACCTTGCCCTGCCGATGCAATTCGATGGTGCGGAGCATTTCGCCCATCTTCTGCGCCGACATGCTCTGGACGTTATCCAGACGCTCCAGCTGTTCGGGACTGTCGGCAAGCGCCTGCTTGAGGGCAGCGAACTCAGCACCGAGCGACTTCACGGAAGACTCATACGGCGCCAGATAGCGCTCCTTGCCGGTCAGCAGGTAGCCGCGCTGGCCCGTCTCGGCGTTCTTGAGCGTCGCCAGCACCGCCTGCACTTGCGATATCACCTCCACCGACCGGTTCATTCGGTTCACGGCAGCCGCACGATCCTGGCTGCTCTGGTAGGTGAACAGTGCGATCACCACGGTGGCCAGGGCGGCCAACATGAAGCCCACGAACAGGCGCAGGGGCATGGCGAAGCGCTCTAGGCGCCGCTTGTCTTCATCCACGGAGGAGTTCACGGAAATGGGGGGGGGTAATGGGAACGGTGGCGGATGATAGAGGCGTACGGTCTGCCCTCCTGTAGGCAAAGACCTGCAAACGGCCTCGCAAACGGGCGCGCGCAGGCTCGGGCGGCGCCCCCTCCCTGATGGATGTCAACAGGCGCGCTCAGAACGGCGCTTCGGCGTCCTGAACACCCAGGGCGTGCAGCCTCGCGCGCAGCGCCGCGTTCTCGGCCGTGAGGGCAGCCACCCGTTCGCGCAGGGTCCTCAGTTCGTCGGCCGGGGTGGCTGCGCTGGCGCCGCCTTCGGACGCGGCCGCGCCCTCGTCGGCCACAGCCGTGACGGCCGGCTTGCGCCTGGCTTCGCGCACGCGCTTGGCGGCCTGGCGCAGTTCATCCTTGCCGGCCGTGGCCGCCGCCACCTGCTCTTGCTGCGGCAGCGTGGCCACGGCCGCCGCGGCGTTGATGGAGATCACGCCCGACTTCACGGCCTCCACCACCTCGGGCGCCGCCTGGCTGCGGATCTTTTCGATCATCAACACCTGGCTGCTGCTGATGCGCGCCGCGCGGGCGATGGCTTCGCGGCTGGCCAGCGACTCCTCGCCGGCCGCGGCCGCGGGAGCCGCGGCGGGTGCCGTCGCGGCGTCGGGCCCAGGCGCATCGCCCTCGGGCGGGGCGGCTGCCGCACGCGCCTGGCGCGCCTGCACGATCTCCTTCTTGCGCAGCGCCAGCACGCCGCGCTGGAAGTCCGACACGCTGCGCCGGCCCAGGTGCTGGTCGATCATCCAGAGGTGGACGTCTTCCATGGTCTGGAAGCGCGTGGCCTGCACCGTGTTGAACGGCAGGCCGTGCTGGGTGCAGATGCCGTAGCGGTTGTGCCCGTCGATCAGCAGATCGCCCCAGAGCACCAATGCATCGCGGCAGCCCTCGGCGAGGATGCTGCGCTCCAGCGCCTCGTGTTCCTGCGGGGTAAGCGGGTCGATGTAGGCCTTGAGTTCTTCGTTGACGACGATGTTCATGATGGGCGGTTCCGGCGCTCCCGGGCGGGCAAAGGGCGCGATTCTAGTGTCACGGGTCGTAGCCGGGGCCGCGCTGCAACGCCTGCGTGGAGGGGGGATGGCGGGGCGGCATCGCAAGCCGCACCAGCGACGGTCTGTCGCGGCTGACGCCGCTCGCCCGGGCGCCAGCGCCATCGCCATCGCCAGTGCCGTGGTGTATCTTGCACGGAATCCTGCGGAGCCCACGCCGCACCCTCAAGCTCGCTGGCGGCTGCGACCATGGCCATCGCGGCACAATGGATGCGGCCACGAGACGTATCCCTGCCTCATGCAACGCATTTCGCCCATCAACATCATGGACATGCTGCTCGACGCCGTGTGCGTCGTCGAGCAGGACAGCACCATCGTCTTCGTCAGCGCCGCTTTCGAGCGCATTTTCGGCTACGCGCCAGCGGAGGTGATCGGCAAGCGCATGCTGGACATGGTGCATCCCGAGGACCTGCCCGTCACCCAGAAGCAGGCGCGGAGCGTCAGCGCTGGCGAGCTCCAGCTCAACTTCGAGAATCGCTACATCCGCAAGGATGGGCGCATCGCCCACATCCGCTGGACGGCGCGCTGGATCGAGGAGCACCAGGTTCGCCTGGCCGTTGCGCACGACATCACCGAGCGCAAGGCCACCGAAGCGCTGCAGGCGGCGATCTACGATATTTCGGAGGCAGCGCAGACCGAACCCACGCTGGAGTCGCTGCTCGAGCGCATCCACCGGATCATCGGCAGGCTGCTGCCCGCCACCAATCTCTCCGTCGCGCTCTATGACGCCACGGCGCAGACGCTGAGCTTTCCTTACTACGCCAACGAATACCACGCTGCCCCACCTCCGTTGCCGCTGGCCGAAGCTCCGCTTTGCGCCGAGGTGATCCGTACCGGGGCCACGCTGCTGCTCACCCCCGAAGCCTTCGCGGCACGAAAGGCTCACCTGCCCGAGCCTCAGCCGCATTCATGGCTGGGCCTGCCGCTGCAAGCCTCCAGCGGCATCTTGGGCGTGCTGGTGTTGCAGGGTTACTCGGACACGATGCGCTACACCGAAGAGGACAAGGAACTGCTGCAGTTCATCTCCAGCCAGGTGACGGCCGCCATCGAGCGCAAGCAGATGCTCGAGCGCCTTCGGCACATGGCGCAATACGACCCGCTCACGCAGCTGCCCAACCGCCAGCTGTTCCTGGACCGCCTCAGGACCGCACTGGCGCGGGCTCGGCGTGAACAGCATTCGCTGTCGCTGCTGTTCATCGACCTGGACCGCTTCAAGGAGGTGAACGACACGCTGGGGCACTCCATGGGCGACCTGCTGCTGCAGCGCGTGGCTCAGCGCCTGCTGGAATGCGTGCGGGCGTCGGACACCGTGGCCCGGCTCGGCGGCGACGAGTTCGTGGTGCTGATCGAGGACTGCCATCTGGCAGAGCACGCCACCCGCACGGCCGAGAAGATACGGGGCGCCTTCGGGAACGCGTTCGACCTGCGGGGCAACCGCCTGCACATCCGGCCCAGCATCGGCATTGCCAGCTACCCCGACCACGGCGATGAAGAGCACCGCCTGCTGGTGCATGCCGACGAGGCGATGTACCAGTCGAAAAAAAGCGGTGGCAATCGCGTTCACATGGCTTCCGCGCCGGGTGCGTGAACACCTGGCGGGCGCGCACAGCGATGCCACCGCGCCATGCACTCGCGCGCGGGTTAGCGGCCTGCCGGCACCGGCCAGACCCGCCCGCCGCCCACGGCGAACAGGCACCGCTCCGGCGACGAGGCCAACCCGGCGCTGCCAGTGAAGAGCCCGAAGGCCGGCAGCAGCGTGAGCTGCCCGGTCACCGCGAAGCACGGCAGCCGCACCGCGTCGCGCCCCGGCCCGCGCAGCACGGTGGACGGATGCACGTGGCCTGCCAGCACATGCTGGGTGGGATGGGCCTGCGGATGGTGGCAGCCGGCGAACGGGCCGGTGTGCCAGGGCTCGTCCACCACGGCGATGTCCAGGTGAGGGGGCGGATCACCCGCATGCCCGTCGTGATTGCCGCGCACCAGCACCATGGCAACGCCGGCATGCCGCGCACGCCAGCCGCCCAGCGCCTCCAGCAGCGCGGGGTTCCGCGCCTCGGCCGCATGCAGGAAGTCGCCGAGCACCACCAGTCGCTGCGCGCCCAGACCGTCCAGCAAACCCGTCAGCCGCTGCAGGTTGCCCTGCGTGGTGCCGCCCGGCACCGGAATGCCGCGCGCACGGAAAGTGGCGGCCTTGCCCAGATGCACGTCGGCCACGAACACCGTGCCGGCGGCGGGCCACCACAGGGCGCGCTCGGGCAGCAGCCGCACAGCTTCGCCTGCGATCTGCAGGGCGTGTGAGCCCGTCAGCGGATCGGGAACGAAGGGCGCGGTTGCAGAAACGGAAGGCATGCCGCCGATGGTAGCCAGCCGCCTCACAAGGGCGGCAAGGGGCGCGAGGGCTTGCGCTCGCGGCGGGGTCGGCGCAGGCTGGCGGCGCCCTCGGGCACCTCGGCGCTGGTGAGCGAGAAGTCGAGCATGCGCCGCACCGAGGCGGCTGTAGCCTGCAGCGGTCCGGGCTCCACCGGCGCCACGGCCTCTGCGGCCTCGGGCGCGGCCTGGCCTGCCGTCCCCGCCTTGCCCGCCGTCCGTCGCCGGCGTGGCCGCTCGGGCGGATCGGCGGGCACCACGTCCTGCACGCGCGGGGCGGCGGGTTCGCCCTCGCCGGCCGGCACGTCGGCCGCGCCGTCGAGCTGGGCCAGCATGCGGGCGATGCGGTCGGCCAGCTCTTCGTTGCTGAGCTTTTCGCGGAAGCGCTCCACCATCAGCGGAAAGGCGAAGGGGCTGGGCCGCACCAGCGCCCGCACTTCGAGCCGCTGCGCCTGCATGCGGCGCAGCGCGGCCAGCAGCTGGGCCACGTCCAGTTCCTGGCTCAGCACCTCCTCGTCGGCCTGGCGCAGCAGCAGATTGGCCGCGTCGTACTGCCGGAAGACCTCGAAGAAGAGCTGCGACGAGGCCTGCAGCTGGCGGGCGCTGCGGCGCTCGCCCGGGTGGCTCTGGAAGATGAGGCCGGCCACGCGGGCGATCTCGCGGAAGCGCCGGCGCGCCATTTCGGTGGCGTTGAGGCTGGCCAGCACCTCGTGCAGCAGGGCGCGGCGGGCGGCGGCGCCCTCTTGCTCTTCGCCCGCATCCGCGTCGGCCAGGGCGTTGGCCGTGTTGCGGATGGCCAGGGCCTCGTCGGCCCCCAGGCCGGGGGCTTCGGCTGCGGCCGGGGGCCCGGCCGCCTCGGTGCGCAGCAGGCCGGGCAGCAGCGCGGCCCAGTCGCGCTCGGTGGCGCTGAGCAGTTCCAGGCCGTAGTCGTTCACGGCGATGGAGAAGGTGCCGGCCTGGCCCTGCGCGGCGCGCCAGGCGAACAGGCTCGCCAGCCCGGCGTGGGCGTGCCGGCCGGCGAAGGGGTAGAGGAAGAGGTGCCAGCCTTCGCGCGTGCGCAGGGTTTCCGCCAGCAGGGTGCCGGGCGTGGGCAGGGCCGACCAGCGCTGCTGCACGTCGAGCAGCGGGCGCACGCAGCGCAGCTCGGGCTCGCCGAAGTCGCCGGCCGCGGCGCGGGCCAGCTGGCGCACCACGAAGTCGGCCAGCACGGTGGACAGCGGCATGCGCGAGCCGCCCCAGCGCGGCACGGTGGGCCGCCCGCGCGCGGCGCGGCGCACATAGGCGGTCATGTCTTCGATCCGGACCAGCTCCAGCACGTTGCCCGCGAACACGAAGCAGTCGCCGGGCGAGAGGCGCGAGAGGAAGCTCTCTTCCATGCTGCCCAGCCGGGCGCCGTGCAGCACCTGCACGCTCATGCTGGCGTCGCTCACGATGGTGCCGATGTTGGCGCGGTGGCGGCGCGCGAGGCGCGGGCTGGGCATGCGCCAGACACCGTCGTCGCCCGGCGCCACGCGCTGGTATTCGGGGTAGATGGCGAGCGAGGGTCCGCCCCGGTGGACGAAGTCCAGGCACCACTGCCAGACCTCGCGCGGCAGGTCGCGGTAGGCGGCCGTGCGGCGCACTTCGGCGTAGAGCGCCTCCGGCTCGAAGCCGCCGCCCAGGGCGACGGTGACCAGGTGCTGCACCAGCACATCGACCGGGCGGCGCGGGCTGGAGCGCCGCTCGACCTGGCCGGCTCGCACGGCGGCGCGGGCGGCGGCGGCCTCGACCAATTCCAGGCTGTGGGTGGGCACCAGGGTGATGCGCGAGGGCCGCCCCGGCGCATGGCCCGAGCGCCCGGCACGCTGCAGGAGGCGCGCCACGCCCTTGGCCGAGCCGATCTGCAGCACGCGCTCCACGGGCAGGAAGTCCACGCCCAGGTCCAGGCTGCTGGTGCAGACCACGGCGCGCAGGCGGCCGGCCTTGAGGCCCGCTTCCACCCATTCGCGCACCGCCCGGTCCAGCGAGCCGTGGTGGATGGCCAGCTCGCCCGCCCAGTCGGGTCGCGCATCGAGGATGGCCTTGTACCAGAGCTCGGCCTGCGAGCGCACGTTGACGAAGACCAGGGTGGTGCCGGACGAAGCCAGCTCGCGCACCACGGCCGGCAGCATGGCCAGGCCCAGGTGGCCCGCCCACGAAAAGCGCTCCGGGTGGTCGGGCAGCAGCGTGTCCACCACCAGGCGTTTGTCCACCTGGCCCTGCACCAGCACGCCGGCGGGCTGGCCGGCCTCGGGCTCGCCCAGCAGGGCCTGCATCGCCTCGGGCAGGTTGCCGAGCGTGGCCGACATACCCCAGACGCGCAGCGCAGGGTTCCAGCCGCGCAGCCGGGCGATGGCCAGCTGCACCTGCACGCCGCGCTTGTTGCCCAGCAGCTCGTGCCATTCGTCGGCCACCACCAGCTGCACGGTGGCCAGCGTTTCGCGCGCATCGGCGCGGGCCAGCAGCAGCGACAGGCTCTCGGGCGTGGTCACCAGCACGGTGGGCAGACGGCGCTGCTGGGCGCTGCGCTCGCCGCTGGTGGTGTCCCCGGTGCGGGCGCCGGCCGTCCAGCGGGCCAGCACGGGGTGGTCGGGCGCGAGCGCATCCAGCGGGGTCTGCAGGGCGCGCAGGGTGTCGGCGGCCAGGGCGCGCATGGGGGTGAGCCAGAGCACGGTGAGCGGTGCGGGCTGAGGGCGCCGCGCCTTCGCTATGCTTTCAATAGCTGTATGTCCAGATTCCGCCTGCGCTGCGGCCCGTTTTCGTGCAGGTTTCGCATCGGCGAAGGCCTGCAGCGCACCGAGCCAGACCGCATAGGTCTTGCCCGCGCCCGTGGTGGCGTGCAGCAGGCCGCTCTGCCCGGCGGCGATGGCGCGCCAGACCTCGCGCTGGAACGCGAAGGGCTTCCAGCCGCGTTCGGCGAACCAGCGGGAGACAAGCTGCCTGGCGTTCATGGCCTGCGATTATGGGCGCCGAATGCGCCTGCAGCCCTTGCAATTCAAGCGCGAGCAGCTATCAATACCGGAGCAAACCGCAGTCATTGATCGGCCTGCGGCAGCAGAGCGGACAAGGTCTGCAGCGAATCGGCTTCAGCCACGGGCTTGTCCTCGCGCCAGCGCAGCATGCGTGGAAAGCGCACGGCGATGCCGCTCTTGTGGCGCGCGCTGTGGGCGATGCCCTCGAAGCCCAGCTCGAACACCAGCGTGGGCCGCACGCTGCGCACGGGGCCGAAGGTCTCCACGGTGGTCTTGCGGATGATGGCGTCCACCCGCGCCATCTCGGCATCGGTCAGGCCCGAATAGGCCTTGGCGAAGGGCACGAGCTGCCGGCCGGGCGCCTCGGGCGGGCCGTCCCAGACGGCGAAGGTGTAGTCGCTGTAGAGGCTGGCGCGCCGGCCGTGGCCGCGCTGGGCGTAGATCAGCACGGCATCGACCGAGAGCGGGTCGATCTTCCACTTCCACCAGACACCCACGTCCTTGGTGCGGCCCACGCCGTACTGCGCGCCGCGGGCCTTGAGCATCATGCCCTCCACGCCCAGGGCGCGGGCGCCCTCGCGCTGCTCGGCCAGCTGCTGCCAGGTGCCGCCCTGCAGCCGCGGGCTGGCGACCAGGGCCGGGTGCGGGTGGCGGGCGACGAGGGCTTCCAGCCGGGCGCGGCGCTCGTGCTGCGGCAGGGCGCGCAGGTCTTGCCCGCCCTCTTCCAGCAGGTCGTAGGCCAGCAGCACCACGGGCAGATCGCGCAGCAGCTTGGGGCCCAGGGTCTTGCGGCCGATGCGCTTTTGCAGGTCGGCGAAGGGGCGCACGCGGGCCGGCGCATCGCCCTCCGCGGCGCGCCAGACGACGATCTCCCCGTCCAGCACCGTGCCGGGCGGCAGCGCGTCGCCCAGGGCCTGGAGTTCGGGAAAGCGGTCGCTCACCAGCTCTTCGCCGCGCGACCAGAGCCAGGTGCCCTGGGCCGATCCGTCCGCCGCGGCGCGGCGCACCAGCTGGGCGCGAATGCCGTCCCACTTCCATTCCACCAGCCAGTCGGCGGGCGGGCCCAGCGCGGCGTCGAACTGCTCCACCGCCAGCTGCAGCGGGTGGGCGAGGAAGAACGGGTACGGATGGCCGCGCAGCTCGCCGTCGGCCGCGCCGTCGGTGCCATCGTCGGCCGTGGCCGCCACCAGCCGCAGGTAATCATCGGCCATGGGTCGGGCGCCGATGTGGGTGTAGCCCATGAGGCGCTGGGCGATGCGCTTGGCATCGACGCCGCTCACCGCCGCCAGCGCCTGCGTGACCTGCAGCCGCGACACGCCCACGCGGAAGGCGCCGGTGATGAGCTTGAAATAGACCAGCCGCTCATCGGGCGCGAGCGCCGCCCACTGGCTGCGCAGCAGCGGCTGCAGCGCCTCGGGCGGCTGGCCGCGCAGGGGCAGCAGGTGCTGCTCCATCCAGTCGGCCAGGCCCAGCGCGTGGGTCTGCGCGGGCGGGGGCAGCAGCAGGGCGATGGTTTCGGCCAGGTCGCCCACGGCGTCGTAGCTTTCGTCGAACAGCCATTCGGGCAGGCCCGCCGCCTCGCGGGCGAAAGTGCGCAGCAGCTTGGTGGGCAGCAGCTGGCGCGGCTTGCCGCCGGCCAGAAAATACACGGCCCAGGCCGCATCGCCCGGCACGGCGGCACGCAGATAGGCCTGCAGCGCAGCCTGCTTGGCGAGGCTGGAGGTGCTGGCGTCCAGCGCGTGGTAGAGCGCAGCGAAGTCCTTCATGGGCCGGGCGCCTCCGGGTCTGCGTTGGATTCCGGTGCAACCTCACCCGGTGCAGTCGGCTGCTCGTCCTCGTCGCCGTATTCGGTGTGGAAGGACTGCGCATCCAGCCCCTGCTCGCGCAGCCAGCGCACCAGGATGGACACGCTGCCGTGGGTCACGAAGACGCGCTCGGCCCCGGTCGCGCCGATGGCCGACTGCAGGCCCGGCCAGTCGGCATGGTCGGACATGACGAAGCCCCGGTCCACCCCGCGCCGCCGCCGCGTGCCGCGCAGCTGCATCCAGCCGCTGGCGAAGGCGTCGGAATGGCGGGCGAAGCGGCGCATCCACGGCGTGCCCTGGGCCGAGGGCGGTGCCAGCACCAGCGCCGTCTTCAGCAGCTGGGGCGTGACCTCGGGATCGGTGGCGCGCAGCGTGGGCGGCAGATCGACGCCGGCCGCGCGATAGACGGCGTTGAGCGGCTCCACCGCGCCGTGGACCACGATGGGCCCGATGCTGCGGTCCACCCCGTGCAGGATGCGCTGGGCCTTGCCGAAGGCATAGCAGAAGAGCACCGAGGGGCGCCCCTCCTGCGCGTTGGCGCGCCACCAGGCGTCGATGCCGGCGAACAGCTCGGCCTGCGTGGGCCAGCGGTAGATGGGCAGGCCGAAGGTGGATTCGGTGATGAAGGTGTCGCAGCGCACGGGCTCGAACGGGGTGCAGGTGCCGTCGTCCTGGGTCTTGTAGTCGCCCGAGGCGACCCAGACGCGGCCCGCGTGCTCCAGCCGCACCTGGGCCGAGCCCAGCACGTGGCCGGCCGGATGCAGCGAGAGCTTGACTCCGTGGTGGTCGATGGCCTCGCCGTACGCCAGCGTCTGCAGGTCGATGCCCGAGCCCAGACGCTGGCGCAGTGTGCCGGCGCTGTCGGTGTGCGCCAAGTAGTGCGCGTGGCCCATGCGGGCATGGTCGGAATGGCCATGCGTGATGACCGCGCGCTCCACCGGCCGCCAAGGGTCGATGTAGAAGTCGCCAGCCGGGCAATACAGGCCCTGGGGCCGGGCGACGATGAGGTCTCCGGCCGACTCGCTGCCGGGCTGCTGCGGAAGGCTCAGCGCGGCAGGCGGCATGGAGTCACGAAAAGGGAGCAGCGCCCCGACGCACCCTGCCTGACCCCACGACCCAATGCCGTGTACGTAGTGAACGGTGCCTTCTGCGCTTGCATGCCGAGATTCTGGCGGGGCCTTTTCAGGCAGTGCGGCGGGCGCCGCCGCACGGTGATGTCAGCCGCCGCCTACGGGTGCTCGCGTCCACGCCAGCGCACGCCGTTTTCCTACCTGAGTCGGGTGCACGTCCACCACAGGATGGGCACCCCGTTCGGCGCTCCTCCACAACGCCGAACCTCTCCCCTCCCACCAGAAGGACCCCTTGCCATGAGCATGAACACCGCCACCGCTTCCTCGCAACCTGGCCGCAAGGTCGCCATCCTCGTCACCGACGGCTTCGAACAGGTCGAGCTGACCAGCCCGCGCGACGCGCTGCAGCAGGCCGGCGCGCAGACCACCGTCATTTCGCCCCAGGCCGATAGCGTGCAGGGCTTCAACCACGACGAGAAGGCCGACCGCATCAGCGTCGATCTGCCGCTCTCCCAGGCCCGGGCGGACGACTTCGACCTGCTGGTGCTGCCCGGCGGCGTACTCAATGCCGACACCCTCCGCACCGAGGAAGCGGCCCAGGCCTTCGTGCGCGCCTTCGACGAGGCCGGCAAGCCGATCGCCGTGATCTGTCACGGGGCCTGGCTGCTGATCGACGCCGGCCTGGTTCAAGGCCGCACCCTGACGAGCTGGCCCAGCCTGGCGACCGATCTGCGCAATGCCGGCGCCACCTGGGTGGACCAGGAAGTCTGCGTGGACGGCCGCTGGATCAGCAGCCGCAAGCCGGACGACCTGCCCGCCTTCAACGCGCGGCTGCTGGAGTGCGTGCGCTGAAGCCCAGGTCCATCCCCCGGCTTGCGCTACGGGACGACAGCGGGCGTAAGCGTCGTCCCACGCAGCGGAATGGTGGCGCGCACCACCATCAGGGCCATGGCCGTGCACCGCGCGGTTTCCATCGCTGATCACACCATGCCTGCTTCTTCCGCTGCACGCAGCACCGCCGCGCCCCGCCGCAAAACGTCCCCCGCATCCACCGTGAAGGCCAGCGGCGCCCCGCGCCGCCCCAGCCAGGCACGCATCCGCACGGCACTCAAGGACGTGTTCGGGCTGAGCAGCCTGCGTCCCGGCCAGCGCGAGGTGATCGAACGCGTGCTGGAGGGCGAAAACACCCTGGCCATCATGCCGACCGGTGCGGGCAAGTCTCTGTGCTACCAGCTGCCGGCCGTGCTGACCGACACGCGCACCGTCGTCGTCTCGCCGCTGATCGCGCTCATGCGCGACCAGTGCGATTCGCTGCGCGCCTGCGGCGTGGCCGCCGTGCAGCTGCACAGCGCACTCTCCACCGCCGAAACCCAGCAGGCGGAAGCGGCCATCGGCAACGGTAGCGCCCGCATCATCCTCACCACGCCCGAGCGCCTCAAGGACGCCGCCTTCATGGACCTGCTCTGCGGCAGCGGCCCGGTGGGACTGCTGGTGGTGGACGAGGCGCACTGCATCTCGCAATGGGGGCACGACTTCCGCCCCGCCTTCCTCGACATCGCCCAGGCCCTGCCGCGCCTGGGCCGCCCGCCCGTGCTGGCGCTGACGGCCACCGCCGCCGGCGCCGTGGCGCAGGACATCCGCCGCCAGCTGGGCATTCCGGCCGCCGGCGTGCTCGACACCGGCACCTACCGCCCCAACCTGCGCTTCCACGCCGCGCAACTGACCACCGAGGCCGAGAAGAACGACTGCCTGCTGCGCACCGTGCGCGAAGCCAGCGGCTCGGGCATCGTCTATGCGGCTACGGTCAAGGCGGCCGAGGCCGTCCATGCGCTGCTGCTTTCCAAGGGCGAGTCCGCGGGCCTCTATCACGGCCGCATGCCGTCGGCCGAGCGCAGCGCGGCGCAGGACGGCTTCATGCGCGGCGACACGCGCATCATCGTCGCCACCAACGCCTTCGGCCTGGGCATCGACAAGCAGGACGTGCGCTTCGTCGTCCACTACCAGATGCCGGGCGGGCTCGACGCCTACTATCAAGAAGCCGGCCGCGCCGGCCGCGACGGCCAGCCCGCCGACTGCACCCTGCTCTACTTGCGCAAGGACAAGGCCGTGCAGCAGTTCTTCCTGGCCGGACGCTACCCCACGCTGGAAGACCTCTCCGCCCTCTACGAAGCGCTGCAGGACCCGCCGCCCGGCAACAGCGCCGGCTGGGACCTGGACAGCCTGCAGGGTGTGCTGGACCGCCCGCGCCCCAAGCTGCAGGTGGCGCTCAGCCTGCTGCGCCGCCGGCGCATCGCCGTGCAGAACGCACGGGGCCACGTCACGCTGCGCAGCCAGGACCTGAGCGCGGACGCCCTGGCCGAGCTGGTGGACGACTACGTGCAAAAGCGCGAGCACGACCAGGAAGCCCTGGAGCGCATGGTCATCTACGCGCAGACCGGACGCTGCCGCTGGCAGCTGCTGCTCTCCTACATGAGCCAGAACGACGAGGCGGAACCCTGCGGCGTCTGCGACAACTGCCGGCGCATGGCCCAGGCCCAGGCCGAAGCCCAGCGTGCGCTGTCGCCCCACCCCGTGGCGCCTGAAGCCGCACCGGCACCTACCGACGCCGTGCGGCGTGCCACGGCCAGCCGTGCGGCGCGCCCCGACCGCAAGGCTGCGGCTGAAACCATGGGCGCCGTTGCGGCGCACAAGCTGCACCCCTTCGCGGGCGGCACACAGGTCCCGACCAGCGCTGACACGGCGCCCCCCACGCAGCAAGCCGCAGTCTTGGCTGCCGCCACGCCCCCCTTCGAACTCGGGGCGCTGGTGCGCGTCAAGCGCTATGGCGAAGGCACGGTGACCGCATTCGATCCGCAATCGGTCACCGTGTCCTTCGCGGACGGCAGCCGGCGCTGCTTCCATCCCGACTTCGTGCGCCGCGCCCGCAAACGCCGCACGGTCGCGGCCAACGATCCGGCTGTGGTGGACAGCGCTGTGGCCCTTGCAGGGGCAGGCGCCGAGGAGCCCGAACTGCGCAGCGCCTAGAGATCAACGCACGGGCTCAGGCCCGCCGTCCACCGGCTCACGCTCCAGCAACACACGCAGGCGGGCCAGATCATCGGGCGTATCCAGGTCGAAGACGTGCCCCGGATCGCTGCATGGCAGGCGCAGCACCTGCGCGGCATGACGGGCCATCCAGTGGCGCACGCCCTGGTCCGCCGGCTGGCTGCGGATCTCTTCGACGGCCTGCCACGACAGCAGCACCGGATGGCCCTGCACGCCCTCCACGGTCGGCACCAGGGCCTGCACCCCCGCGGGCCGCGACGCCCAGGCCTGCAGCAGCGGGTGCAAGGGTGCCGCGGTGAGCAGCGGCAGATCGGCCAGCACGAGCATCAGGTCGCGGCCCGGATGGCGGGCGGCATGGGCCTGGAGCGCCAGGCGCTGCGAATCCACCAGTGTGGAGCCGTGCGCGGCGTGCCGCAGCGGCTGCGCCCCGGCCGCCGCGGCCAAGGGCTGCAGCACATCGGCATACGGCCCCAGCACCACGCTGATCTCGGCCACGCCGGCCTGCCGAAAGGCCTGGGTCAGCCGTTCGAGCAGGCTCTTGCCGCCGATGCGCAGCGCGGCCTTGGGCCAGCCGCCCATGCGCCGCCCCAGGCCGGCAGCGAGGACGATGGCGCAGGGCGGCAATGGGCTCAAAGGATGTCGTTCAGGCTCGTGCAGCGGCATGCCCGCATTGTCGTCACGCGGCATGCAGTGGCTTGGCGGCGGCCACCCGAGCCTGCGTGGCGATCGGCACGCCGTTCTTGGCCGCCACCACCTCCGCCATGATGGACAGGGCGATTTCCGCGGGCGTCCGGCTGCCGATGTAGAGCCCGGCCGGGCAGTGCAGCGCCTGCAGATCGGCGCTGGAAAGGCCGAAATGCGTCTGCAGCCGTTCGGCGCGCAGCGCGGCATTGCGGCGCGAGCCAATGGCGCCGACGTAGAAGGCGCGCGACTGCAGCGCGTCGATCAGGGCCAGGTCGTCGAGCTTGGGGTCGTGCGTCAGGGCCACCACGGCGGTGCGGGGATCGGGCCGCAGGCGCAGGATGAGGTCGTCGGGCATTTCGTGGCTGAGCGTGGCCCCCGGCACGCACCAGGTGGCGCGGTGCTCGGCGCGCGGGTCGCAGACGATGACCTCAAAGCCCAGGCCCAGCGCCATCTGGCAGAGGAAGGCCGAAAGGTCGCCCGCACCAATCACGACGAGCCGTGCGCGCGGCCCGAAGGTGCTGCGCAGCGTGCCGGCCTGGGTATCAAGCCGCGGCGGGCCTTCCGGCCCCGCAGGCTCCAGCGCCACGCCACCGGTGCGCAGGTCCAGCAGGCGTGCCGTGTGTTCGCGGCGCTGGCAGGCGCCGAGCAGTTCCGCCAGCTGGCTGCGGGCGGAAAGCGGCTCGGCCACCAGCTCCATCGTGCCGCCGCACGGCAGCCCGAAGCGATGTGCCTGGTCGGCCGAAATGCCGTAGCGCAGCACGGTGGGCAGCCCCGTGGCGCTGAGCGAGGCCACGCCGCCCTGATGGATGTGGTCGATCAGGTCGTCCTCGATGCAGCCGCCCGACACCGAACCCACGGTCTCACCGCGTTCGTTGATGGCCATGAGGGAGCCGGGCGGCCGGGGCGCCGAGCCCCAGGTACGCACCACCGTGACGAGCACGGCGGGCATGCCCGCCGCCACCCAGGCGCTGGCGCTGCGCAGCACGCGGCTGTCCAGGTCATCCATGGCAGCGCCGCCCGTGCCATGGCCGGCGGGATTCTGCGCAGGCGTGCCCGGTTCCATGCCGGGCCTCATGCCACGGGCGGCAGGCTGCCGATCAGCTTGTCGAGCGTGACCGGATAGTCCCGCACGCGCACGCCGGTCGCGTTGTGGACGGCATTGGCGATGGCCGCGCTCACGCCGCAGATGCCGAGCTCGCCCACGCCCTTGGCCTTCATGGGCGATGCGCGCGGGTCGGGCTCGTCCAGGAAAACGACGTCCTGGTGCGGAATGTCCGCATGCACCGGCACCTCGTAGCCGGCGAGGTCGTGGTTCACGAAGAAGCCCAGGCGCGTGTCCACGGCCAGCTCCTCCATCAGCGCCCCGCCCACGCCCATGGTCATGGCGCCGATCACCTGGCTGCGCGCCGACTTGGGGTTGAGGATGCGGCCCGCCGCGCACACGGCCAGCATGCGGCGCACGCGCACCTCGCCCGTGAAGGCGTCCACGCCCACTTCGACGAAGTGTGCGCCGAAGGTGGACTGCTGCGTCTGCTGCTCCAGCACGCCGAATTCGATGCCGTCCTCGGCCGTCAGTTCGGCGTCGCGGGCGGCGTCGGCCAGGGGCAGGCTGCGGCCGCCGGCCAGGACCTGCCCGTCGGCGAAGCGCGCGGCGGCCGGGTCCAGGCCCAGCTTGCCGGCCACGGCCTCGCGCAGCTTCACGCAGGCGGCATAGACGCCGGACGTGGCGCTGGCAGCGCCCCACTGGCCGCCCGAGCCGGACGAGACGGGAAAGTCCGAATCGCCCAGCCGCACCGCGACGCGCGAGAGCGGCACGCCCATCATCTCGGCGGCGGTCTGGGCGATGATGGTGTAGCTGCCGGTGCCGATGTCCGTCATGTCGGTCTCCACCGTGATGTGGCCCTCGCCGTCCAGCCGCACGCGCGCGGCCGACTTCGTCACCGGCGCGCCGCGATAGGCCGACGCCACGCCCATGCCCACCCACCAGCGGCCGTCGCGGCGCTGCGCCGGGCGCGCGCTGCGATCGCTCCAGCCGAAGCGCTCGGCGCCCAGGCGCAGGCACTCCACCAGCTGGCGTTGCGAGAACGGCTTCACGGGGCGCTCGCCCGTGGCGCCCTTGGGGCGCTTCTCGCCGGTGGTGTCGGGCACGACCTGCGTGTCGTTGCGGATGCGCAATTCCACCGGGTCCATGCCGAGCTCGTCGGCCAGCTCATCCATGGCGATCTCCAGCGCCATGTGGCCGGTGGCCTCGCCCGGCGCGCGCATGGAATTGGCCTCGGGCAAGTGCAGTTCGGCCAGGCGCGTGGCGGTCATCCGGTGGGCGCCCGCATAGAGCCGGCGGGTCTGATCGACCGCGCTGTCGGCCTTGCCGCCGGGCAGGTCGCCTGACCAGCATTCGTGCCCGATGGCGGTGATCTTGCCGTCCGACTCCGCGCCGATGCGCACACGCTGGATGGTGGCCGGGCGGTGCGTGGTGTTGTTGATCATCAGCGGGCGCTGCAGCGCCACCTTCACCGGCCGCTTCGCCGCGCGTGCGCCCAACGCGGCCAACAACGCGTCGGCCCGCAAAAACAACTTGCCGCCGAAGCCGCCGCCGATGAAGGGCGACACCAGCCGCACCTTGTCCTTGGGAATGCCCAGCGTGGCGGCCAGCTCGCGCCGGCCCCAGGCGATCATCTGGTTGGAGGTCCACACCGTAAGCGCATCGCCCTGCCAGGCGGCGACGGTGGCGTGCGGCTCCATCATGGCGTGCGACTGGTCGGGCGTGGTGTAGCTGGCGTCCACCTGCACGGCGGCGGCGGCGAAGGCGCCGGCGAAATCGCCCACGGCCGTGTCGGGCGCATCGCCGTTGATGTCTTCGGGCGGGGTGGCCCCGTCCTTGGCGGCAGCCAGGTCGTAGCGGCCGGGTGCGCGCTCGTAATCCACGCGCACCTGCTGCGCAGCGGCGCGGGCCTGCTCGAAGGTCTCTGCGACCACCAGCGCCACGGCCTGGTGGTAGTGATCGACCTGCGGGCCGGCCAGCAGCGGCGCGGTGTTCATCTTGCCCTGGCCCAGTTGGCCGGCCGACTGCGCGGTGACGACGGCCAGCACGCCGGGCGCGCGGCGGGCATCGGCCAGGTCAATGCTGCGGATGCGGCCGCGGGCGATGGCCGCGCCCACGACGAAGCCGTAGGCCGCGTGGGGCGCCACATCGTGCCGTTCATAGGCGTAGGGCGCGGTGCCGGTGGTCTTGAGCAGCCCGTCGATGCGGTTCACCGGCTGGCCGACGACCTTGAGCTGGTCGATGGGATTCTTGGTTGCGGGGGTGTCGAACTTCATGGCGGTCAGCTCCGGGCCTGGGACAGGGCTGCAGCCAGCGTGCGCTCGGCCAGGGGCAGCTTGAATGCGTTCTCGTGGGTGGGGCGGGCGCCGTCCAGCAGCCGGTCGGCCACGGCGCGGGCGCCCTGGCGCATCGCGGTTTCGGCGGCTTCCACCCGCCAGGGCTTGTGCGCCACGCCACCCAGCGCCACGCGGCCCGAGCCATCGCGCTGCACGATGGCCGCGACCGACACCAGCGCGAAGGCATAGGAGGCACGGTCGCGCACCTTGCGATAGACGTGGGTGCCACCCACCGGCGCGGGCAGGCTCACCGAGGTGATGAGCTCGCCCGGCTGCAGGGCGGTCTCGATGTGCGGGGTGCTGCCGGGCAGCCGGTGGAAATCCGCGATGGGAATGACGCGGGCAGCGCCGTCGGCGCGCACCGTCTCCACCGTGGCGTCGAGCACACGCATCGCCACGGCCATATCGCTCGGGTGCGTGGCGATGCAGTCGGCGCTGGCGCCGATCACCGCATGCTGGCGGCTGAACCCACCGATGGCGGAGCAGCCGCTGCCGGGCTGGCGCTTGTTGCAGGGCATGTGGGTGTCATAGAAATACGGGCAGCGCGTGCGCTGCAGCAGGTTGCCACCGGTGGTCGCCATATTGCGCAGCTGGCCCGAGGCGCCGGCCACCAGCGCCCGCGTGAGCACGCCGTAGTCCCGCCGCACGCGGGGGTGAGCGGCCAGGTCGCTGTTGCGCACCAGCGCACCGATGCGCAGGCCGCCCTGGGGCGTGGGCTCGATGGTGTCGAGGCCGATGCCGTTCACATCCACCAGATGGACGGGCGTCTCGATCTGGAGCTTCATCAGGTCCAGCAGATTGGTGCCGCCGGCGATGAACTTGGCGCCGGGCCGGGCGGCCACCGCTGCGGCGGCCTGTGCGGCAGAGCCCACGCGTTCGTAGCTGAAGGGTTTCATGGCTCAAGCCTCCGCGAGTTCGGTGATCGCATCCACGATGTTGGAATACGCGCCGCAGCGGCAGAGGTTGCCGCTCATGCGTTCACGCAGCTCCTCGGCCGACAGCAGCGGCTGGGCCACGATGTCCGCGCTGGCATGGCTGGGCGCGCCGCGGCGCAGCTCGTCGAGGGCGCCCACGGCCGAGCAGATCTGCCCCGGCGTGCAGTAGCCGCACTGGTAGCCGTCGTGCCGCACGAAAGCCGCCTGCAGCGGGTGAGGCGCAGCCGGCGTGCCCAGGCCCTCGATGGTGGTCACGTTCGCACCCTGGTGCATCACCGCCAGGCTCAGGCACGACACCACGCGCCGGCCGTCCACCAGCACGGTGCAGGCGCCGCACTGGCCGTGATCGCAGCCCTTCTTGGTACCCGTCAGGCGCAGGTGCTCGCGCAAGGCATCCAGCAGGGTGGTGCGGGTATCGACGGTGAGCTGCCGGGCCGCGCCGTTGACGTTCAGGGCGACGAGGGCCTGCACGGGCAGCCCTTCATCGAGCCCCGCAGCAGCGGGCGTGTCCACCGAGGCCGGAACGGCCGAGGCAGCGGCGGAAGATGCGCTGGCGATCAGCAGATCGCGCCGCGAGAGAGGAAAGGGGGCGTTGTGGTCCATGGGCGTTCCGATGGTGTCTTTTCGCGTTTCGTGGGCGGGGCGCAGGGCATGACGGGCAGAGGCGAAGCGTCGCGCCGGCTGCCCGGGCGGCCTGTAGGCGGGGTGCTGAAACTGCCGTGGTCAGCCTGGGCGAAGAAAGCGCCCTGCATCAATAGATACCCTGGTTAACTAAAACCCTGCAGCACTTAGCATTCGCGGGACCAGGTCCTGAGCCCATGCCGGGCGAAAAACACGAGGAGACACGCCATGAACGCGCCCATCCGCCAGGCAGGGCCCGGCCAGCAGCAGGCTGCCACAGCGCTGCAGGACTTGAGCCGGGCGCTGCTGGCTCTGACCGGGCTGGCGCAGGGAAGCCGCCCGCATGCGCTGCTGGCCGATGCCATGCAGGTGCTGCGCGGCCTGGTGCCGTTCGATGCGGCCTGGTGGGGCGAAGTCTCTCAGGGCAGCGCCGGCGACGCGCCGCGCAACTGGCTACACGGCAGCATCGGCCTGAGCCGGGGCTTCGCCGACGAGTGGAACCGGCTGGCCGTGGCGGACGACTTCGCGCGGCATTCCATGCAGCAGCTCGGGACGGTGATCCGCGAGCACGAGGTGCCGGTGAGCCACGCCGACGCGCAGGCGCTGATCGCCTTCAGCGAGCGCCACGGGCTGCACCGCTGCATGGCCACAACCGTGGAGCTGCCGCGCAGCGGCCTGCTGTTCTTCATCTCGCTCTACCGGCCCGAGACGCAGCCACCGTTCTCCGACGCGCAGGCCCTGCTGCTGGGCGAATTCACGCGCCACCTGCTGTGCCATTGGAGCCATGCGCTGCAGCGCTGGGCGCCCGGATCGGCCCAGCCCCTCTGGGACAGCTATGCGCTGGCAGAGCCCGGCGGCGCCCTGCTCTTCGCCGGCCTGCGCATGGGGAAGGCTCTGGCCGAGGCCTACCCGGAATGGCGCGGCGGCGCCTTGCCCGAGGACCTGCGCCAGAGCGCAGCGCGTCTGCCCTGCACGGTCGTCCCGCCCGCGGCGCGGCATCGCTTCCGGCTGGAGGCCTGCGGGCCGCTGGTGGCCGTGAGCCTGCCTTCGCGCGGCGCAGGCTCGCCGCTGGCGCCCCGCGAAATGAGCGCCGCCACGCTGTACGCGCACGGCCAGTCGTACAAGGACATCGCGGCCACGCTGGGATTGAGCCCCGCCACCGTGCGCACCTACCTGCGCAGCGCCTACGCCGCCCTGGGCGTGCGCAACAAGATGGAACTGATGGCGGCGCTGCGCCGGGGCTGACGCGGTCGGGGCCTCACTCCCGGCCGGCCGCCGGGCATGGGACTTTCCCTTCCCGTCTGCATTTGCAGGGGATGCAGGCGGGAGCGCGCTGCCTATCGTGACGCCCGGAGCCGAAGCCCGGCTTCGATCGTCACGACACAACCACAAGGAGACTTCGCCCATGTCCCAATACACCACGACGGCAGGAGCCGTTGGCACGCTCATGGCCGTGCTGCTTTCGGCCTGCGGCGGCGGCAACGGGGGCGACCCCGTGGCCGTGCAGCCGCTGGCCCAGGCCTGCCCCGCCTTCAAGCCCACCGGCCTGCCCCACGGCGCCGTCGTCACCGGCACCGAGATCCGCGCGGCGCAGGGCGCATTGCCCGACGTCTGCATCGTGCGCGGCAAGATCGTTTCGTCGCCCCAGTCCATCATCAACTGGGCGGTGGAGCTGCCCGCGCAAGGCGTGTGGAACGGCAAGACGCTCACCGTGGGCGGCGGCGCGCTGGACGGTTTCATCCCCACCGACGATCCGTTCTATCAAAGCCTGGTCGGCCCCTCGGCCGGCCCCTATGTGCGCATGAGCTCGGATTCGGGCCACCAGAGCCGCGGCTTCGAATGGGCCAGGGACGACGTGGCGCTGCGCAACCATGCCTACGACGCCAACCACTTCGTGCTGGGCGTGGGGACCGCCATCGCCACCAGCTTCTACGGCAAGGCGCCCACCAAGCGCTACCACCTGGGCCATTCCAACGGCGGCCGCTCGGGGCTGATCTCCACGCAGAAATACCCGCAGGACTACGACGGCGTGGTCGCCATGGAGCCGGCCATCGCGCAGCAGGCCCACCAGGTGAACCTGGGCCCCAACGTGATCCGCCACATCTTCCAGGACCGCGCCAACTGGCTCAGCCCCGCCAAGATCGCTCTCTACGCCAAGGCCGAGACCGCCGCCTGCGATGCGCTGGATGGTCTCAAGGACGGCATCATCGGTAACGTCGAAGCCTGCAACTACGTGCCCACCGACCTGCTGTGTCAGGGCGCCGACAGCGACAGCTGCCTGACCGCCGGGCAGATCGAATCCATCCGCCTGATCTACGCCTCTCAGAACACGCAGGTGCCGCAGTCGCGCGGCGCCACGGGCTACCCGCGCTATGGCCGCGGCGGCAGCGCGACCAGCGACTGGGGCGCCTACATGTTCGGCACCAGCTTCGAGGCGCGCGATTCCTTCAACCACATGGCCGTGACCGAGGCCGCCAAGGTGGTCGAGGGCCGCACCGACGTGGATGTGCTGCGCCACGACCCGCTGCAGTTCAAGGCCCAGTACCTGCGGCTGGCCGAAATGATCGACGGCACCGACCCCGACCTCTCCGCCTTCGCCGACAAGGGCGGCAAGCTGCTGATCTGGTATGGCCTCTCGGACACCTGCGTCTCGCTCTACCGCACGGCCCAGTACTTCGACAGCGTGAAGCAGACCCTGGGCACGAGCAAGGTGCAGAGCTTCGCCCGCATGCTGACCTCGCCTTCGGTGGGCCACAACCTCGACGGCCCCGGCCCGCGCCCGGTGGACCTGCTGGCCGCGCTCGACACCTGGGTGACGAGCGGACAGGCGCCTGACCGGCTCGTGGCCACCACCGTGCCCGCCACCGGCAGCAACGCGCCCGCCCAGCAGCGGCCGGTGTGCGAATACCCCAAGTTCCCGCGCTACAACGGCTCGGGCGACCCGACCAAGGCCGAGAGCTTCACCTGCTCGGACGCCTGATGCGGTCATGAAATCGCTCCCTGCGCCATAGAGCGGCAGGGAGCAAAAAAGCCCCCGGCAGCGCAGACGGCTGCCCGGGGGCTTTGTCGTTTGTTTCCGGCTCAGCGGCGGCGGTAGGCCTCAGCGGCTGCCGGCGTGCCGGCCGCACGCTTGGCCTGGAACTTCTTCCAGAGGAAGCCGGCGACGGCCATGAGGATCATCTTGCGCATGGAGGTTTCCTTTTCAGAGAGAGCCTCGATGTTCGCTGCGGGAGCTGCTCGGGCCTGTAGGAAGCCCCGGCGGCGCCCTGTCGGCCCGCAGGCGCGGGCGCCGTCAGTCCGGGAACCTGTCTCAGCGGCCCAGCGCCGCCGCCACCCAGTCGCACAGCGCGCTACGCGGGTCCTCGAAGCCGTGGATGGCGCTGAAGTGGTGGGCATCCGGCTGCTCCAGCACCTCGGCCCGGTTGCCCGCAGCCAGCCAGGCATCGCGCCAGGCCAGGGACTGGCGGGCGAACTCCGGCTGTTCCAGGCCGCCCCAGGTCAGCAGCACCGGCGTAGGCGAGGGGCGCACGTGATGCACGGGGGAACAGCGCCGCACGGTGTCCTCCGTGAGCTGGATCTTGGGCTGCAGGAAGCTGTAGCGCAGCGGCGCCAGGTCGTAGAGGCCGCTGGCCATCACCGCCCCTTTGAAAGGGTCCTGCGGCAGGCCGTAGTCACGCTGCCATGCGGTCTGCAGGCACATGGCCGCCAGGTGGCCGCCGGCCGAGCTGCCGCCCACGGCCACGCGCTGCGGGTCGCCCCCGTATTCCGCGATGTGCCGCAGCACCCAGGCGCAGGCGGCACGCATCTGGCGCACGATCTCATCGACAGTGACGGCCGGGCACAGCGCGTAGTCGGGCACCACCACGTTGATGCCGCGCTCCACCAGGCCCAGCGCCACGCAGCTGAAATCGGCCGCCGAGAGCGCGCGCCAGTAGCCGCCGTGGATGAAGATGAAGACGGGCGCACCGGCGGCATCCGGCGAATCGGCGGGGAAGATATCCAGCGTCTCGGCGCGGGTCGGGCCGTAGGGAACGCCCAGCCGGCAGGGCAGCACGGCGCGCGCATGGGCGCTGCGCTGCTGGTAGTGGCGCATCTCGGCGGCGCGGTCGGCCACGGGGATGGCCGTGTCGTACTGCGCGTCGATCTGCTCCTGCGTGGCGAAGTCGCGGTAGAGCACGGTCGCGGCCTTCAGTCGGGGATGACGGCGGTGACTTCGATCTCGACCTGGGCCCGGTCCTCGATCAGGCCCGCGACCTCCACCGCCGTCATCGCGGCGTTGAAGCTGCCGATGATCTCGCGGAAAGCGCGGCCGATCTCCGGGTAGGCGGCCACGTAGGCCTTGCGGTCGGTCACGTACCAGGTCATGCGCACGATGTGCTCGGGGCGTGCGCCGCCTTCGGCCAGCACGGCGACCACGTTCTGCAGCGCCTGGCGCACCTGGCCGGCGAGGTCGTCGGTGTGGAAGACGCCTTCGGCATCCCAGCCGATCATGCCGGCCACGAACACCATGCGGCCGCGTGCCGTGACGCCGTTGGCGTAGCCGCGCGGACGGGGCCAGCCGGGGGGAAGAAGAGTCTGCATGGATGTCTCCGAAAAAAGGGGATGCGGCGAGGCCCCGCTGGCCCCCGTTGCGTCAGCGCGACAGCCGCGCCAGGGCCTCGCGCACGTCGTCGGGCAGCGCGCGGGCCTTGTGAGTCTTGAGGTCGGTGGCCACCAGCACCTGGCGCGAGCGCATGCGCTCTTCCTCGCCGGCGCGGCAGTGCATCGCCAGGGTGATGGAGCTGTTGCCCACGCGCTCCACGGCCAGGCCCAGGGTCACGTCATCGCCCATGCGGCTGACGGCACGGAATTCGCATTCCAGCCGCACGATGGGCAGGCCGATGCGCCGGGGCCCGAGCAGGCCCGAATACGACACGCCCAGGCAGTCGTTGAACCAGTCCTCGACCAGCCCGTTGAGCATGACGAGGTATTGCGGGAAGAACACGATGCCGGCCGGATCGCAGTGCGCGAAGCGGATGCGCAGCGGGCGCTCGAAGACCAGGGGCGAATCCGGTGCGGCAGCGCCGGAGGCCACGGACGGTTCGGGAGAAAAAGCGGTCAGGGAACTCATACACCAATGTACTGCTGCCACAGGTCCGGATCGGCTGCCAGCGCGGCGGAATCGCCCTGCCAGACCACGCGCCCGCGCTGCACGATGGTGTGGCGGTCGGCCAGCCCGATCAGGCGCTGCACGTATTTGTCGATCACCAGGATGCTCTGGCCCTGCGCGCGCAGCTGCGCCAGGCAGCGCCAGATCTCCTCGCGCACCAGCGGTGCCAGGCCCTCGGTGGCCTCGTCGAGCACCAGCAAGTAGGGGTTGGTCATCAGCGCCCGGCCGATGGCCAGCATCTGCTGCTCGCCGCCCGAAAGCTGGTTGCCCATGTTGCGCGAACGCTCGGCCAGCCGTGGGAAGAGCGCATAGACGCGATCGAGCGTCCACGGCTCGGGCGACTGGTTGCGGTTGGCGCCGAAGGCACGCAGGTTCTCGGCCACCGAGAGGTTGGGGAAGATCTGCCGCCCCTCGGGCACCACCGCCAGCCCCATGCGGGCGATGCGATCGGGCTCCAGCCGCTCGATGCGCTCGCCGCGGAAACGCACCTGGCCGCCGCGCGCGCGCACCAGGCCCAGCACCGATCGCACGGTGGTCGTCTTGCCCATGCCGTTGCGCCCCAGCAGCGTGGCGACGTCGCCCGCGTCGATGCGCAGGCCCACGCCGAACAGCACCTGGCTGCTGCCGTAGGCGGCCTGCAGGTCGTCCACTTCGAGCAGCGCGCAGCGGCCGGTGGGCGCAGCGGGGGTCTGCGGGGTCGTCGTCATGTCTCGTCCTCCACGGGCAGCTCGTCGCCCAGATAGGCGCGCCGCACGTCGGGGTGGTTGCGGATCTGGGCCGGCGTGCCGCAGGCGATCACGCGGCCGAAGACCAGCACCGAGATACGGTCGGCCAGGCGGAACACGGCATCCATGTCGTGCTCCACCAGCAGCAGCGTGGTGCTGCCGCGCAGCGACTGCAGCAGCGCCACCATGCGCTCGGATTCGTCCGGCCCCATGCCGGCCATGGGCTCGTCCAGCAGCAGCAGGCGCGGCGCGGTGGCGAGGGCCAGGCCCACTTCCAGCTGGCGCTGCTCGCCATGCGCCAGCGCGCCGGCCAAGGCATCCTTCTGCGCGCCCAGGCCCACGCGCTCGACCACGGCGGCGGCTTCGTCATAGCGGGCCCGCTCGCTGCGCGCGGCCTGCCAGAAACGCATGCTGCTGCCCTGGCGCGCCTGCACGGCCAGCGCCACGTTGTCGAGCACCGAGAGGCGCTTGAAGATGCTGGTGATCTGGTAGGAACGCGCCAGCCCGCGCAGCACGCGCTGCGGCATGGGCAGGCCCGTGATGTCGTCGCCGCCGAAGACGATGCGGCCGGCATCGGGCGCGAGCGCGCCCGAGATCTGGTGGATCAGCGTGGTCTTGCCCGCGCCGTTGGGGCCGATCAGCGCATGCAGCTCGCCGGGCTGCACGCGCAGCTCGGCATGGTCGGTGGCCGTGAGGCCGCCGAAGCGCTTGACCAAGCCGTCGATGTGCAGCAGCGGCACGGCGCTCATGCCCGCTCCCCGCCGCGCCGCAGCAGCCCGGCCAGCCCGCGCGGCGCAGCCAGCACCACCAGCAGCAGCAAGGCGCCCAAGATGAACTGCCAGTGGATGGTGTAGGCCGAGAGCAGCTCTTCGAGCAGCAGGAACACCACCGCGCCGATGAAGCCGCCCCAGAGATGGCCCACGCCGCCCAGGATCACCATCACCATCAGGAGGCCCGACTGGTTCCACTGCAAAAGCGACGGGCTCACGAAGCTCGACTGGTTGGCCAGCAGCGCGCCCGCCAGCCCGGCCATCGCGCCGGCCAGCGTGAACGCGGCCAGCTGGTAGCGATAGACCGGAAAGCCGATGGCGCCCATGCGCGTCTCGTTCTCGCGGATGGCCTGCAGCACATGGCCGAAGCGCGCGTTCAAGAGGCGCTGGATGCCCACGAAGCAGAGCGCGAAGAGCGCCAGCACCACGTAGTAAAAGCGCGTGTCGTCGCCCAGGTCGAAGCCGCCGCCCAGCACCGAGCGGCCGGGCAGCGTGAGGCCGTCCTCGCCGCCCCAGGCCTTGACCGAGACCATCAGGTAATAAAGCATCTGCGCGAAGGCCAGCGTGATCATGATGAAGTACACGCCCCGCGTGCGCAGGCTGATGGCGCCCACCAGCAGCGCGAACAGCGCGCTGGCCAGCACGGCGGCGGGCCAGGCGATCCAGGCCGACATGACGCCTTGCTGCATGAGGATGCCCACCGCATACGCCCCGGTGCCGACGAAGGCCGCATGGCCGAAGCTGACCATGCCGCCGAAGCCCAGGATGAGATTGAGGCTGGTGGCGGCCAGCGCGAAGATCAGGATGCGGGTGGCCAGGCCGATGTAGAAGTCTTCGCCCAGCGCGGCAGCCAGCGGCGGCAGCGCGGCCAGCGCCAGCAGCACCGGGCCGGCCCAGCGCAGGCGCAGCGCGTGGTCCAGCAGGCCGGGCGCGGGCGGGCGGGTTGCCGCCGATGCGGCGGGAGTCGAGGCTGTGGTGGTCGTCATGCAGCGGTTTCCCAGGGGTCAGCCATGCGCCGGGAACAGGCCCCGGGGCTTCCAGAACAGCACGGCGGCCATCAGCAGGTAGATCAGCATCGAGGCCACGGCCGGGCCCGCGCCGCTGGCGGCCTCGGGCCCCAGCCAGTGGCCGAAGGCCAGCGGGATCAGCGTGCGGCCGGCGGTATCGACCACGCCCACCAGCAGCGCGCCGAAGAGCGCCCCGCGGATGGAGCCGATGCCGCCGATCACGATCACCACGAAGGCCAGGATGAGGATGCTCTCGCCCATGCCCACCTGCACCGCCAGCAGCGGCCCCAGCATGCCGCCAGCCACGGCACAGAGCGACGCGCCCAGGCCGAACACCGCCGTAAAGAGGCGCCGCACGTTGGTGCCCATGGCCAGCGCCATCTCGCGGTTGGAGGCCCCCGCGCGCACCTGCATGCCCAGCCGCGTGCGCGTGACCAGCACGTAGAGCAGCAGCGCCACGCCCAGGCCCACGCCGATGATGAGCAGCCGGTAGGCCGGGTAGAAAAAACCCGGCAGCAGCTCCACCGGGCCCGCGAGGCTGGCCGGCGGATTGAGCGCGATGGGCTGCGCGCCCCAGAGCATGCGCACGCCCTCGTTAGCCATCAGCAGGATGGCGAAAGTGCCCAGTACCTGCGAGAGATGGTCGCGCTGGTAGAGCCGGCGCAGCACCGTCACCTCCAGCAGCATGCCCAGCAACGCGGTGCCGGCCACGCCGGCGGCCAGGCCGATCCAGAACGAGTCCGTGGCGGCCGCCGCCGTGGCGATCAGGTAGGCGCCCACCATGTAGAGCGAGCCGTGGGCCAGGTTGATCATGTCCATGATGCCGAACACCAGCGTGAGGCCGGCGGCCAGCAGGAACAGCATCAGCCCGAACTGCAGCCCGTTCAGGGACTGCTCCAGCACCAGCACGCCGGTCATGACGAGGCCCCGTTCACGGCATCGGCGCGAATCGCTGCGCCGGTCATGCCGCCGGCATCTTGCAGCTGCCCACGTAGGCATCCGCATGGTTCTTGAACACGGTGCCCAGCGTGCGGTTGGTCACGCGGCCCTGCGTGTCCTTGGTGACCACGCGCAGGTAGTAGTCCTGGATGGGGAAATGGTTGGTGTTGAACTTGAAGGCCCCGCGCACCGACTCGAAGCGCGCGGCCTCGAGCGCGCGGCGCACCGCCGTCTTGTCGGCCAGCTTGCCCTTCACGTCGCGCACGGCGCCGTCGATCAGGCGCGCCGCGTCGTAGCCCTGCGCGGCGTAGAGCGTGGGCAGGCGGCCGTATTCCTTCTGGAAGTCGGCCACGAATTTCTTGTTGGCGGGGTTGTCCAGGTCATGCGCCCAGAGCGAGCTGTTGAACATGCCGAGCATGGGCTCGCCCACGGCCTTGATGACGTCTTCATCGGCCGAGAAGCCCGGACCGAAGAGCGTCATGTCCTTGGAAAGGCCCGCACCCACGAACTGCTTGATGAAGTTGATGCCCAGGCCGCCGGGCAGGAAGATATAGACCGCATCGGGCTTGGCGGCACGCATCTTGGCGATCTCGGCGCCGTAGTCCAGCTGGTTGAGCGGGGTGTAGCTCTCGAGCGCCACCTCGCCCTTGTAGAAGCGCTTGAAGCCGGCGAGCGCATCCTTGCCCGCCGGGTAGTTGGGCGCGAGCAGCGCCACGCGCTTGAAGCCCTTGTCGGTCACCGTCTTGCCCACGGCCTCGTGCAGGTTGTCGTTCTGGTAGCTGGCGCTGAAGAAATACGGGTTGCACTGCTCGCCCGCGTATTGCGAGGGGCCGGCGTTGGCGCTGATGTAGAAGGTCTTGGAGGCGAAGGTGGGCGCGCCCACGGCCAGCATGACGTTGGAGAACACCACGCCGGTCATGAAATCGACCTTGTCGCGCTTGATGAGCCGGTCGGCCGTCTGGCGCGCCACGTCGGGGCTTTGCTGGTCGTCGGCCACCACCACCTCGGCCGGCAGGCCGCCGAGCTTGCCGCCGCCCTGCTTGACGGCGAGCTGGAAGCCGTCGCGGATGTCGATGCCCAGCCCTGCGCCAGGGCCGGAGAGCGTGCTGAGCAGGCCGACCTTGACGGCATCGGCGGCCTGCGCGGCAGCGCAAGACAGGGCCAGGGCCACGAGCGCGGCCAGGGGCTTGAGCGATGAGGCGTTCGGAGTCTTCATGGAGCGGTCTTTCTGACAGTGGACACGTGAAGGAAGGTGGAATGTCGTCCTGGGCGGCGGTGCGAACCGGAGCCTCAGGCCGCCACCGGCGCGGCAGCGGACTCCGCCAGCCGGAACCGCTGGAGTTTGCCCGTTTCCGTGCGCGGCAAGGCGTCCACGAAGTCGATGGCGCGTGGGTATTTATACGGAGCCACGGTCTGCTTGACGAAGTCCTGCAGGGTGCGCGCCATCTCCGCCCCCGGCGCATGGCCCGGTCGCAGCACCACGAAGGCCTTGACGATCTGGCCGCGCTCCTCGTCGGCCACGCCGATCACGCCGCACTCGGCCACGGCGGGGTGCAGCAGCAGGGCGTCTTCCACCTCGGGCGCGGCGATGTTGTAGCCGGCCGAGACGATCATGTCGTCGGTGCGCGACTGGTAATGGAAATAGCCGTCCTCATCCATCAGGTAGGCGTCGCCGGTCAGGTTCCAGCCATGCTGCACGTACTGCGACTGGCGCGCATCGTCCAGGTAGCGGCAGCCGGTGGGGCCCTGCACCGCCAGGCGCCCCACGGAGCCGGGCGGCAGCGGCCGGCCCTCGGCATCGACCACGCGGGCGCGGTAGCCGGGCACGGGCACGCCGGTGGCGCCGGGCCGGGCATGGGCCTCGTCGGCCGAGATAAAGATGTGCAGCATCTCGGTCGCGCCGATGCCGTCGATGAGCTCGATGCCGGTGGCCTGCTTCCAGAGCGCGCGGGTGGCGGCGGGCAGCGCCTCGCCCGCCGAAACGCAGCGCTGCAGCGTGCCCGCGCGGATCGCCTCGCCCTGCGCGGCCATCGCGCGGTAGGACGTGGGCGCGGTGAAGAGCACGGTGGCGCCGTAGTCGCGGATGCCGTCCAGCAGCTGCGCGGGCGAGGCCTTTTCCAGCAGCACGGTGGAAGCGCCGAACTTCATGGGGAACAGCAGCAGGCCGCCCAGCCCGAAGGTGAAGGCCATGGGCGGGCTGCCGATGAAGACGTCGTCCGCCGACGGCCGCAGCACGTGGCCGGGCCAGCAGGCGCAGATGGCCAGCACGTCGCGGTGGAAATGCATGGTGGCCTTGGGTACGCCGGTGGTGCCCGAGGTAAAGGCCAGCAGGCAGGTGTCATCGGCGGCGGTATCGACGTTGTCGAAAAGCTCGCTCTCTTCGGCCATGGCCGCCTCCAGCCCGTCGGCTGAAGCAGCGTTGAAGCAGCGCACCTGCGCCAGCACCGGGCAGGTGCGGGCGGCGGCATGCAGTTCGCCCGCCAGCCGCGCATCGCAGAGCGCGTGGCTGATGCGGCCCTTGTCGATGATGGCCTGCAGCTCCTTGGCGCGCAGCAGCGGCATGGTGGCCACGGCGATGCCGCCGGCCTTCATCACCGCGAACCAGCAGGCGGCCAGCAGCGGCGTGTTGGGCGCGCGCAGCAGCACGCGGTTGCCGGGCACCAGGCCCATGCGGCGCACCAGCACGTTGGCGATGCGGTTGGCCTGGGCCTGCAGGTCGGCATAGGTCCACGAGAGGCCCGCGCCGCGCACGCAGAGCCGCCCGCCCCAGCCGCGCTGCACGGCGCGGTCGAGCAGTTCCGTGGCGCAGTTCAGGCGCTCGGGGAACTGCAGCTCCGGCAGCTCGAACAGGAATTCGGGCTGCATCGCGGCCGGCGGGAGCCGGTCACGGGCAAAGGTGTCGATGTGTGCGCTGGCCATGCGGGAACCCCCTTTTGGTGCGAAGCGTGCAGAAACCCCAATTACTTTAGAAATAAAGCAATCAACGGGCCAGCGGGATCACCCTGAGGTGGCGGGGCCGGCCGCAGGCGCGCTCCAGGCGCGCAGCAGGTCGCGCGCGATGATGAGCTGCTGCACCTCGGTGGCGCCCTCGTAGATGCGCAGCGAGCGGATCTCGCGGTAGAGCCGCTCCACCGGCTGCTCGCTCACCACGCCCTGCCCGCCCCACATCTGCACGGCCATGTCGATGACCTGCTGCGCGTTCTCCGTGGCGGTGAGCTTGGCCATGGCCGCCTCGCGGGTCACGTTCTGGCCCTGGTCGCGCATCCAGGCGGCGCGGTAGGTGAGCAGCGCGGCGCTGTCGATGGCGGTGGCCATCTGCGCCAGCTTCGACTGGGTGAGCTGGAAATCGGCCAGCACGCCGCCGAACATGCGCCGCTGCGTGGCGCGGGCCAGGGCCTCGTCGAGCGCCCGGCGTGCGAAGCCCAGCGCGGCGGCCGCCACCGAGGTGCGGAACACGTCCAGCGTGCGCATGGCGATCTTGAAGCCCTCGCCCGCCACGCCGATGCGCTGCGCGGCCGGAATGCGGCACCGCGTGAAGCGCAGGCGCGCCAGCGGGTGCGGCGCGATCACCTCGATGCGCTCGGCGATCTCGAAGCCGGGCGTGCCGGCATCGACGATGAAGGCGCTCACGCCCCGCGCGCCGGGTGCTTCGCCCGTGCGGGCGAAGACGACGTAGAAGTCCGCGATGCCGCCGTTCGATATCCAGGTCTTCTCGCCGTCCAGCAGGTAGTCGCCGCCCTCCTCTTCCTGACGCGCCGAGCAGGCCATGGCGGCCACGTCGGAGCCAGCCTCGGGCTCGGAGAGCGCGAATGCGGCGATCGCCTCGCCCGCGGCCACGCGGCCCAGGTAGCGCGCGCGCTGCTGCGCGTCGCCGGCGAGCGAGATGGCGCCCGATCCCAGGCCCTGCATGGCGAAGGCGAAATCCGCCAGGCCCGCATGGCGCGCCAGCGTCTCGCGGATCAGGCAGAGGGCGCGGGTGTCGATGGCATCGCCGGCATCGGCCGCCACCGCATGCCGCAGCCAGCCGGCCGCGCCCAGGCGCCGCACCAGGGTGCGGCAGGCTTCATCGACGTCGCGGCCATGGGCATCGGTGATGTGCTCGGCCGCCCAGGCATCGAGGCTGCGGGCCAGATCGCGGTGGCGGTCCTCGAAGAAGGGCCAGTCGAGGTAGCGGGTGTCGCTCATGCGGGACTCCTTGGCCGACCCCTGCGATGGGCGGCTGATTCATGTCGGAAAATGGCCTCAGCGCTTATTTCAGAAGCTCTTGCAGCTATTGATTCAATAGCAAATGGCGGCGCGGGCTCAATTGCCCTCGAACACCGGCCGGCGCTTTTCGACGAAGGCGCGGTAGGCGCGCTCGAAGTCGCCGGTCAGCATGCACAGGGCCTGGGCCTGGGCTTCGGCCTCGATGGCCTGGTCCACCGTCATGGCCCATTCCTGGTGCAGCATGGTCTTGGTGATGCCGTTGGCGAAGGTGGGGCCGGCCACGATGTCCTGCGCCAGCTTCTGCGCCTCGGCCAGCAGCGCGTCGGGCTCGCAGAGGCGGTTGAGGAAGCCCCAGCGCTCGGCCTCGTCGCCGGGCAGCGAGCGGCCGGTGTAGAGCAGCTCCGACGCCCGCCCCTGGCCGATGATGCGCGGCAGGATGGCGCAGGCGCCCATGTCGCAGCCGGCCAGGCCCACGCGGTTGAAGAGAAAAGCCGTCTTGCTGCGCGCCGTGCCCAGGCGCAGGTCCGAGGCCATGGCCATGATGGCGCCGGCCCCGGCGCACACGCCGTCGATGGCCGCGATGATGGGCTGCGGGCAGTGCCGCATCTCGGACACCAGCGCGCCGGTCATGCGCGTGAACATCAGCAGCTCGGGCGCGTTGAGCTGCACCAGCGGGCCGATGATTTCATACACGTCGCCGCCCGAGCAGAAGTTGCCGCCCGCGCCCTGCAGCACCACGGCATGCACGTCGGTGGCGTGGCGCAGGCGGTGGAACAGGTCGCGCAGCTCGGCATACGAATCGAAGGTGAGCGGGTTCTTGCGCTCGGGCCGGTTCAGCGTGACGGTGCCCACGCCCCCCTCCACCTGCCAGAGGAAATGGGTGGCGGCGTAGCCCGCCAGCGGGGTGCGGTTGCCGGCGACGAGGGCCGGGTCGATGCGGTCGGTCATGGAGCGGTTTTCCTGCGGGAAGGTGCCTTGCGGGCAGACGACGGGGGAGACGATGCGGCGGCAGGCAGGGCAGGAGGCGCTGCGGGCGGCTCCGCCGCGAGCGCCGCCTGGTGCTGGGCCAGCTGCATGCGCAGGCGGCCCAGCTGGGCGAAGAGCTGGTCCTTGTCGCCCGCGCCCAGGTTCTCGAACATGGCGGTGAGCCAGGTCTCGTGCTCGGCGGCCATGGCGGCGAAGTCGCGCCGGCCCTTGGGCGTGAGCGCCACGCGCCAGGAGCGGCGGTCGTCCGGGTCGTCCACGCGCTCGACCAGGCCCTCCTTGGCGAGCTGGTCGGTCAGGCCGGTGATGTTGCCACCCGTCACCATGAGGTAGCGCGAGAGCGCATTCATGCGCAAACCGCCCGGGTGGCGTTCGAGCTGCGCCAGATAGTCGAAGCGCGCCAGCGTGATGCCGAAGCGCGCCCGCAGGCGCTGGCTGATCTGCTGCTCGATCTGCCGGCTGCAGGCCAGGAGGCGCAGCCAGATCTTCAGGTCGATATGGTCGCCCGCGACGGCGCGGGCCTCGTGGCCGATGCGCTCGTCGTCGAGCACGGGCGCCGGCGCCGGGGAGGTCTTGTGGCTGCTGCGGCTGCGCTCCATGTCACATCACCTCGCCGCCCGAGACGGAAATCGCCTGCCCCGTGACCGCCGCCGCGCCCGCGCCGCAAAGCCAGGCCACCGTGTCGGCCACCTCGTCGGGCGCCACCAGCCGGCCCTGCGGGTTGCCGCGCACGAACTCGGCCCGCGCCGCGTCGGCGCTGCGGCCGGTCTTGGCGGCCACGCGCTCCACGCTCTCGCGCACGATGTCGGTGTCGGTATAGCCCGGGCACACGGCGTTGACGGTGACGCCCTTGGCCGCCAGCTCCAGCGCCAGCGAACGGGTCAGCCCGATCACGCCGTGCTTGGCCGCCGCATAGGCCGCCACGTAGGCATAGCCGCGCAGCCCCGCCGTGCTGGCGATGTTGACGATGCGCGCCGCGCCGCCGGCCGCGCCCACGGCCAGCAGGTCGGCCAGCGCTGCCTGGGTGCAGGAGAAGGTGCCGGTCAGGTTCACGTCGAGCATGCGCTGCCAGTGGGCCGCGTCCATGCGGTGAAAGGGCGCGCTCTCCGCCTGGCCGGCGTTATTGACCAGCACCGCCACCGGCCCGGCCGCGGCGCGCGCGGCGGCGAAGGCCTGGGCCACGCTGGCCTCGGAAGTGATGTCGCAGGCCAGCGGCAGCGCCTGGGCCGATGCGGGCAGCTGCGCGGAAAGCGCCAGCAGCACGTCCAGATTGCGGCCCAGCAGCGTGAGCCGCGCGCCATCGGCCGCCAGCCGACGGGCGATGGCCGCGCCGATGCCGCGCCCCGCGCCGGTGATGACCGCATGGCGGCCGTGCAGCGCTTTCGCAGCCATGGGGTGGGCGCCTGCAGCCATCAGCCCGCCTCCGCCTGTTGCTGGGCACGCTGCAGCGGCGAGAGCGCCGCCGCCTGCGCAGCGGCTGCGCGCTCGCGCTCCAGGTTGCGTTCCAGCTGCACCTTGCCGGCCTGGTACTGCACCGGCCAGCGCACGTCGAAGTAGCCGATGCGCGCGGCTTCGTTCAGCGTCCAGGCCGGGTGGGCCAGGTGCGGGCGCGCCACGGCGCATAGGTCTGCACGGCCGGCCGCGATGATGCTGTTGACGTGGTCCGCCTCGGTGATGGCGCCGACCGCGATGGTCGGGATGCCCGCCTCGTTGCGCACCCGGTCGGCGAAGGGCGTCTGGAACATGCGGCCATAGACCGGCTTTTCCTGCTTGCTGACCTGGCCGGAAGAGCAGTCGATCATGTCGGCGCCGGCGGCCTTGAAGGCGCGGGCGATCTCCACCGCGTCGTCGGGGGTGATGCCGCCCTCGACCCAGTCGTGCGCCGAGATGCGCACCGAGATGGGCTTCTCGCCGGGCCAGGCGGCGCGCATGGCGGCGAACACCTCCAGCGGGTAGCGCAGCCGGTTGGCGAGCGGGCCGCCGTATTCGTCGCTGCGGCGGTTGGTGAGCGGCGAGATGAAGCTGCTGAACAGATAGCCGTGCGCGCAGTGGAACTCGAGCCAGTCGAAGCCGGCCTCGTCGGCCCAGCGGGTGGACTGCACGAACTCGCCCTGCACCCGGTCCATGTCGGCGCGGGTCATGGCGCGGGAGATGTCGCTCACGCCCTCGATGTACTGCTGCGGCGAGGCCGAGAGCAGCGGCCAGCGCTCGCCTTCGGGCAGCGGCTGGTCGATCCCTTCCCAGGCCCGGCGCGTGGCGCCCTTGGCGCCGGCATGGCCGAGCTGGATCGCCATCTTGGCGGTGCTGTTCGCATGAGCGTAATCGACGATGCGCTTCCAGCCATCGCGCTGCGCCTGGTTCCAGAGGCCCGGGCAGCCGGGCGTGATGCGGGCATCGGGCGAGGGGCAGGTCATCTCGGTGAACACCAGCCCCGCGCCGCCCATGGCGCGCGCGCCCAGGTGGACGAGGTGGTAGTCGCCCGGCAGGCCGTCGTCGGCGCACGAATACTGGGCCATGGGCGAGACCACGACGCGGTTCTTCAGCGTGACGCCGCGCAGCGTGAAGGGCGTGAACATGGGCGGCACGGCCCGCCGGTCGGCGCGGCGCTGCGGCAGGCCGGCGCGCTGGGCGATCCAGTCTTCGTAGCGCTCCACATAGCCGGCATCGCGCAGCCGCAGGTTCTCGTGGCTGATGCGCTGGCTGCGCGTGAGCAGCGAATAGGCGAACTGCTCGGGCGGCAGGCTGGCGTAGCGCTCGACGTTCTCGAACCACTCGGTGGAGTTGCGCGCCGCGTTCTGGATCTTCAGCACCTCCACGCTGCGCACGGCCTCGTAGTCGGCCAGCGCGGCGTTCAGGTCGCCGGGCCGGCGGCCGATGCAGCGCGCCAGCTCGATCGCGTCTTCCAGCGCCAGCTTGGTGCCCGAGCCGATGGAGAAATGCGCCGTGTGCGCCGCATCGCCCATCAGCACCACGGGCGCCTGGCCGTTGTGGTGCACCCAGCGCTGGCAGATCACGCGCGGAAAGTGGATCCACTGCGCCGAACCGCGCAGGTGCGCAGCGTTGGAGATGAGCGGATGGCCGCCCAGGTGGCGCGCGAAGAGCTTTTCGCAGAAGGCGATGGCGTCTTCCTTCTCCATGGTGTCCAGGCCCGCGGCGCGCCAGACGCGCTCGGGCGCCTCCACGATGAAGGTGGAGGTGTTGGCGTCGAAGCGGTAGGCATGGGCCTGGAACCAGCCGTGCTCGGTCTTTTCGAAGGCGAAGGTGAAGGCGTCGAACAGTTGCTGCGTGCCCAGCCAGACGAAGCGGCACAGGCGCACGTCGATGTCGGGCTGGTAGGTGGCGGCGTACTGGGTGCGGATGCGGCTGTTGAGGCCGTCGGCCGCGATCACGAGGTCTGCATCGGCATAGTCTTCATCGCTTTGCACGTCGGTCTCGAAGACCAGCTGCACGCCCAGTTCCTCGCAGCGCGCCTGCAGGATGTTGAGCAGGCGCTTGCGCCCGATGCCGCAGAAGCCGTGGCCGCCGGATCGCACCGTCTGCCCGTGGATGTGGACCTCGATGTCGTCCCAGTGGTTGAACGCATCGAGGATCTTCCCGGCCGTGACCGGATCGGCGGCCTGCAGGTGGCCCAGCGTCTGGTCGGAGAACACCACACCCCAGCCGAAGGTGTCGTAGGGCCGGTTGCGCTCGACCACGCGGATGTCGTGCGACGGGTCCTGCAGCTTCATGAGCAGCGCGAAATACAGGCCCGAGGGACCGCCGCCGATGCACACAATCTTCATGACACGCCGCCTTCGCAAGTGCTGGAGCGGCCAGTCTGCGGGCTATTAGTTTAGTTGTCAATCAAATCAAGCGCATCGCTGCGTTGCACATCGGGGCGCTGCGCTGCGCGTGCAGCCCGTTCAGCCGGGCCGGCAATCCACCGCAATGCCGTAGAGCGCCAGCAGTCCCAGCACATGGCCCACAGCCACGCCGGGCTCGCCCGATTCGATGCGGCCGATGGTCTGCACATGCACGCCCAGCCGGGCGGCGGCCTGCGCCTGGCCCTCGCCGGCCGCGAGCCGTGCCTGCCGGGCCGCAGCCCCCAGGGCGCGGATGGCCGCGAGCGCTTCGTCTGCGATGGCGATGGAGATGCGTTTGCCTTGCGTCATGCCGGCATTCTGAGGGATGGGCCGGCGCGCGGCCCCAGCCGCGCTGCCCGCCGTCAGCCCTTGCCGCTGCGGCGGCACCGCTCGGAGCAGTACTTGACCTCTTCACAGTTCCGCGCCCAGCTGCGCCGCCAGGTCATGGTCAGCCCGCAGGCCGCGCAGCGCTTGGAAGGCAGGCTCGCCTTGTTGCCGCGATGGGCGCCTGACGCACGGGGTGGACGGTTAGTGGCGCCGGAGTTCTTTGCCATGCCGCCCTGTCAAGCCGCGTTCCAAGAACAACCGGCACAGAGCCCCCCGGGGCGTGTCGCCATCAAGGGCTTGCCGGCGCCTTCTCGGCCGGCGGCACCATGTGCGGCGATTCGGTGCCGTAACTGTGGGCCGGGTCGTAGATCTGGTCGCGCACGAGGTAGCCCACAGCGCTCGCCACCATCAAGCCGGCGACGAGGGCCAGCAGGACGATCCGTACCGACGGCACGCGGCGCCGGGCGTGGTCCGCCTCTTGTGCCTTGACGTGCGCGGGATGCGGTGAGCCTGCGGTACTGCGGGGGGAATGTTGGGGTGTGACCATGGTCGAGCTCCTGGGTGATTCAGCCCCCAAGCTAAGGGCTCGCAACGGCCCAGGCTGTCGGACAAGGGAGGAGAAGCAGCTGAGTGAGGTTTGAATCGCCCCGGGTTTTCTAGACACCTCTGAGCCTCAAACCTGAGGCCCAATTGGAGGTGCCATGAGTAAACAGA
>NZ_JBXYZY010000045.1:0-580 GCF_057642795.1 Paracidovorax sp.
GTCGTAGACGCCCGGCCGAGGCTCGACGCCGGCCCACAGCACCCCAAGCCGGACGCTGGTGAACCCCTGCGCCTCGAGGAAGGCGGCGTCGTCCTCACTGAAACCGACGGCATCGGGGGCATAGGGGGCGCTCTTGGCGACCTCGTTGATCCCCTGCGTGATGACCACGCGGTGCTGGGCGTCGGTCACCCAACGCCCCTGGGTGGTCCACCGTGAAGCGTCGACGTGAACCGGCGCTGCCGTATCCGCCGGCGAGGCAGTTGCCGGTGTTGCTGCGGCAATGCCCATCCCTGTGGCGAACAAGGACAAAGCTACAAATCCGAGGGCTGATTTTCGGCGCATGGAAATTCCTTCTTCTAATGTCAACTACCAACAGCCGTCAGGATGAATCGGGCTGGAGATGACTGGCGAGGTACCAGCATATATGAAGAGGGCTCTTCGGTGGGGTGACGAGCGTGATACACGGAGCTATAGCGCGCCAAGTAGCCGCGAAATTAGCATGACCGGCGGGCTCACGAAAGTATAGCGTTCGATCATATCAGATAACTTTCGTTCACAGTTGTGCGGGTATTATTTCCTG
>NZ_JBXYZY010000046.1:0-578 GCF_057642795.1 Paracidovorax sp.
GGCCTTGCGGTCCCCTGCTTTCATCCGTAGATCGTATGCGGTATTAGCAAAGCTTTCGCTCCGTTATCCCCCACGATCGGGCACGTTCCGATGTATTACTCACCCGTTCGCCACTCGTCAGCATCCGAAGACCTGTTACCGTTCGACTTGCATGTGTAAGGCATGCCGCCAGCGTTCAATCTGAGCCAGGATCAAACTCTACAGTTCGATCTTGATTTTTCGCTCTTTCGAGCAACTCATAAAAAAGAATTGAAGTGAACTTCACTTCTATCTCATGAGCGTTTGTAGTGCTAAGCACTAGTTCCAAAGAACTTGGCACTCGCCATCAAACGCCCACGCTTATCGGCTGTATATTTTTAAGGAACCGAAAGATCAGAATTTCTTCTTTTCTCTCAAGCTTTGCTGCGATCAGCAGAGCCTTGAATTCTAACAGGTTTTTTAAAGTCCTGTCAAACTTGAAGGTTATTCGCTTCAATCAACTTGCTTTCGCAAGCCGCTTTCAGCGAAGCCTTCGATTATAACAGCATTTTTTAAACACCGTCAAGACCGAAGGTCTTTATTTCACTTCACAGAACCGA
>NZ_JBXYZY010000047.1:0-573 GCF_057642795.1 Paracidovorax sp.
GGCGGGTAGCCACCTGGTAGAGGTCACCGAGGTCGCCGTTCTCCAGACGCTTACGCAACGACTGCAAAGCCGGGTTGAATCGCTCGATATGGCCGACCGCGCCCACCAGACCCTTGTTCTCAAAGGCCTCAGCCAGACGAGTCGCAGCCGCAGTGTCGTAGGCCAGCGGCTTCTCGATGAGAGCGTGGACCCCCGCCTCAGCCAGCTTGAGACCGATCTCCTCGTGGAACTTCGTCGGGGCAGCGACGACACAGTAGTCGATACCAGTCTCGATGACCGCATCGACGTCGGGGAGAACGGGTAGGTCACCGGCGACTCCAAACGGGTCCTTGCCGGAGGCATCCGCGATCGCGACCAGATCGACGCCGTCGATGGCGCGCAGGTTGCGGACGTGGTTCTTGCCCATCGAACCGATGCCGACCATGCCGGCGCGCAGATTCGCCATCAGGCACCTGCTTTCGCGCAGGTATTGACAGCGGCAACGATGCGCTCACGGTCAGCCTGGGACAGCGAGGGATGGACCGGCAGTGAGACACACTCGGCGGCAACCTTCTCGGTGTTCGGAAGCTCCAG
>NZ_JBXYZY010000048.1:0-566 GCF_057642795.1 Paracidovorax sp.
ACCAGAATACGAGATTCTTCTCTCTATTCCTGGTATCGCTGAAACAACCGCCACCTCTATCATAGGCGAATTAGGAGATATTCGCCGTTTTCAGTCTAGTCTGCCAATCAAATCAACGCCTTTATTGGAATTGATCTAAGACACTACGAATCTGGAAACTTTCTGGCTCAAGAACACATCACCAAACGGGGCAATCCTTATGCCAGAAAGATTCTCTTCAAGACCATTCACAACATTGTTTCGGCCAATCATACCAATCCTTGCCACATTGCGGACTTTTACGAGAAACGAAAAAGACAATCGCAGACGACTTCAACTAAGCCTCATACGATTGCCTCAATACATCGCCTCATAAGGACAATGTATTACCTCATTACGCATAACAAACTTTACGATTACACTTTAACCCAAAATCATTAAAGCCGTCTATGCTCTATCATTGTAACACCTTATGAAAAAAATAGCTAGATAAGGTGTTGATTTTTGAACTGCAGCCCAAAAGTGAGACAAATAATTATTGAACGGATTTAATTCTGTATTGAACAGGACTAAGTCCTTTTAGTTTG
>NZ_JBXYZY010000049.1:0-245560 GCF_057642795.1 Paracidovorax sp.
ATCGTGGGGGATAACGGAGCGAAAGCTTTGCTAATACCGCATACGATCTACGGATGAAAGCAGGGGACCGCAAGGCCTTGCGCGGACGGAGCGGCCGATGGCAGATTAGGTAGTTGGTGGGATAAAAGCTTACCAAGCCGACGATCTGTAGCTGGTCTGAGAGGACGACCAGCCACACTGGGACTGAGACACGGCCCAGACTCCTACGGGAGGCAGCAGTGGGGAATTTTGGACAATGGGCGAAAGCCTGATCCAGCCATGCCGCGTGCAGGATGAAGGCCTTCGGGTTGTAAACTGCTTTTGTACGGAACGAAAAGCCTCTTTCTAATAAAGAGAGGTCATGACGGTACCGTAAGAATAAGCACCGGCTAACTACGTGCCAGCAGCCGCGGTAATACGTAGGGTGCGAGCGTTAATCGGAATTACTGGGCGTAAAGCGTGCGCAGGCGGTGATGTAAGACAGATGTGAAATCCCCGGGCTCAACCTGGGAACTGCATTTGTGACTGCATCGCTGGAGTGCGGCAGAGGGGGATGGAATTCCGCGTGTAGCAGTGAAATGCGTAGATATGCGGAGGAACACCGATGGCGAAGGCAATCCCCTGGGCCTGCACTGACGCTCATGCACGAAAGCGTGGGGAGCAAACAGGATTAGATACCCTGGTAGTCCACGCCCTAAACGATGTCAACTGGTTGTTGGGTCTTCACTGACTCAGTAACGAAGCTAACGCGTGAAGTTGACCGCCTGGGGAGTACGGCCGCAAGGTTGAAACTCAAAGGAATTGACGGGGACCCGCACAAGCGGTGGATGATGTGGTTTAATTCGATGCAACGCGAAAAACCTTACCCACCTTTGACATGTACAGAATCCTTTAGAGATAGAGGAGTGCTCGAAAGAGAACCGTAACACAGGTGCTGCATGGCTGTCGTCAGCTCGTGTCGTGAGATGTTGGGTTAAGTCCCGCAACGAGCGCAACCCTTGCCATTAGTTGCTACGAAAGGGCACTCTAATGGGACTGCCGGTGACAAACCGGAGGAAGGTGGGGATGACGTCAAGTCCTCATGGCCCTTATAGGTGGGGCTACACACGTCATACAATGGCTGGTACAGAGGGTTGCCAACCCGCGAGGGGGAGCCAATCCCATAAAGCCAGTCGTAGTCCGGATCGCAGTCTGCAACTCGACTGCGTGAAGTCGGAATCGCTAGTAATCGCGGATCAGAATGTCGCGGTGAATACGTTCCCGGGTCTTGTACACACCGCCCGTCACACCATGGGAGCGGGTTCTGCCAGAAGTAGGTAGCCTAACCGTAAGGAGGGCGCTTACCACGGCAGGGTTCGTGACTGGGGTGAAGTCGTAACAAGGTAGCCGTATCGGAAGGTGCGGCTGGATCACCTCCTTTCTGGAAAACTGCATTCAATATTGAACGCCCACACTTATCGGTTGTTGGAAGAAGAAAGCTGCTTGCTTGTAGGGTGACTTACGGGTGAGTGCGATGGGTCTGTAGCTCAGCTGGTTAGAGCACTGTGTTGATAACGCAGGGGTCGTTGGTTCGAGCCCAACTAGACCCACCATATCTTCCGAACATCAGATGCGAGGATCACTGGGGGATTAGCTCAGCTGGGAGAGCACCTGCTTTGCAAGCAGGGGGTCGTCGGTTCGATCCCGTCATCCTCCACCAACCACTTATCAATCAACACCAAAGCGGCTTCGCAAGAGGCCACTTTGTTGTTGACCGAGATTACTCGGATCAATCGGCTGTTCTTTAAAAATTCATAGAGTCGAATCAGCGTTGTCAGAGGAAACTGCACATTCGTAAAGGTTTAGTGCAGACCGTGCCTCTGATGACAATTTTTTGATTGCGTCAAAACGAATGTTCAATGAGCGAAAGCTAGTTGAAATTCAGTAATGACGAATGTTTCTTGATAGTGATATCGAGGAATTATTCACATTACGGCATAACGCGCGAGGTGAAAGACCTCGCAAGTCCAGACAACAATGGAGATGTCTCGAAAGAGACGTCAAAGTTATAGGGTCAAGTGACTAAGAGCATGTGGTGGATGCCTTGGCGATGATAGGCGACGAAAGACGTGAAAGCCTGCGATAAGCTTCGGGGAGCTGGCAAATAAGCATTGATCCGGAGATTTCTGAATGGGGAAACCCACCTCGCAAGAGGTATCGCATGATGAATACATAGTCATGCGAGGCGAACCGGGTGAACTGAAACATCTCAGTAGCTCGAGGAAAAGACATCAACCGAGATTCCGAAAGTAGTGGCGAGCGAAATCGGAGGAGCCTTCTAGTGATAGCACGACTGTTAGCAAAACGGAATGGAAAGTCCGGCCACAGCAGGTGATAGCCCTGTATGCGAAAACAGACGTGTGGTACTAAGTTAGAGAAAAGTAGGGCGGGGCACGAGAAACCCTGTCTGAATATGGGGGGACCATCCTCCAAGGCTAAATACTCATCATCGACCGATAGTGAACCAGTACCGTGAGGGAAAGGCGAAAAGAACCCCGGGAGGGGAGTGAAATAGATCCTGAAACCGCATGCTTACAAAAAGTAGGAGCCCGCAAGGGTGACTGCGTACCTTTTGTATAATGGGTCAGCGACTTACATTCAGTGGCAAGGTTAACCGAATAGGGAAGCCGTAGAGAAATCGAGTCCGAATAGGGCGTCCAGTCGCTGGGTGTAGACCCGAAACCAAGTGATCTATCCATGGCCAGGATGAAGGTGCCGTAACAGGTACTGGAGGTCCGAACCGACTAGTGTTGCAAAACTAGCGGATGAGCTGTGGATAGGGGTGAAAGGCTAAACAAACTTGGAAATAGCTGGTTCTCTCCGAAAACTATTTAGGTAGTGCCTCAAGTATTACCTTCGGGGGTAGAGCACTGTTTTGGCTAGGGGGTCATGGCGACTTACCAAACCAAGGCAAACTCCGAATACCGAAGAGTACAGCTTGGGAGACAGAGCACCGGGTGCTAACGTCCGGACTCAAGAGGGAAACAACCCAGACCGCCAGCTAAGGTCCCTAAAATTGGCTAAGTGGGAAACGAAGTGGGAAGGCTAAAACAGTCAGGATGTTGGCTTAGAAGCAGCCATCATTTAAAGAAAGCGTAATAGCTCACTGATCGAGTCGTCCTGCGCGGAAGATGTAACGGGGCTAAGCCAGTTACCGAAGCTGCGGATGTGCAATTTATTGCACGTGGTAGGAGAGCGTTCTGTAAGCCTGTGAAGGTGTCTGGTAACGGATGCTGGAGGTATCAGAAGTGCGAATGCTGACATGAGTAGCGTTAAAGGGGGTGAAAAGCCCCCTCGCCGTAAGCGCAAGGTTTTCTACGCAACGTTCATCGGCGTAGAGTGAGTCGGCCCCTAAGGCGAGGCAGAGATGCGTAGCTGATGGGAAACAGGTCAATATTCCTGTACCGATCAATAGTGCGATGTGGGGACGGAGAAGGTTAGCTCAGCCAACTGTTGGATATGTTGGTTCAAGCCTGTAGTCGTGCCTGGTAGGCAAATCCGCCAGGCTTAGATGAGGGGTGATAACGAGTCTGCTTGCAGACGAAGTGAGTGATACCCTGCTTCCAGGAAAAGCCACTAAGCTTCAGCTATTGACGACCGTACCGCAAACCGACACTGGTGCGCGAGATGAGTATTCTAAGGCGCTTGAGAGAACTCAGGAGAAGGAACTCGGCAAATTGATACCGTAACTTCGGGAGAAGGTATGCCCCAAGTAGGTGAACCTGTACAAGGCGAGCCCAAAGGGGTTGCAAAAAATCGGTGGCTGCGACTGTTTAATAAAAACACAGCACTCTGCAAACACGAAAGTGGACGTATAGGGTGTGACGCCTGCCCGGTGCTGGAAGATTAAATGATGGGGTGCAAGCTCTTGATTGAAGTCCCAGTAAACGGCGGCCGTAACTATAACGGTCCTAAGGTAGCGAAATTCCTTGTCGGGTAAGTTCCGACCTGCACGAATGGCGTAACGATGGCCACACTGTCTCCTCCTGAGACTCAGCGAAGTTGAAATGTTTGTGATGATGCAATCTCCCCGCGGAAAGACGGAAAGACCCCATGAACCTTTACTGTAGCTTTGTATTGGACTTTGAACAGATCTGTGTAGGATAGGTGGGAGGCTTTGAAGTGAGGACGCTAGTTCTCATGGAGCCAACGTTGAAATACCACCCTGGTGTGTTTGAGGTTCTAACCTAGGTCCCTTATCGGGATCGGGGACAGTGCATGGTAGGCAGTTTGACTGGGGCGGTCTCCTCCCAAAGCGTAACGGAGGAGTTCGAAGGTACGCTAGTTACGGTCGGACATCGTGACGATAGTGCAATGGCATAAGCGTGCTTAACTGCGAGACTGACAAGTCGAGCAGATGCGAAAGCAGGACATAGTGATCCGGTGGTTCTGTATGGAAGGGCCATCGCTCAACGGATAAAAGGTACTCTGGGGATAACAGGCTGATACCGCCCAAGAGTTCATATCGACGGCGGTGTTTGGCACCTCGATGTCGGCTCATCTCATCCTGGGGCTGTAGCCGGTCCCAAGGGTATGGCTGTTCGCCATTTAAAGAGGTACGTGAGCTGGGTTTAAAACGTCGTGAGACAGTTTGGTCCCTATCTTCCGTGGGCGCTGCAGATTTGAGGAAGCCTGCTCCTAGTACGAGAGGACCGGAGTGGACACACCTCTGGTGTATCGGTTGTCACGCCAGTGGCATTGCCGAGTAGCTAAGTGTGGAAGAGATAACCGCTGAAAGCATCTAAGCGGGAAACTCGTTTCAAGATGAGATCTGCCGGGGCCTTGAGCCCCCTGAAGAGTCGTTCAAGACCAGGACGTTGATAGGCTGGGTGTGGAAGCGCAGTAATGCGTTAAGCTAACCAGTACTAATTGCTCGTGCGGCTTGACCCTATAACTTTGATCAGCAAACTCCTTGCTGTCAGGTTGTTATGCCAAGTGACGCAGTCAAATAACCAAAGCTGATTTAACTCTATGAATTCGCCGCCCAGATATCCACTAGGATCTCTCGGTAGCAACCCTTTATGCCTGATGACCATAGCAAGTTGGTACCACTCCTTCCCATCCCGAACAGGACAGTGAAACGACTTCGCGCCGATGATAGTGCGGGTTCCCGTGTGAAAGTAGGTCATCGTCAGGCTCTTACAGCCCAAATCGCCCCGCGTACGAAAGTACTCGGGGCGCTTTGCTTTGTGCAGCCTCTTAGGTGCAGAGCCACCTCCATGGGCGCAGCTTGCCCTTCGGTTCGTGCTTCGTTACTAACCCCTGGAGGTTCGTCCACTCGGGGAGGAGTTCAAACCCGGACTGATTCACGCCGGATCGGCGCAGTCGTGAGCGTGTGGGCCTTTACCCCTGAAGCACTTGCGGGGAGTCCCCTGAACTCAATCCTTGCCCCTTCACCAATCTCAGCACCAATGGGTGCATCACCTTCCTCGCACTGAAGATCAGGTGAAACTGTTCCTGTACATCCGCTGTTGTCCCCACCGTCACGAGTCCATGCGTTTGAGCCAAATGCTCGCCCATTGACTCTGGCGCGGGCATCACGCCCATGCCGGTACTGGCGAAGGTCGCTAACAGGGCGCTGTCCTCGAACTCCCCGGCGATGCGGGGGCGGATACGTTGGCGCTCCAGCCAGTGGTCGATGCGCGCGCGGGCGGCGGCGTGTTCGGTCGGTAGCAGCACGGGCACGACCGCGAGGCTCTGAGGGAAGCTTCGGGTGGCGGCCTCTGCCCACTGGAGCGGGGCATACCAAGCGAGAGGGCTGGTGCCCAGTAGCTGGCTGGTGGTCTTGAGGGCCGGGTTGGGCGGCGCGGGGCGATCCGCCAGCACGGCGTCGAGCTTGTGCAGGGCCAGTTCGCCCAGCAGGGGCTGGAACTCGCCTTCGTGGCACAAAAGACGCAGATCCGGAGCGTCAAGCACAGGCTTGAGTAGGCGATGGACGGCCACCTTGGCGATGCCATCCGAGATCCCCAGGTTCAGCCGCAGGATGCGGCCGGTGGAGGCTTCGGCTACGCGGTGGGGCAATTGCTCGCCCAGCGCGAAGATCTGGTCGGCCTCGTGCATCGCAGCGACGCCGGCGTCGGTCAGCACCAGATTGCGCCCTTCGGTGCGCAGCAGGGCCGTGCCCAGGTCTTTCTCGAGCGAGCGCACCTGAGCGCTGATGGTCTGCACGGACATGTCCAGGCGCTCGGCAGCGCGGCTCAAACCCCCTTCTTTGGCCACAACCCAGAAATAGTGGAGATGTCGGTAGTTGAAGCTCTGGCTCATTTTTGTAGGACGAAACGGCGAAACAGTTCGGAAAAAACGAAGTGATCTTACCGTTTCGCCATCTTTTTCCGCGCTCCGTCACGGGCGACAGTGCTGGCTCGTGCCGCTCTTCCCCTTACACGTCTTCTTCTTCGATGAAATTCCAGGATCGCTTCGCCATGACGACAACTTACACACTCTCACTGGTGCAGCAGCGCACCACGCCGGACCGGCGCCGGGGCGTTGTCGCCTCCGTACCTACTGCCATCGATGCCGCCTGGCGGCGCGGGGAGGGCTGACGCCATGGTCGAAACCATTGGAACTCCGCTGATGTGGGCCGGCTTCGGCCTATTTGTCGTGATCGCCATCGCCATCGACCTGCTGGTGATGGAGCGCCAGGGCGCGCACAAGGTGACCATGAAAGAGGCGCTCAAGTGGAGCGTTCTCTGGTTCTCGCTGGCCTTCGTGTTCGTGGGCCTCTTGTGGTGGCACCTGGACGGCTCGCAGGGCCGGGAGGTGGCCAACACGGTGTCGATGCAGTTCATCACGGGCTACCTGGTGGAAAAGAGCCTGTCGGTGGACAACATTTTTGTCTTCCTGATGATCTTCAGCTACTTCGCCGTGCCAGCGGAATACCAGAAGCGCGCGCTCATCATCGGCATCATCGGCGCCATCGTGCTGCGCACAGTGCTGATCCTGGCGGGCGCCTGGTTGCTGGCCACCTTCCATTGGTTGCTGTACGTTTTCGGCGCGTTCCTCGTGATCACGGGCGTGAAGATGTGGATCGCCGCAGGCCAGGAGCCGGACATCTCCACCAACCCGGTGCTCAAGTTCCTGCGCAAGCGCATCCGCATGTCGGACCACTTCGACGGCGAGAAGATGACCACCATGGTCGATGGCGTGAAGCGCTTCACCCCGCTCTTCGTGGTGCTGATCATGATCGGCGTGACAGACGTGATCTTCGCGGTGGACAGCATTCCGGCCATCTTCGCGATCACGAGCGACCCGTTCATCGTGCTCACGGCCAACATCTTCGCCATCCTGGGTCTGCGCGCGCTGTACTTCCTGTTGGCCGACCTGGCGGACCGCTTCCACCTGCTGGCCTACGGCCTCGCGATGGTGCTGGTGTTCATCGGCGCGAAGATGTTGCTGATCGACCTCTACAAGATCCCGATCGGCTATGCGCTGCTGGTGACCGGTGCGCTGATCGCCGGTTCCATCGTGGCGTCGCTCTGGACCTCGCGCGGCAAGGACGGCAGTGGCGGCGACGGCCCCCCGCCTCCCGCCCTGCCGGGCCAGGGCGCCTGAGCCCCGGGCACGGCTGCAGGCAAAGGACCGATGCCATGGATCTGACCATGTTCGAGGCCGTGATGGCCACCATGCTGGCCGCGTTCGCGCTCACCACCTGGTTGAGCTGGCGCGGCGGCAACGAGTGCAGCGACGTGCGCCTGCTCGCAGCCCTGACCTGGGCCTGGGGCGCGGCCAGCGCCGTGGCGGTGGCGTTGTGAACGCGGGCTGGGCGCTGGCCCGTGCGATGACTGGCGTGCGCCGTTGGCTGCGCCGGCAGGAGCCGGCCACCCGTGCGCTCATGGAGCGCCCCCTTCTCGCGCGGCTGCGCCCCTGGCTGGAGCGGCGCCAGCTGCTGTGCCTGCGGCGCGAAGCCCTGGCGCGTGGCACGGCCGCCGGGCTCTTCTGCGGGCTGATCCCCGGGCCGCTGCAAGTGCCCGCCACGGTGGCTGCCTGCGCTGCGCTGCGCGGGAACGCCGTGGCGGGCGCGGCGGCCACGCTCTACACCAACCCCCTCACCACGCTGCCGCTCTATGCCCTGGCCTTCCAGGTGGGCGCCTGGGTGCTGCCGGGCGAGCAGCGGCTGCCGGCGTGGGAAGGCTGGCCCGCATCGGGCGGCGTGGAAGCCGTGGCGACGTGGATGCAGGCGTTGGGCGCGCCGCTGGCTGTGGGCCTGCCGCTGCTGGCACTGGCCTTCGCGCTGGTGGGCTATGCGACGGTGCAGGCCCTGTGGCTGGTGCCCGTGTGGCACCGGGTTCAGCGCAGGCGATAAGCCGGGATGTCGAGGTCCGGCGCTATGTCAGGGCTTCAGCGCGTCGGCACTGCGCGGGCCGTGAATGCGGCGGTGGAGGCCAACGCGATCAGCAGCAGGCCGTAGCCCATCGCCGTGGGCTGCAGGCCATAGAGCCCGGTGAGAACTCCGGCGGCAATGGCCGGCAGGCTGAAGGCCAGGTAGCTCAGCACGAAAAAGCTCGCCATGAGGCCTGCCCGGTCCTGCGCCGAGGCCAGGGGCACCAGGCTGCGCACCGACGCGCTGAAGCCCGCTCCGAAGCCCAGTCCCGCCACCAGCGTGCCGCAGAAGAAGCCCGCCGTGCTATGGGCGGCGACGCCCGTGAGTGTGATCGCCAGGCCCACCGCCAGCGCCACGGCGCTGCCCTGCAGCACGCTGCGCGGTGAGTGGTGGCGCGACATCGCGATGGCTAGCGCGCCGGGCAACACCAGGGCGGAAATCAGCAGTCCGCCCACCAGGGGCGACGCGCTATGCGTCACCAGCCGGCCCAGCGAGGGGCCCAGCGACAGGTAGAAGCCGCCCAAAGCCCAGCCGGCCGTGCTCAGCGGCAGGATGCGCAGCATCGGCACCCGCGCCGCTTGCGGCACGTGCATGCTCGGCACCAGCGAGCGCCAGGCGCCCGCGCGGCGCGCGACCGTCTCCGGCAGCCAGAAGGCGGCGGCGCATTGCAGCGCGATCACCACGAGCAGCAGCTCGAACACCAGGTGCGTAGGCGCGGGCAGGTACTGCACCAGCAGGCTGGTGCCGAGCGCACCGACGGCCATGCCGGTCATGGGCGCCAGCGCGTTCATCAGCGGGCCGCGCACCGGATGCAGGTCCACCAGCAGGGCACTCAGCGCGCTGGTCGCCATGCCCGTGGCCAGGCCTTGCAGCAGACGGGCCGCCACGAGCCAGCCGACCGAGTCGGCACGCCAGAAGGCCAGAATCGAGACGAACTCCAGCGCCAGCGAGGCCACCACCACGCTGCGCCGCCCCACGTGGTCCGACAGCGCGCCGAAACACAGCAGTGCCCCTAGCAGCGCGAACGCATAGCTGGAGAAGATCACGGTGAGGCTGAGCGCCGAGAAACCCCACATCTCACGGTACAGCGCGTAAAGGGGCGAGGGCGCGCTCGACGCAGCCAGAAACATCATCAACACGGACACCACAAGCCACAGTGCGGCTTCGGGTCGCAGGCGGTGCGCGGGCCACGCGGGTGATGAAAGAGTGGAGATCATTGCGGCGGACATGGCGTTAAGGCAGCCCGGTACGAGCGGTCTCTCGCACTCTGCATGCTGCGGCATGCAGAGTGCTGCCTTAACGCTAAAAAGTTGCGTTAGTGAGATTGTCTCACTAAAGCAAAGTCTTTGCTTTACGCCAGCCCCGGCGGCACGGCCCACCCTAGAATTGCCGCATGACGTCTATAGCCACTACCCGATTGCGCCCCGGCGGGCGCAGCGCCCGCGTGCAGGCCGCCGTGCACCAGGCCGTGCGCGACCTGACGGCGCTGCACGGCCGCGATGCGCTCACCATTCCGCAGATCGCGGCGCAGGCGGGTGTGACGCCGTCCACCATCTACCGCCGCTGGGGCGATCTGGTCGAGCTGCTGGCCGACGTGTCGATCGAGCGCCTGCGCGACGAGGCCGAGCCGCCCGACACCGGCAGCGTGCGCGGCGACCTGCTGGCCTGGGGCGAGCAGTTCCTCGAAGAGATGTCGTCCGAGCTGGGCCGGCAGATGCTCAAGGACGTGCTCACGGCCAGCGGCTACGGCGACGGCTCGGCGCCCTGCCAGTGCCTGCAGATCACGGCCGGGCAGATCACCATGATGGTCGAGCGAGCGCTGGCCCGCAGCGCTGCGACACCCTCCGTGGACTGCGTGCTCGATACGTTGGTATCGCCCATCATCTACCGACTGCTCATGGGTGCGGGCACACCCACCGCCCAGCAACTGGTGCAGTGGGTGGATGCTTGCATGGCGCAAGCGGGTGCAGCCGCTGCCGCTGGCAGGCCGACGCACTAGCCGGGGCCGCCGAGGGTATCGCCGCGATTGGGGAGCGTGCATGCCGTGGCACCATGGGCTGCGGGCCGGGCCATCGACCGTGCCCGGGACGGTTCCGCCACGGCATACCTCTTGCAGGAGCGCCCCCATGGAGACTCTCCCCCGTCTTTCCCCGCGCAGCACTGCGCTGATGGCGCTATGCCTGTGCGGGCCCGCCGCGCAGGCCGCGCCGCCCGCCGCTGCCGCGCCGGTGTGGACCAACACGCTGGGCATGCGCTTCGTGCAGATCCCGGCCGGGCGGTTCCGCATGGGCAGCGACGAGCCGGTCGAGGCGCTGGCGCGCGACTTTCCGCAGCTGGAGCGCCGCCGCTTCGCGGAGCTGAAGGACGAGTCGCCCCCGCACGTCGTGCGCATCACGCACGCTTTCTGGTTGGGGCAGACGGAGGTCACGGTGGGGCAGTTCCGCCGCTTCCTGCAGGTATCAGGCTACCAGCCCGAGTCCGTGGCCGATGGCTCGGGCGGCTATGGCTACAACCTGGCCTACGACCCCGCCGCCACGGCGCGCGGCGATGCCTTCGAGGGGCGCGATGTGCGCTATTCGTGGCAGAACCCAGGCTTCGCGCAGGGCGACGACCACCCGGTGGTCAACGTCACCTGGCACGACGCCGCCGCGCTGGCCGCGTGGCTCAGCGCCGCCGAAGGCCATCGCTACCGCCTGCCGACCGAAGCCGAATGGGAATACGCCTGCCGCGCCGGCACCACCACCCGCTGGCCGCACGGCGACGACCCCCAGGCGCTGGCGCAGCGTGCCAATGTGTTCGATCAGGCTGCGGCGCCGTTCTGGCCCCGCTGGCAGGCCCAGGCCCTGGGCGGCAACGACGGCCACGCCTTCACCGCGCCCGTGGCGCAGTACCCGGCCAATGCCTTCGGCGTGCACGACATGGTGGGCAATGTGTGGGAATGGGTTTCGGACTGGCATGCCGACAATGCCTACGCGCAGGCGCCGCTGGCCGACCCGCAGGGCCCGGCACGCGGGCGTGTGAAGGTGCGCAGGGGCGGCTCCTGGCACACCTGGCCGCTCTATGCCCGCTGCGCTTACCGCAACTGGAATGCGCCGGACACGCGCTACACGCTGGTGGGCATGCGGCTGGTGCGGGAGCTGGATGCGGGCGAAGCGCCTGCGCGGGCCGCCCCTGAGAAGAAAGCGTCGCCGGCTTCGGGAGGCGCTGCCGGCCGGCAAGGTGCGGGCCTGCCGCAGCGCCTTCACCCCGTCACAGGCTCTTGAGCGGCACGACTTCCTTGCCCTTGAACGTGAACACCGTCACGGCCGAGGAGCGCAGGTCGTGCTTGTCGTCGTAGCTGTACTCGCCGCTCACACCGGCGTATTTGCCACGGGCGATGTGGTCGATGAGCTTCTTCGCGTCGGTGCTCTGCGTGGCTTCGATGGCCGAGGCCAGCAGATTCATGCCGTCGTAGAAAGCGGCGGCGTAGGTCAGCGGGTCGCGCTTGTATTCGGCGCGGTAGCGTTCGATGAACTTCTGGCCCTTGTCGCTGCGGTCCAGCATGGAGCCGCCCTGGGTGCAATAGACGTTCAGGTTGCCGCCGACCTGCGACAGCGTGGCCGTCTCGGTCGAGCAGATGCCGTCGCCGCCCAGCAGGGGCATGTTCAGGCCCAGCGCGCGCATCTGGCGCAGCATGGGGCCGCCCTGGGGCGAATAGCCGCCGAAGAAGACGGCGTCGGGCTTGCTGGAGCGCAGGCCGGTCAGGATGGCGGTGAAGTCGGTGGCCTTGTCGGTGGTGAATTCGTGGCTCACCACCTTCAGGCCCTGGCGCTTGGCCTCGTCCTCGAACTCCTTGGCCACGCCCTGGCCGTAGGCCGTGCGGTCGTCGATCACGGCCACGGTCTTGAGCTTCAGGTCCTGCGCGGCATAGACCGCCATCTTGGTGCCCAGCTGGTTGTCGCTGGCGCCGATGCGGAACAGCGGGCGGTAGCCCTGCTGCGTGATCTTGGGGTTGGAGGCGACGGTGAAGGTGAGGATGTCCGCGTCGGCCAGCACGCGCGATGCCGGCATCGCCACGCCCGAGTTGTAGGGGCCCAGCACGAACCTGATCTTCTTGTCGGCCAGCGTCTGGGCGATCTGCACGCCCTGCTTGGGATCGGCGCCGTCGTCGTTGATGTCCAGCTCGAACTGCACCGGCTTGCCGCCCAGCTTCAGGCCCTTGGCGTTCAGCTCCTTGATGGCCAGCAGCGCGCCGTCGCGGTTGTCCACGCCATTGGCGGCCTGCGGGCCGGTGACGGGGCTCATGAAGCCCACGCGGATGCGCTCCTGCGCATGGCTGAAGCCGGCGGCGGCCAGGCTGGCGATGAGGAGCGCGGAGCGGAGAAGCATCTGTCGATTCACGGCATGTTCCTTGTGTCTCTTGTTGAAAGCAGGGGATGGCGTCGGCCCGCCTTGGCGGATAGCCGAGGCGGCCTGGGTCCGGGAGTATGCCGCGAGCGGGGCCTACCCGACCCCGTGTCGCGTCAAGGGGCGCGCTGCTGTTCCCAGGGCGCCTGCCAGCCGCCGCCCAGCGCCTGCACCAGCGCAGCAGCGGCCAGCTGGCGGCTGACCTGCAGCTGCAGCAGCGTACGCCGGGCCGTGAGCGCGGCGATCTGCGCGGTGACCACGTCGGTGTAGCTGGCCTGGCCGGCGCGGTAGCGGTTCTGCAGCTGGGTTTCGGTCAGACGGGCGGCAGCCACGGCTTCCTGGCGCAGCGGCTCCTGCGTCTGCAGGGCGCGGATGGTGGTGAGCTGGTCTTCCACGCCCTGGAAGGCGGTCAGCACCGTCTGCCGGTAGCTGGCCTCGCGGGCGTCCCGGGCCGCTTGGGCGCCTTCGACCCGCGCGGCGATGGCGCCGCCGTCGAACACCGTCTGCGCCGCCGACAGGCCCAGCGACCATAGCGCACCCGAGGCGCTGAACAGGTCCGCCACGCTGGAGCCACTGCGCCCGAGGGACGCACTGAGGCTGAGGCTGGGGTAGTAGGCAGCGCGCTGCACGCCGATCTGCGCATTCGCGGCGGCCACCGCGCGCTCGGCCGAGGCGATGTCGGGCCGGCGCTGCAGCAGCTCCGAGGGCACGGCCGCCGGCACCTGCGGCACGCGGGCCACCCAGGTGGCGGGCGGCAGGCTGAAGCTGCCCGGCGCCACGCCCGTCAGCACCGCGATGGCGTGTTCGTAGCGCGCGCGGTTCTGCCGCACGGTGGCGAGGTCGGCCTGGGCGTTGGCGAGCTGGGTGCGGGCCTGCTGCACGTCGGAGGCGGGCGCCACGCCGGCCTCGTAGCGGTTGCGGGTGATCTGCAGGCTGCGCTGGTAGGCCTGGTCGATCTCCTGCAGCAGCGCGATCTCGGCGTCGGCCTCGCGCAGCTGGAAATAGGCCGCCACCAGCGAGCCCACGGCCGACAGGCGCGCCGAGGCCAGGTCCGCCTGGCTGGCCTGGGCGCTGGCCCGGGCGCCGCTCACCGTGTTGCCCAGGCGGCCCCAGAGGTCGGGCGCCCAGCTTGCGCCCAGCGCCGCCTGGGCCGTGGTGCCGCGCCGGGCCGAGCCTTCGCCGCCCGAGCGCGTCTCGCTGACCGTGAGGTTCACCGAGGGCAGCAGGGCCGCGCCCTGCTCGCGCACCAGGGCCTGGGCCTGGACGTAGGCGGCCACGGCGGCGGCGATGTTCTGGTTGGACAGCTGCACCTGCGCGGCCAGGCGGTTGAGGTCCTCGTCCTGGAACAGCGTCCACCAGTCGCCGCGGTCGATGGCGTCGGCCGGCTGCGCGGGCTGCCAGAGCGCGCCGGCTTCCTTGAAGGCGGCGGGCATGGCGGGCAGCGCAGGGCGTTCATAGACCGGCGCGACCGAGCAGGCGGCCAGCGGCAGCAGGGCGCCCAGGCAGGCGGCGCGCAGGGCGCGGGGGGCGCAGAAGGCGATGGTGGGGCGGCGGCCGGTGGTCATGGTTGTTGCAGTGGGGGCTGTTGTGCGGCCGCGGGGGGCTCCGCGAGGCGGCTCAGTTGGCGGTCGTTGGCGGCTGGGCGGCGCAGCCGGTCCAGCAGCACATAGACCACGGGGGTGGTCAGCAGGGTCAGCACCTGGCTGGCGATGAGGCCGCCGATGATGGCCACGCCCAGCGGCTGGCGCAGCTCCGAGCCCTGGCCGAAGCCGATGGCCAGCGGCAGCGCGCCCAGGGCGGCGGCCAGCGTGGTCATCAGGATGGGGCGGAAGCGCAGCATGCAGGCCTCGCGCACCGCCTCGGTGGCCGACAGGCCCCGGGCGCGCTCGGCCTCCAGCGCGAAGTCGATGATGAGGATGGCGTTCTTCTTCACGATGCCGATCAGCAGGAACACGCCGATCAGCGCGATCACCGTGAACTGCATGTGAAAGAGCAAGAGCGCCAGCACCGCGCCCACACCGGCCGAGGGCAGGGTGGTGAGCACGGTGATGGGGTGGATCAGGCTTTCGTAGAGCACGCCCAGCACGATGTAGATGACCACCAGCGCCGCCAGGATGAGGAAGAGCTGCTGCGACTGTGACTGCTGCGCGCCCAGGGCCGTGCCCTGGAAGCTGCCGCGCACGTTGGTGGGCATGGCGATGTCGGCCTCGGCCTGCGCGATGATCTGGCGCGCATCGTCCAGCGTGGTGCCGTCCGCCAGGTCGAACGATATGGTGGTGGCCAGCTCGCCGTCCTGGTGGCTGATGGAGGTGGGCGAAGCCCTCTCCAACACATGTGCGAAGGCGCTGAGCGGCACCATGGTGGCGGGCGTGTTGCTCAGCACCTGGCCGGTGGAAGCGCCGCGCTGGCCCGGGTTGGCGGCCGTGCCCACCGTGCCCGTGGGGTTGGCCGGCACGAAGATGTCGGCCAGTGCGGGCGGGCCGCGCGTGTATTCGGGCGCCCATTCCATGATCACCGAATACTGGTTCAGCTCGCCGTAGATGGTGGCGACCGAGCGCTGGCCGAAAGCGTTGTAGAGCGCGCTGTCGATGGCGGCGGCGCTCACGCCCAGGCGCGATGCGGAGGCCTTGTCCACGTCCACGAAGGTCTCCACGCCGTTGTCGGCCTGGTCGGTGTCCACATCGACCAGCCGTTCTTCCTGCTTCAGGCGTTCGGTCAGCCGCGTGGCCCAGAGGCGCATGTCCGCCAGGTTGTCGCTCTGCAGCGTGTACTGGTAGGTGGAGTTGCTGGAGCGCCCGCCCATGCGCAGCTCCTGCACCGGGCTCAGGAACACGCGCAGCCCGGTGAGCTGCGCCAGCTGCGGGCGCAGCCGGTTGATGACGGTGGCGCTGCTGTCGGCGCGCTGGTCCACCGGCTTGAGGTTGACGAACATGAAGCCGCCGCCCGCGCGCCCGCCGCCCGAGAAGCCCACCACCGTGTTCACGGCCGGGTCGCGGTGGATGATGTCCACCGCCTGGCGCAGCTTCGCGGCCAGCGCGGCCGACGAGATGCTCTGGTCGGCGCGCAGGCCGGCGTTGATCTGGCCGTTGTCCTGCTGCGGGAAGTAGCCCTTGGGGATGTGGCGGAACAGATAGACGTTGAGGCCCACCACCACCAGCAGCAGCGCCATGACCAGCCATTGGCTGGCCAGCGCCCAGTCCAGCGCATGGCCGTAGCCGCGCAGCAGGGCCTGGTAGGCGCGCTCGGTCCCGCGCGCGAGCCGGCCGGGTGGCTTCGGTGGCGCGCCCTCTGCGCCGCTGCCGCCCTCGTGCGAGCGCAGCAGCCAAGCGCACATCATGGGCGTGGCGGTGAGCGAGATGACCAGCGAGATCGCCACCGACGCCGAGAGCGTGATGGCGAATTCGCGGAACAGGCGACCGACCTGGCCTTCCATGAACAGCAGCGGAATGAACACCGCCACCAGCGACAGGCTGATCGAGAGCACCGTGAAGCCGACCTCGCGGGCACCCAGCAGCGCGGCCTGCAGGCGGTCCATGCCCGCCTCGATGTGGCGGCTGGTGTTCTCCAGCACCACGATGGCGTCATCGACCACGAAGCCGGTGGCCACCGTGAGCGCCATCAGGCTCAGGTTGTTGAGGCTGAAGCCCAGCAGGTACATCACGCCGAAGGTGCCCAGCAGCGACACCACCGTGGCCACGGCCGGAATGACCGTGGCGCGCGCCTTGCGCAAAAAGAGCCCGACCACCAGCACCACCAGGGCGATGGAGAGCATCAGCGTGAATTCGATCTCGTGTAGCGAGGCGCGGATGGAGTTGGTGCTGTCCGAGGCGACGGAGATGCGGATGTCCTGCGGCAGCTGCGCCTGCAGTTCGGGCAGCAGGGCGCGCACGCTGTCCACCGTCTCGATGATGTTGGCGCCCGGCTGGCGCGTGATGAGCACGATGATGGCCGGCTGGCCGTTGAAGAGGCCCAGCGTGCGCGTGTTCTCCACGCCGTCCACCACCCGCGCCACGTCGCCCAGGCGCACGGCGGCGCCATTGCGCCAGGCGATCACCAGCGATGCGTAGTCGGACGCCTTGCGCGAAGGCGAAGGCGTGTAGATCTGCAGGCGCCGGCCGTCGCCCTCGACGGCGCCCTTGGGCCGGTTGGCGTTGGCCGCCTGGATGGCGGCGCGCACGTCTTCGGTGCTGATGCCGTACTGGTTGAGCGCGAAGGGCAGCAGTTCCACGCGCACGGCGGGCAGCGAGCCGCCGCCGATCTCGACCTCGCCCACGCCGTCCACCTGCGACAGGCGCTGGCTGATCACGTTGGAGACCTCGTCGTAGATCTCGCCGGGCGTGCGTGTCTTGGAGGTGAGCGCCAGGATGACGGCCGGCGAGTCGGCCGAGTTGCGCTTGCGGTAGGTGGGGTTGCTGCGCAGCGTGGCGGGCAGATCGACGCGCGATGCGTTGATGGCAGCCTGCACCTCGCGCGCTGCGCTGTCGATGTTGCGGCTCAGGTCGAACTGCAGGCTGATGCGCGCCGAGCCCTGCGAGCTGCTGGAGGTCATCTCGTTGACCCCCGCGATCACGCCCAGGCGCCGCTCCAGCGGCGTGGCCACGCTGCTGGCCATGGTCTCGGGGCTGGCGCCCGCGAGGCTTGCCGACACCGAGATGGCTGGGTAGTCCACCTGCGGCAGCGGCGCCACCGGCAGCACGAAGAAGGCGGCGATGCCCGCCAGCGCCAGGCCGATGGTCAGCAGCACGGTGGCCACCGGCCGCTCGATGAAAGGGCGCGAGAGGTTCATGGCGCGGCATCGCCCGGCGCGGCCGTTGCCGGGGTGGCGGGCGCGCTGGAGGCGGTGGGCGCTGCGGCCGTGCCCCGGCCCGTCCAGCGACGGCCCAGGCGGTCGAAGGCCAGGTAGATCACCGGCGTGGTGAACAGCGTGAGCAGCTGGCTCAGCACCAGCCCGCCGAAGATGGCCAGGCCCAGCGGCCGGCGCAGCTCGGCTCCGTCACCCCAGCCCAGCATCAGCGGCAGCGCGGCGAACAGCGCGGCCAGCGTGGTCATCAGGATGGGGCGGAAGCGCAGCAGCGCGGCCTGGTGGATGGCCTGCTGCGGGCCCATGCCCTGGTTGCGCTCGGCGTCGATGGCGAAGTCGATCATCATGATCGCGTTCTTCTTCACGATGCCGATGAGCAGGATGATGCCGATGATGCCGATCACCCCCAGGTCGTTGCCCGTCACCATCAGCGCCAGCAGCGCGCCCACGCCGGCCGAGGGCAGGGTGGAGAGGATGGTGAGCGGGTGCACGTAGCTCTCGTAGAGCACGCCCAGCACGATATAGACGCAGACCATGGCGGCCAGGATCAGCCAGAGCTGGCTGGTGAGCGACTTCTCGTAGGCGCTCGCCGCGCCGAGGAACTCCATGGAGAGCCCCGCGGGCATGCCGATCTCCTGCGCCGCGGCGCGGATGGCATCGACCGCGCGGCCCAGCGACACGCCCGGCGCCGTATCGAAGCCCAGCGTGGCCGCCGGGTACTGCGCCACGCGCGTGACCTGCAGCGGCGCGAACTGCTCGCGGATGCTGGCCACCGCCGAGAGCGGCGTGGGCACGTTGCTGCCGGTGCGCAGCGGCAGCGTGCCCAGGCCTTCGGGGCTGTTCAGGTGCTCCTGCTGCGCCTCCAGGATCACGCGGTACTGGTTCGTCTCGGTGAAGATGGTGGAGACGATGCGCTGGCCGAAGGCGCTGTAGAGCGTGTCATCGACCGAGCTGGCCGTGACGCCCACGCGCGAGGCGGTGTTGCGGTCGATGTCCACATAGGCCGACAGGCCCTGCGCACCCGCGTCGGTGGTGGCGTTGCGCACCTCGGGCACGGTCTTCAGGCGTTCGACCAGCTTCTGCGTCCAGCCGTTGACCTGGGCTGAGTCCACGCCGCCGATGGAGGCGCGGTATTCGGTGGGGCCGGTCTCGGCGTCGATGGTCAGGTCCTGCGTGGGCTGCAGGAAGAGCGTCACGCCGGCCACGGCGGCGACGCGCTCGCGCAGGCGCTGCATGACGGTGGCCTGCGCGTCGTGGCTGGGCTGGAGGTTGATCAGCATGCGCCCGGCGTTGAGCATGGTGTTGTTGGCCGCGTCCACCCCCACGAAGGAGCTGAGCGACTGCACGTCCGGGTCCTGCAGGATGGCGCGCGCGGCGGCCTGCTGCAGCTCGCTCATGCGGGCATAAGAGACGTCCTGCGAGGCCTGCACCCGCGCCTGCAGCTGGCCGGTGTCCTGCGTGGGAAAGAGCCCCTTGGGGATCACCACGTAGAGCAGGGCGGTGAGCGCCATGGTCAAGAGCGCCACCACCAGCGTGGCGCGCTGGTGGCGCAGCACCCACTGCAGCCACACGTCGTAGCGCGCGATCACGCGGTCGAAGCCGCGCTGCACCGCGCCCGTCCAGCCGCGCTGGCTGCCATGGGCCGGTTCGGCTTTCAGCCATCGCGCCGACATCATCGGCACCAGCGTGAGCGACACCACCGCCGAGATCAGGATGGTGATGGCCAGCGTCACCGCGAATTCGCGGAACAGGCGCCCCACCACGTCGCTCATGAAGAGCAGCGGGATCAGCACCGCGATCAGCGACACGGTGAGCGAGATGATGGTGAAGCCGATCTGCGTGGCACCCTTGAGCGCGGCCTGGAAGGGCGGCTCGCCCTCTTCGATGTAGCGGGCGATGTTCTCGATCATCACGATCGCGTCATCGACCACGAAGCCGGTGGCGATGGTCAGTGCCATCAGGCTCAGGTTGTTGAGGCTGTAGCCCAGCAGGTACATCACGCCGCAGGTGCCGATCAGCGAGATGGGCACGGCCAGGCTGGCGATGACGGTGGCGCGCAGGCTGTGCAGGAAGAAGAAGATCACCAGCACCACCATCAGCACGGCCAGCACCAGTTCCATCTGCACGTGCTCGACCGAGGCGCGGATGCCGGTGGTGCGGTCGGACAGCACCTGCACCTTGATGGAGGCGGGCAGCTGCGATTCCAGCTCGGGCAGCTGGCGCTTGATGCCGTCCACCGTGGCGATCACGTTGGCGCCGGGCTGGCGCTGCACGTTCAATATGACGGCCGGCGTCTCGTTCGCCCAGGCACCCAGGCGATTGTTCTCGGCCGCATCCACCACGCGGGCCACGTCCGACAGGCGCACCGGCGCGTCGTTCTTCCAGGTGAGGATGAGGCGCTTGTAGTCGTCCACCGTCACCAGCTGGTCGTTGGCGTTGATGTTGTAGGCGCGCTGCGGCCCGTCGAAGCTGCCCTTGGCGCTGTTGGCGTTGGCCGCCGAGATGGCGGTGCGCAGCGTGTCGAGGCCCAGGCCGTAGGAAGCCAGCGCCTTGGTGTCGGCCTGGATGCGCACGGCCGGGCGCTGGCCGCCCGCGAGGGTGACCAGGCCCACGCCCGGCACCTGGCTGATCTTCTGCGCCAGCCGGGTGTTGACCAGGTTCTGCACTTCGGTGAGGGGCAGGGTGTCGGAGCTGATGGCCAGCGTCAGCACCGGCGCGTCGGCCGGGTTCACCTTGGCGTAGATGGGCGGCGCGGGCAGGTCGGCCGGTAGCAGCGAGGCGCCGGCGTTGATGGCGGCCTGCACCTCCTGCTCGGCCACGTCCAGCGCCAGGCCCAGGCCGAACTGCAACGTGACGATGGACACGCCCGCCGCGCTGGTGGACGACATGCGGTCCAGCCCCGGCATCTGGCCGAACTGGCGCTCCAGCGGCGCGCTCACGGTGCGGCTCATCACCTCGGGGCTGGCGCCGGGGTAGAGGGTCTGCACCTGGATGGTGGGGTAATCCACCTCGGGCAGGGCCGACAGCGGCAGCAGCCGGAACCCCAGCAGCCCTGCCAGCACGATGGCCAGCATCAGCAGCGCGGTGGCGACGGGGCGCTCGATGAACGGGCGCGACGGACTCAGGGCACTCATGGGCGGGGCCGTGCGCGAGGCGTCATCGGGCCGCCGGCTGCGAGGCAGCGGGCGCGGCGGCGGGTGCGGTGGGGGCCGGCTCTGTAGGGGCCGGAGCGGCCGGTGCCTGCGCTGCGCCGCCGTCCTGCGGCGGGCGGTGGCGGCGGCCTTCGCCCTGCGGCTCGGAGCCGCGCGCGCGCCGGCCCGGGGCGCCATCGGCGCCGCCCGGGCGCGGGCCCTGGCCTTGCAGCTGCACCTTCGCGCCGTCCTTCAGGCGGTCGCCGCCTTCGGTCACCACGCGCTCGCCGGGCTTCAGGCCTCCGGTGATGGCGACCAGGCTCACCGTGGCCTGGCCGCGCTTGACCTTGCGCAGCGACACGGTGCGGTCTTCGTTGATGACATAGACAAAGTCGCCGTTGGCGCCGGTGCGCACCGCGGTCACCGGCACCACCACGGCCGGCACCTCGCTCAACAGCAGCCGCACGTTGACGAACTGGTTGGGGAACAGCGTGCCCTCTGAATTGCCGAAGCGGGCCTTGGCCTTGACGGTGCCGGTGGCCGTGTCCACCAGGTTGTCCAGCGTGAGGAAGCGCCCCTCGGCCAGCGAGCGCGTGCGGGTGCGGTCGAAGGCCGTCACCGCCAGCGGCGAGCCGCCGCGCTGCGCGGCCTGTACGTCGCCCAGCCGGTCCTGCGGAATGGCGAATTCCACGTCGATCGGGTCTTCCTGGGTCAGCGTGGCGATACCGTTGGCCTCGCCGGCGCTCACATAGTTGCCCGCGTCCACCGTGCGCAGGCCGATGCGGCCGCTGGCCGGCGCGGTGATGCGCGTGTAGTCCAGGTTCAGGCGGGCAGCCTGCTCCTGCGCCAGATCCGTGGTCACCGTGCCCTGCAGCTGGCGCACCAGCGCGGCCTGGGTGTCCACGTCCTGGCGGGCGATGGAGTCCTGCCCCAGCAGGGTGCGGTAGCGTTCGAGCACGATGCGGGCGTTGTCCAGCTGCGCCTGGTCGCGCTGGCGCGTGCCCTGGGCCTGCAGCAGTGCCTGCTCGAAGGGGCGCGGGTCGATGCGGGCCAGCACCTGGCCCTTCTTCACGCGCTGGCCTTCGGTGAACAGCACGTCGGTCATCACCCCCGAGACCTGCGGGCGCAGCGTGACGGTGGCCAGCGGCGTGACCGTGCCCAGCGCCTCGATGGCCACCGGCAGACGGGATTCGCGGGCCGTGGCCTCGCCCACCGTGACCATGGGCCGCCCGCCAGGAAAACCGCCCCCACCGGGCGCCTGCGAGCGCTGCACCAGATACCAGGCAGCCGCCGCGATCAGGGCCACGGTACCGACTGCGACGACGGTGCCCACCCAGCGGCGGCGGCGGGCCGGGGCAACGGTGTGGGTGGGCGGGGCGTAGGCGGGCGGCTGGGCGGGCGCGGGGGGGGAAGAGTCTTGCGGGCTCATGGCGGTCCTGTGTCTGGGCGAAGTGGCGCCGACCGGGCGGCCTGTCGTCGGCGCCGGGCGCTGGTGCCGATCGTAGGCGCGCACGTTGGCGTTTTCCAGGCTGCCGTGCGAAGAAAAGTAAAGGGAACGCGAAGAGCGCGGGGGCCGGCGCTGTGGCCGGCAGGCGTCAGATCGCGTTGACGGCGTCCGTCAGCTCCTTGCGGCCCAGCACCTCGCTGAACACCACCGGCGGCTTGCCCGGCGCCATCAGCACATAGACCGGCACGCCGCTGCGCCCCAGCTTGGCCAGCGCGGCGGTGATCTGCGCGTCGCGCCGCGTCCAGTCCGCCCGCAGCAGGGTGACCTGCTTGGCGGCCAGCGCGGCCAGCACGTCGGGGTCGGACAGGGTGGTCTGCTTGTTGTACTGGCAGGTCACGCACCAGGCGGCGGTGAAGTCCACGAACACCGGCTTGCCCTCGGCGAGCAGTTGTCCGGGCAGGTCGGCCTGCCAGGGCTGCCAGCCTGCGGGGGCGTCTGAAGCGGTTAGCGCGGCGGGTGCGGGTCCGATGGCTTTCGGGCCCCAGGCCCAGGTCAGATAAGCGCAGATTGCTATGGAAAGCGGAGCAATCACGGCGCGGGTGCGGCCGGCCAGCGTGAGCGACCACACGGCCATCGACAGGGCCACCAGCAGCGCCAGCAGCGCCGCCGCCCCGTTGATGCCGCTTTGCTGTCCCAGGACCCAGACCAGCCAGACCACGGTGGCGAACATGGGGAAGGCCATCAGCCGGCGCAGCGTGTCCATCCACAGGCCAGGGCGGGGCAGGGCGCGCGCCACGGCCGGCACCCAGCTGGCCGCCAGATAGGGCAGGGCCAGCCCCAGGCCCAGCGCCGCGAAGATGGCCAGCGCCTGCACGCCCGGCAGCGTGGCGGTGAGGCCCAGCGAGGCGCCCATGAAGGGCGCGGTGCAGGGCGAGGCCACGGCCACGGCCAGCATGCCGGTCAGGAAAGCGTCGGCCACCGGGTGGCGCGCCTGCAGGCTGGCAAGGCCGCCCGGCAGCATGCGGCCGAACTCGAAGACGCCCGCCAGGTTCAGCCCCAGCAGGGTGAAGAGCGCGGCCAGCGCCGCCACCACGGCGGGCGACTGCAGCTGAAAGCCCCAGCCCACGGACTCGCCGGCCGCGCGCAGCCCCAGCATCAGGGCGCCCAGCAGCACGAACGACAGCACCACGCCGGCCGTGTACGCCAGGCCGCTGATGCGGTGCGAGCGCAGGCTCTGCGTGTGGCGCGCGAAGCCCACCACCTTGATCGCCAGCACCGGGAACACGCAGGGCATGAGATTCAGGATCAGCCCGCCCAGCAGGGCGCCGAACAGCGCCACCAGGAAGGCGCCCAACGGTGCGGGCGTGGGTGCGGCGCGCGGGGCCGCTGCTGCCGCGTCGGCATTGGCCTGGAGCGCGGCCTGCAGGGCGGGCGACACCCCAGCCTGGCCTGGCAGCGGCGGCCAGCCGTCCTGCACGGAGAGCTCCACCCGCCAGCCCTGGCCGGCGTGTGCCAGCACCAGCGGCAAGGGCTCGGGGCTGGCGCCGCGGTGGGGCGAGAGCGGCAGGCGCGCCGTCCACACCGTGCCCTGCCAGCGCTGCGCCACTGGAGCGGCGGTTTCGGCGACGCCGGGCGTTTCGGGGAAGACGTCCAGCGTCTTGCCCTGCAGCGATGGCGGCAGGCCCGCCACGGACAGCGCCACCGCCGTGCCTTCCACATGCGCCATGGTGCCGGCGACCGGCGCCAGCGGCGCGGGGTGCGCCTTGGCAGCGGCCGCGAAGGCGGCGGAATTGAGCGCGGTGGAGCCCTGCAGCGGCACCGTCAGCGTGAAGCGGCCCTCCTCGGGAATGCATTCCTTGCGGCAGGCCAGCCATGAGGCGTGCAGCGTGAAGCTCGCCTCCCGCGCCAGCGGGCCGGGCGCAAAGGCGCTGCTGACCGTCAGGGGCACGGGCAGCAGCACCGTGCCCTCGTAGCCGTAGTTGGCCAGGTTGCCGATGGGGATCTTGCGCGGCACGGGCCAGGCGATCTCGCCCGCGTCGATGCCGGCCGGCAGCTGCCATTCGAACTGCGTGGGCAGCCCGGAGTCGCCCGGGTTCTTCCAGTAGGTGTGCCAGTCAGGCTGATGGGTGATCGACAGCCCCAGCCAGAGCGGCTTGCCCGGGCCCACGCCTTCAGGCGCCTGGGCCACCAGCTCGGCCCGCACGTGCGGCGTGGTGACGATGCTGCCCGCCGACTCATGCCTGGGTGTCAATTGGGCGCCTGCGCTCATGGATAGAGCGCTGAGTGCTATGAAAAAAAGAGTGGGCAGCAAACGCTGCAGCGGGCGTGTGGACAACATGGCGCGGGGTGGTGGCTGTGTGGGATCGGTGGCGAGCGGCGGGGTTCCCGGGGCTTCGATGCCCGGTCAGGCAAAGCCCAGTACCACGCGGCGCGCCATCGCGCCCTTCTTCTCGATCTTGGTGACCACCACGGCGCCGATCTCCGAGGTGCGCGCGACGTGGGTGCCGCCGCAGGGCTGCAGGTCGATCTGCATGCCGCCGTCGTCGCCCGTGCCGCCTACGCGCACGGTACGAACCGTGCCGGTGCCGCGCGGCGGCTGCACGCTCATGCTCTTGACCAGCGCGGGGTTGGCGTCCAGCTCGGCATCGCTGATGCACCCGATGGTGACGGGGTGGTCCTCGGCCACCAGCCGGGCGATGGCGGCGGTGAGCGCGTCCTTGTCCAGCGCGCCGTCCATGTGGAAGTCCAGGCGAGCGGAGTCCGGCGAGATCGAGCAACCGTTGACCGGCTGCGCCACCACATGGCAGAGCAGGTGCGTGGTGGTGTGAAAGCGCATCAGCCGGTGGCGGCGCTCCCAGTCCAGCCGGGCCGTGACCGTGTCGCCCACGGCGGGGCGGGGCGCAGCAGCGTCGCGCGGCAGATGCACGATCGCGGCGGTGGGTCGGCCCTCGGCATCCATGGCCTTGCGCGTGTCGGCTACTGCCCAGATGCTGCCGTCCGCCTGCAGGAGAACGCCGCTGTCGCCTGCCTGGCCCCCGCCCAGCGGGTAGAACACGGTGCGGTCCAGCACCACCCCGCCCTCGGGCGTGTGGGCGGTGACGGTGGCGCTGCATTCTTGGAGATGGCTGTCCTGGCGGAAGAGGTCTTGGGTCATCGTGTGATGGTAGTCAATCCTGGCGACAGGGCCTGCCCTTGCGCTGGCATGGCGGGGGCCGAGAGGGGGGGCGAGACGGGGTGCTGAGGCGGACCGGGGCGGCCGCCCTTCGGCGATGCGCGGCCCCCTCGTCCTACAGGAATTCGGTTTGTGAGTGTTGGTAACATGTGAGTTCGCAGGACGTCAAGCTCTGGGCGGAGGCTTGCCCCCGCTGGGCGAGCTTCGATAGCACCTGTCGTTCACTCCCCACTATTCGTAAGGGACTGCTGCCATATGACTTCGCTGCTCAAGCCTGCCCGCCGATGTGCCGGCCGTTCCGCTCTGACGGGCCTTGTCTGTTGGTTGGCAGTCGGGGTCTTCCCGCACGTTGCCCATGCCGCCGATGAGCCTCAGGCCTCCGACCCTCCCGGCGGCATCGCGCTGGTCAAGCGAGTGGCGGGCCAGGTACAGCTATGGCGCGGCGGCGTCGGTCAGTCGCTGAAGGAAGGGCAGACGCTCGCATCGTCCGACCTCGTGCAGACCGGCGCCGATGGGGCGGCCGCGCTGGTGTTCCGTGACGGGACTCGGCTCACGGTCGGGCACTCGTCCGAACTGCAGCTGCGCCGCTATGCGTTCGCGCCGAAGGCCGACGGATGCGACGGCTGTGCATTCGACATCTATCTGGCCAAGGGGCGGGCGGTCTATGCGTCCGGCAAGATCGGCAAGCTCGCGCCGCAGTCGGTCCAGCTGGAAACGCCCAATGCCATCGCCGGGGTGCGGGGCACCCGCTTGATCCTGGAGGTGCAGTGATGGGCCGAACCGTTCCTTTTCTATGCCGCGCAGGCCGGATCGTCGCCGTGCTTTGCAGTGCGGCGGGCCTGCTGCTCTCTGGAGGCTGCGCCTCGCCACAGCCCCAGCGGGGCACCACGTTGATCCTGCTGCCCGACGATGACGGCCATGTCGGCACCGCCTGGCTTGGCAGTGCCCAGGGGCGCCAGACCGTCACCCAGGGGTTCAGCGGGGCTTCCGTCGTCGGCGGCTCCACTGCGCCCTCTGCCCTCGTGCTGGGGCAGAGTGCCGTCGATGCCCGATATGCCTCGTTGCTGGCAGCGCAGCCGCTCCCGCCGCGCAGCTACACGCTGTATTTTCTGAGTGGCAAGACCGTGCTCACGCCTGCCTCCACGGCCCTGCTGTCCGAGGTGCTGAGCGCCGTGCGCGAACGCAGGCCTGCGGTCATCGGCGTCTACGGCCATGCCAGTGCGGAGGGCGAAGGGGCATTGAACCAGCAACTCTCACTGGGTCGGGCGCAGGCCGTCGAACGGCTCCTGCGGGAGGGGGATCCCGAAGTGGGTGCGGTGGAGGTACGCGGCTTGGGCAGCGCCGAGCCGCTCACCGACCCCGGCATCGGCCCCACCGACCCGCGCAATCGCCGGGTCGAGGTCCAGGTGTTCTGATGGCCTGGCTCCGCTGGCTCCGGTTCGATCACCGGTTCAGCCGCAGGCAGAGCCTCGCCCTGTTCTGCGGCAGCCTGGCCGTTGCGGCCGCCGCGGGCGGGCTGCTTGCGCTGTGGCCCGCGGCGTTCGCGCCGGCCGACAACCTGCTGCTCGACAGCTGGCTGCGCCTGAGCTCGTCGTCGAACCCGGCGCCCAGCACGATCGTGGTCGATATCGACGAGTCCAGCCTGGATGCCGTGGGCCAGTGGCCCTGGCCGCGCTATCGCATCGCCACGCTGCTGCGGCGCATCGAAAGTGCGCGGCCGGCCGCGATCGCCCTGGACATCTTCTTCCCTGAGCCCGACCGCAGCTCCCTGGACACGCTGCGCGAGAGCTTTCGGCACGACTTCGGCGTGGAACTGAAAATCACAGGCGCCCCTTCCGGCCTCGAGGACAACGACCGCTACCTGGCCGGAGTGCTCGCCCAGACGCGCGCGGTCGGCGCGAACTACCTGTACTTCGACCGCCGCACCATGCCTGCGCCGGATGGCACGGCGCCCTGGGCCCTGCCGCCGGAGCCCTCGTTCGGTCTGCTGGACCTGCCCCGGGCGACCGGCGTCCTGTCCAACACCCCGGCCATCGAAGGCCGTCTCAGCCGCAGCGGGTTCGTCAACGAATCCGTGGACGGCGATGGCGTGCTGCGCCGCGTCCCGCTGCTGATCGCGCATGCGGAGCGCGTCCATCCCAGCCTGGCGCTGGCGGCTGTGCTGCAGGCCCGGGGCGTGCAGGGCGTGCAGGTGGACGACACTCGGGATGGCCTGCAGTTGAAGGTGGGGTCTCTCAGCGTGCCGATTGACCGGCACGGACAGGCCCTGCTGCGCACCGCACCCCGTGCCGCAGACTACCCAGCCGTGTCCGCAGTGGACATCTTGAATGGGCGCTTCTCTTCCGATGCCTTCGCGGGCCGCGTCGTGTTCCTGGGGAGCTCCGCCATCGGGTTGAACGATTACCACCGCACTGCCGCGGCCTCCCGGATGCCGGGCTTGCTCATCCAGGCGGCGACGGCCGAGAATCTGCTGCACGCCGGCTTCGTACGCCAGCCGTCATGGTCGCCCTATGCGGCGACGGTGGCGGCACTGCTGGTTGCTGCCGCCCTGGCCTGCCTCTTCACATGGAGCAACAGCATCGTTTTGCTGCTGGGCGGCGTGGTGGCCGGCCTGTTGCCGTGTGCCGCCAGTCTCCTGCTCTTCCTGCGCACAGGGATGTTCGTGTCGGCAGCGGTGCCGGTGCTGGTGGCCTCGGGGCTGCTGGCCGGGGGGGTCGCCGCGCGCTATGCCATCGAGCGGTGGCGTGCCCTGACCTGGCAGCGCCAGCTGGCGAACGCCCGCGAAATCACCATCGAGTCCATGGCCTCGGTGGCGGAGACGCGCGACCCCGAAACCGGAGCGCACATCAAACGCACGCAGCATTACGTGCGGGAGATCGCCCTGAAGCTGCGCAGCATGGGCCGCCATCCCGAGGTCTTGAAGCGGGCTTACATCGAGCTGCTCTTCCGGTCGGCGCCCCTGCACGACATCGGCAAGGTCGGGGTGCCTGACCACATCCTGCTCAAGCCGGGCCGGCTGACCCCGCAGGAGATGGAACACATGAAGCGGCACGCCGACTACGGCCGCCAGATCCTGCTGAGCGCAGCCCAGCGCATCGACGGCGAGAACTTCCTCACCATCGCGGCGGACATCGCGGGCTGCCACCACGAGCGGTGGGATGGCAGTGGGTACCCTCTCGGCCTGGCCGGCGAGGCCATTCCGCTCGCCGCCCGGATCATGGCCGTGGCCGATGTGTACGACGCGCTTATCTGCCGCCGGTGTTACAAGCCGCCTTTCACACATGAGAACGCCATGCAGTTGATTCGCGAGCAAAGCGGCGCTGCATTCGATCCCGAGGTGCTGGAGGCATTCTTCGCGATCGAACCCACGATCGTGTCCATCGCTGCCCGGTTCCGCGATGCGGAGTCATCCGGGCCTGCGCCGATGCACGTGGCTGACATCGCCAACCTGTCCGGCACGAGCGAGGCCGCCGGCTGGCATTGAAGGGGCTGCGCAAGGGGCGCGGTGGTGGCCGTGTGCCGTAACGGGGCACGACTGCAATGGCGCGTTCAAGCGGCGCGCTGCTGGCCCGATCCCCGCGCCCGCATGGACGCTGTGTTGCCCTGGCCAGCCAGTGGAGGCCGCTGTGCATGCGCGCACACCGGCGACGGCGGCAGCGCCCCCACCTCGGCGGGGGTGCCTACCGGCGGGGCGTCGTCGGCCGCCAGCATCCTGGCCTGGCGCCAGCGGCCCCAGCGGTAGTAGGCGATCGACATCAGCATGGCGCTGAGCGCACTGGCCGGAAAGCTCCACCAGATCGTGTCCGCGCCCAGCCAGGGCTGCAGCCCATAGGCGATGGGCAGGCGGATGCCCCAGAGCGCCAGGCCCAGGATGATGAGCGGCGGCACCACCGCGCCCGTGGAGCGCACCACGCCCGAGAGCACGAAGGTCACGCCGAAGAAGAGGAACGAGCCCACGGCGATGTGGTTGAGGTGCCGTGCCGTCTCCAGTGCCGCGCTGCCGGCGGGCAGGAAGAGCGAAAGCACCGTGCGGTCCAGCAGCACCAGGGGCACGATCAGGGCGCCGGTCAGCACGAAGTTGAAGAGTGTGCCGCTGCGGGCCACGCCGTCCACCCGGCTCCATTGCCTTGCGCCCACGTTCTGCGCGGCCATGGAGGAGCAGGCCGCGCCGATGGCCATGGCCGGCATCTGCACGTAGGTCCACAGCTGCAAGGCAGCGCCGTAGGCCGACGCGGTGACCACGCCCTGCGCATTGACCAGGCCCATCAGCATCAGCATGGCGGTGGAGATCATCACCATCTGCGCGCCCATGGGCAGGCCCTTGACGATGAGTGCGCGCAGGATGGCGCCCTCGGGCACGAACAGGCGCCAGTCGGCCCGGCCGATCCAGAGCGGGTGCCGGCGCCAGCGCAGCCAGGCCAGCAGCGCGGCGAAGCTGATCGCGTTGGCCACCAGCGTGGCCAGGGCCGAGCCCGCGATGCCCAGCGGCGGCACCGGCCCCCAGCCGAAGATGAGGAGCGGGTTCAGCGCGGTGTCCAGCACCACCACCAGCAGGAGGAAGACGAAGGGCGTGCGCGTGTCGCCCGCGCCGCGCAGCACGGCCGAGATGAAGGCGAACAGGTACAGCAGCGGAATGGCCAGAAAGAGCGTGCGCAGATAGGTCTCGGCCAGCGGCAGCGCGGCGGCGGGTGTGCCCATCCAGCCCAGGATCTCGCGCGAGAGGGGTGGGCCGGCCGCCGCGATCAGCACGGACGTGCCGCCGAAGAAGGTGGCGCTGGTGCCGATCACGCGGCGCGCCTGCTGCGGGTTGTGCGCACCCATGGCTTGCGCCACCAGGATGGTGGCCGCCATGCCCACGCCGAACACCGCGCCGATCAGCAGGAACAGGATGTTGTTGGCGTTCGCCGTGGCGGTGAGCGCCGCCTCGCCGAGGTAGCGGCCCACCCAGACCGCATTGACCGAGCCGTTGAGCGACTGCAGCACGTTGCCTGCCAGGATGGGCAGGGCGAAGAGCAGCAGGGTGGTTGCGATGGGGCCGTGGGTCAGGTCGCGGGCGGAGGAGGGCGAGGAAGCGGATGCGGCGGGCATGGCCTACATCGTGACAGCGGGCAGGGCGGGGGTCTGTCGGAGGAGGGCGCTGCAGGGCGCCGGAACCCCGCGGCCGGCTTTGCGGACGGGCCGCAGGATGGCGTGATAATACGAATCTTTCTCAATATATTGTCATCGCCCGGTGGCGAGCGGCTCTGGCGGGCCGCTGCGCTGCCGCGCGTCCCGCCATGCATCGTCGTCCCTCCGTTTCCCCGACCCCCATCGTTCGCGCCGTCGCGGTGCTCGCCGCCTCCCTGGCCGCCAGTTCCGGCTGGACCCAAACCCTGACGGCGGGCGATGCGCCAGCGCTGTCCGCCGTGACGGTGCAGGGCACAAGGGCGGCGGGCCTACGGCCCGAGACGGTCGAGGCCGGCACCTTCCGCGGGGCGGACATCATGGACGTACCCTCCACCGTCAACGTGGTCACGCGCGAGGCGCTGGATGCGCAGGCGGCTTCCGGTGTGTACGACGCGCTGCGCAACACGGCCGGCGTCACGCGCCAGCAGAACGGCGGGGAGACCTGGGACCAGCTGGTGATCCGCGGCATCGAGGTGCAGAACCGCACCAACTACCGCCTCAACGGTTCGCTGCCGGTCATGAATTTCGGCCAAGTGCCGCTGGAGGACAAGGAGCGCGTCGAGGTGCTCAAGGGCGCCTCTGCGCTGTATTACGGCTTCACCTCGCCGTCGGGCGTGGTCAACTTCGTCACCAAGCGCGCCGGCAGCACGCCGGTCAGCTCGCTCGGGCTGTCCGTGGACCAGTACGGCTCCGCCGTGGCCACGGCCGACATCGGCCGGCGCTTCGGCGACAACGGCGAGTACGGGCTGCGCATCAATGCCGCGGGCGGCACGCTGGGTTCGTACATGGACGGAGTGGGCAACGGCAACCGGGCCTTCCTGTCGGCGGCCTTCGACTGGCGCGTCACCCAGCGTCTGACCCTCAAGGCGGACTTTGAGCACGAGCGCCGCCGCACGACCGAACAGGTCGGCATACAGCTGCCCGCCGCCGTGGGCGGCACCATCGCCCTGCCAGCTGCGGTGGACCCGAAGAAGCTGGTGGGGCCGAGCTGGGCCCGCTTCGAGACCGAGACCACCAACGCGCAGCTGCGCGCCGACTATGCGCTGAGCGACGACTGGTCGCTGACCGTGGAGGCCGGCCGCGCGCACACCGAGCGCGAGCGCAATCTGCCGGTGTTCCGCTTCAACGGCAACACCGCCGCCGCCGTGGCCACGGGCGCGGGCAGCATCCGTGGCAACAGCCAGCGCACCGACGTCACCTCCGAACTGCTGCGTGCCGAACTGTTCGGCACCCTGCGCACCGGCGCCGTGCGGCATGAGGTCACCCTGGGCGCGAGCCGCACGGACTTTTCTCAGGACCCGGTCTACCAGCGCGCCTACACCATCGCCTCGCAGAACCTCTACCGCCCCTCGGCGCCTGGCACCGCCGCCTGGGGTGCCGTGCCCACCGCTCCGACCACGGCGGCGCTGGACACCCGCGACACCGGCCTCTACCTGGTGGACCGCATGCAGCTGTCGTCCCAATGGCAGCTCATCGGCGGGCTGCGCCATTCCAGCTACCGCAGCGACCAGGGAACGGACCACTACGACGTGACCAAGACCACACCCCTGGCGGCCCTGGTGTGCAAGCCCACGGACCGCCTCTCGGTCTACGCCTCGTATGCCCAGGGCCTGGAGCCCGGCGAGGCCGGCCCGGCCGGCACCGTGAACGAGGCGCAGCGTCTGCAGCCCGGCGTGAGCAAGCAAAAGGAGATCGGCCTGCGCTGGCTCGCCGGCAACGGCACGCTGTGGTCCGCCGCTTTGTTCGACATCGCCCAGCCGGGCTACTACACCAACGCCGCCAACGTCTATGTGGCGGACGGCACCAAGCGCTACACCGGGCTGGAGCTGTCGGCCCAGGGCCAGCTGTCGCGGCAGCTGGGCTGGCAGGCCTCCGCCCAGTGGCTGGACCCGCGCTTCGAGGGCATTGGCCTCGCCTACGACGGCAAGCGGCCCGAGAACGCCGCCCGCCGCACGGCCAGCGCATTCCTGAGCTACGACATCGCGGCCGTCACGGGCCTGTCGGTCAACGGCGGCGCCTACTTCACCGGCCGCCGTCCGGTGAACGATCTGAACCAGGGCTTCCTGGGCGGCAACACCGTGTTCGCCGCCGGCCTGCGCTACATGACGCGCGTGCAGGGTCTGCGCACCACCTGGCAGCTCAACGTGGAGAACCTGGCCGACAAGCGCTACTGGGCCGCCGGCGGCTCGCGCCTGGCCGCCGGCGCCCCGCGCACCGTCAAGCTGCTGGCCAAGGTGGATTTCTGACCGGGGCCGGGCGGCCCGGCTCCATGCGTCAGCCCAGCTTCTGCGTGGACAGCAGGATGCTCGTTTCCGAGCTGGCAATGCCCGAGAGCCGGCGCAGGCTGCTCAGCAGCTGCTCGAACTCCGACAGGCTGTCGGTCTGCAGTTCCGCCACGATGTCCCAGCGGCCGTTGGTCATGTGCAGGGAGGTGACGTGCGGATTGCCGCGCAGCGCATGCAGCACCTGCGTCGCCTGGTTGCCGTCGGCCGCGATGGTCATCAGCGCGCGTACCCCGGTGGGTACGGCCAGCGGCTTCAGCCGCACGGTGTAGCCCACGATCACGCCTTCGCGCTCCAGCCGCGCCAGCCGGTTCTGCACCGTGCCGCGCGCCAGCTGCAGGCGCCTGGCCAGCGTGGCAACGGGCATGCGGGCATCGTCGCGCAGCAGCGCGATCAGGCGGTGGTCGGTGTCGTCCAGGTCCATGGTCACGCAGCGAGTGTAGGCCTGTTGCGCGGGAGGATCGATCACTTTGCACAGCCACGCCGGGCAGATTGCGCAGCGAAGGCCCTCCCGTTGGGCAGTTTTCCGGCTGGCCTTTGGCGGTGGGCGGGGCAAGAATTTCCCGGACATTCCATCTTCACGACCCAGGGAGGCCCCATGACCCGCTTCATCGACATCGCCAGCCTGCTGGCCCTGCTGCAGCAGCGCGGCGCAGAGCGCTTTCTGTGCGAACTCGCCGACGCACTGCACGCCGACTTCATTCGCTGGAACGACTTCGACAAGTCGCCGCGCGCCGCCGCCCATTCCCGGCTGGGCGTGATCGAGCTGATGCCGGTGGCCGACGCCGCCACCTACGCCTTCAAATACGTCAACGGCCACCCTGCCAATACCGCGCGCGGCCTGCCGACGGTGATGGCCTTCGGCGTGCTGGCGGAGGTGGATACCGGCTACCCGGTGCTGCTGTCGGAGCTGACCCTGACCACGGCGTTGCGCACGGCCGCCACTTCGGCGCTGGCGGCCCGCGCGCTGGCGCGGCCGGGCGCCCGCAGCATGGCACTGATCGGCAACGGCTCGCAGAGCGAATTCCAGGCGTTGGCTTTCCACGCGCTGCTGGGCGTGCGCGAGATCCGCGCCTTCGACACCGACCCTGCCGCCACGGCCAAGCTGCAACGCAACCTGGCGCTGCAGCAGCCCGGCCTGCACGTGACGCGGGCGCCATCTGCGCGCGAGGCCGTGCGCGGGGCCGACATCGTGACCACCGTCACAGCTGACAAGGCGCGGGCGGCCATCCTCACGGCGGAGATGGTCGAGCCCGGCATGCACATCAATGCGGTGGGCGGCGACTGCCCGGGCAAGACCGAGCTGCATCCGGACGTGCTGCGCATGTCCCGCGTCTTCGTGGAGTTCGAGCCGCAGACGCGCGTGGAGGGCGACATCCAGCAGATGCCGGCCGATTTCCCGGTGCAGGCGCTGTGGCAGGTGCTGGCCGGCACCGCGCAGGGCCGCCGGGACGAGCGCGAGGTGACGGTGTTCGACTCGGTGGGCTTCGCGCTGGAGGATTTTTCCGCGCTGCGTTACGTGCACCAGCTGGCCAAGGAGCATGGCGTGGGCCAGCGCATTGCCCTGGTGCCCGAGCTGGACGATCCCAAAGACCTGTTCGGGTTGACGGCGCGTGCGCGCCAGGCGGTGCCGTTGAAGCGCGTGGCATAAACGAGGGCCGTAACGGACACGTCGCTTCATCTCTGCCCTTCCATCGCCCATGCTCATCCTGCACAACCCCCTGCAATCGCGCCACGCCGGCCGCCAGGAAATGTTCCGTGGCCGCCTGGTGGACTGCCATGAAAACCCTGGCCGCTTCGACCACGTGATGGCTGCGCTGGAGCGCCGCCCCCAGGGGCCGCTGGCCACGCCCGGCGCGGCCGACATGGCGCTGGTGCGGCGCGTGCATGCGCCCGACTACGTGGACTTCCTGCAGGGAGCCTGGGCGCGGTGGCTGGCGCTGGATGCAGCCCATGCGGAGCTGGACATCCTGCCCTCCGTCTGGCCCGGCCACGGGCTGCGGCGCGATGCGCGGCCGGCCAACTTCTCGGCCGAGGTCGGGCGCTTCGCTTTCGACAGCGGTTCGCCCATCACGGCCGGCACCTGGGAGGCGGCGCAGGCCGGTGCCGCCTGCGCCATCGACGCCGCACGCGCCGTCGCGCAGCCCGGCGGGCCGCGCGCGGCCTTCGCGCTCACGCGCCCGCCTGGCCACCATGCGGGCAGCGACTTCTACGGCGGCTACTGCTTTCTCAACAACTCCGCGCTGGCCGCCCAGGCCCTGCGCGAAGCCGGCTTGGCGCGTGTGGCTGTGCTGGACGTGGACTACCACCACGGCAACGGCACGCAGGAGATCTTCTATGCGCGCGGCGACGTGCTCACCGTCTCGCTGCACGGCGATCCGGTGACGGAATACCCGTTCTACCTGGGCTATGCCGACGAGACGGGCGAGGGCGACGGCGCGGGCTGGAACCTCAATCTGCCGCTGCCCGCCGGCACCGGACCCGACGCCTGGTTCGGCGCCCTGCAGCAGGGGCTGGCGCGGGTGGCGCAATCGGGCGCCCAGGCGCTGGTGGTGGCGCTGGGCGTGGACACCTTCGCGGGCGACCCGATCTCGAAGTTCCTGCTGCAAAGCCCCGACTACCTGCGCATCGGCCAGCAGATCGCCGCGGCCGGCCTGCCCACCGTCTTCGTGATGGAGGGTGGCTATGCGGTCGAGGACATCGGCGTGAATGTGGTGAACGTGCTCGAGGGCTTCCAGCGCGCGGCCCGATAATCCGCGCCATGCCCGCCCACCTGCGCCGCCGAACCACCGCCCCAGCGATCACCCGCTGGGTACTGGCGTGGTTTCTGCTGGCGCTGGGCGTGGCCACCGCCGCCCCGCTCGTGCAGCCCAAGCCCTGGGTGCTGGTCTGCAGCGCCAGCGGCGTGGTGGCCCTCGTCGCCCTGCAGGATGATGACGGCGCCAGCACCGACGGGGCCGCCACGTCCACGGGTGGCCTGCACCACACGCTGGACTGCGCGTTCTGCCTGCCGGGTGGCGCGCCGCCGCCGATCCTGGCCTGGACGCCGGCCGAATCCGCTGCGCTGCCGCATGTGCTGCTGCCGGTGGAGGCCGCCCGCATCGCTGCCCTGGTGGGGGCGCCGCTGCCGGCGCGCGGGCCTCCGGACGCTGCGGCGTAAGAACGTGTCTGCGTTCTGAGGCGGGCCTCGTGCGGGGCCGGGCTCGATGACGGGCTCGCTCTGGCGATGGCTGCACGTCGGCCACCTTTTCCTCCCCTGATTCCGGGTGCCGCCGCAGTGCTTGCGGCGCGTGCCTGTCCGTTCATCTGCCCGCCGGCCCGGCCTGGCTGCCTCGCCTGTGCGCGGCTGGCCGGAGGCCAGCGCGGGCGCATTCCTCTTTCGGGCGATCCATGCCACGACGCACCCACTCATCTCATTTCCCGCCAACCGGCCCCGCGCCTTTCCATGCCCTGGCCGGCGCCGTGCTGGCGCTGCTGGCCTGTCTGCCAGCCATGGCCCAGACTTCGCCGCCGTCGCAGCAGCCGCCGCCACGCCAACAGACCCGGCAGCCAGCCGGTGACGCCGCGCTGTCGCTGGGTACCGTACAGGTGCAGGCCATCTCCACCGGCCCGCTGCCCGTGCGCGGCGTGTTCAGCTCGGTGGATATCGTGGGCGCGAGCATCGTGCAGGACCAGCATGTGGACTACAGCTGGGAGCTGTTCTCGCGCGCGCCCGGCGTGCAGGTCACGCCCTTCCGCCAGGGCACGGATGCCGGGCGCTTTTCCATGCGCGGCTTCAACGGCGAGGGGCGCGTCAACGCCGTCAAGCTGCTGATCGACGGCATTCCGTCCAACGACAACGCGGGGGGCATGCCGTTCCTCGACGCGGTGTTCCCCATCGACATCGAGGCCATCGAGATCGTGCGCGGCACCAACGACCCGCGCTACGGACTGAACAACATCGCGGGCAATGCCAACGTGGTCACGCGCACCGGCGGCAACGACGGGCGCGCCACGGCCACCGTGGGCAGCTTCGGCACGCGCGAGCTGCAGGTGGCCAAGGGCATCGAAAGCGGCAACTGGAGCCAGAACTATTCGCTGGCCTGGCGCGACGGCGACGGCTGGCGCGACCATGCCGACGCCACCAAGCACGCGCTCTCGGGCAAGTGGTTCTACACGACCGACGACGGCCGCTGGCGCGCCGGCCTCTCGGCGCGGGCCTATCGCAATCGGGCGCTGGAATCGGGCTACCTCACCTGGGCGCAGGCCCAGGCCGCGCCGCGCAGCTCGCCGGCGTTTGCCGCGTCCGACCGCAGCACGCGCGACACCACGCAGCTGGGCCTCTACCTGGACGGTGAGCTGGCCGACCGGCTCTCGTGGTCCACGCGCATCTACCGTAACCGCTACGAGAACCAGCGCTGGGTGCGCTTCTCGCAGGCCGGCGTGCAGCAGGAGCGCGACAACGACGAGAGCCACCACGGCGTCATCTCCACGCTGACCTGGCGCCCGCAGGTGCGCTGGGCGCATGAATTCACGCTCGAAGGCGGGCTGGACGCGCAGTGGCAGGACAACGCTGCCCAGCGGTACCGCACCGCCGAGCGCGTACGCACCTCGCAGTTCCGCGACTGGGCCTTCGACCTGAACACCCGCGGCGCCTATGTGCAGGCCGTGATCCGCCCCGTGGCGGCGCTCAGGATCGTGCCCGCCCTGCGCGTGGACCGGGTGGGCGGATCGTTCGACGATGTGATGACCGGCATCACCTCGCCCGTGCACGACTACGGCACCATCCGCCAGCCCAAGATCAGCGTGGCCTATGCCGTGCGCGACGACGTGAGCGTCTATGGCAACTGGGGCCGTACCTTCCAGATCGGCACCGGCATCGACGCCTACCGCACCCAGCCGCGCAACCTCGCGCCCTCGATCAACGACGGCTGGGAGACGGGCGTGAAGTTCCAGCCGCTGCCGTGGCTGGACGCCCGCGTGGCTTATTGGGAGCAGCGCGCCTCCGGCGAGGTGGCCCGGGTGCTGGGCGTCGATGGCCTGCCCGACCCGGGCGGCCTGGGCAACGTGGGGCGCACGCTGCGCCGGGGCTACGACCTGCAGTTCAACGCCCACCTGGGCGCGCGGCTGACGGGCTGGCTGGCCTATTCGCACCAGCGGGCCCGCATCGTCACGCCCGACCCCAGCGCGCCGCAGACGGCGGGCAAGGAGGTCGAGAACGTGCCGCACTCCCTCGTCACCGCCGGCGCGCAGTACCGCGCCACGGAGCGGCTGCGCCTCTCGGCCTCGGTCAGCGCGCAGGGCGACTACTGGCTGGACCGCGCCAACACCCTGCCGCGCACGGGCGGCTTCACGCTGCTCAACCTGGGCGCGCAGTGGCAGCTCACGCCCGCCGTCGACGTGGGCCTGCAGGTGAACAATGCGACCAACCGCCGCTATGTCTATGCCTGGTACGACAGCGGCTCCTCCGGCTACTCGCCCGGCGATGGCCGCAGCGTGGCGCTGACCACGGGCTGGAAGTTCTAGTGGGGCAGCGACACCCCCCTGAAGCGCTGCGCGCTTTCCCCCTGCCCGCCGTGCTGCGCACGGCGGGCAGGGGGACGCAGCCCTCACTGCGGGGCGGCCCTTGCTCGGCTGCTGCTGGCCCGGGCCGTGCCCGTACCAGAGGCTGCGGCAGCGCGCTGCGCCATGGATCACTGCAAATCAAAAGACCGCCATGCCTTCCACGACTGACACCTTGCCCCCGATGGCCCCCAGCCTCTACCGCGCCGTGTGGCGCTGGCATTTCTATGCCGGCCTGCTGGTGCTGCCCTTCCTCGTCTGGCTGGCCGTCACGGGGGCGGCCTATCTGTTCCATGACGAGATCGACGGCTGGTATCACCGCGGCCTGCTGAGCGTGCCCGCGGCCTCGGCCGGGCAGGCCGCGCAGCCGCACGGGCGCATCGTCGGCGCGGCGCTGGCGGCCCATCCGGGCGGGCAGTGGTTCCGCTACACGCCTGCGCCCGATGCCGGCCATTCCGCCAATGTGGGCGTGGCCCTGCCGCACGGCGAGCGCCTGGCGGTCTATGTGGACCCGGCCACGGCCCGCGTGCTGGGCGAGCTGCCCGAGCGCGGCACGCTGATGTGGACGGTGCGCCAGCTGCACAGCCTGAAGTACTTCGGCCCCATCGCGCGCGGCTTCATGGAGATGGCCGCCGGCTGGGCGCTGGTGCTGGTCGCGAGCGGCCTCTATCTCTGGTGGCCCCGGGGACGCAGGGACCGTGGCAGTGGGCAGGGCCTGGGCGGTGTGCTCGCGGTGCGCGGCCGGCCCGCGCAGCGCGTTTTCTGGCGCGACCTGCACGCCATCACCGGCGTGGGCGTGGGGCTGGTGCTGGCCTTTCTCGCGATCACCGGGCTGCCGTGGTCGGTGCTCTGGGGCAGCCAGGTCAACGCCTGGGCCAACGGCCAGGATTTCGGCTACCCGGCCGGCGTGCGCGTGCAGCTGCCCCTGTCCGGCCAGCGCCTGGCCGATGCCGCCCCCGTGCCCTGGACGCTGCAGCAGGCCCGGGTGCCCGGCAACCCGCGTGCCGCCCACGAAGGCCACGGCGGCGGCGCAGCGCCCGCGGCCGACGAGCCGCTGCTGGGCACGCCGCTGCCTTTCGATGCCGCCATGGCCGTGATCGGCCGGCTGGGGCTGGCGCCGGGCTACACCGTGACGCCGCCGATCGGCGCCCGGGGCGTGTTCACCGCGTCGGCCTACCCGCGCGACCTGGCGCGCCAGCGCGTGGTGCACATCGACCGCTACAGCGGCGCCGTGCTGCTGGACCAGGGCTATGCCGACTACGGCCCCGCCGGCCAGGCGCTGGAGTGGGGCATCAACGTCCACCTGGGACAGGAATTCGGCGCGCTCAACCAGTGGCTGCTGCTGGCCGCCTGCGCGGCCATCGTGCTGCTGTGCGTGACGGGCGCCGTCGCCTGGTGGAAGCGCCGGCCCAGCGGCGGCGGCCTGGCCGTGCCGCCGCTGCCCGCGCGGCCCGAGGTGCTGGCCGGGCTCACGGCCGTGCTGGCGCTGGGCGGCGTGGTGTTCCCGCTGGTGGGGCTGTCGCTGCTGGTGGTGCTGGGGGGCGATCTGTGGTGGCAGCGGCGGCTGGGCGCGCGGACACTGGGCAAGGCGGATTGACTCGCTAACATCGCCCCATGCACCATCCCTCACGCTTCTGGGCCGACCTTTCCACGCGCGACTTCTCCGACGCCCGGGCCTCCGGCCTGGCCGCGCAGACGGTGGCCGTGCTGCCTGTGGCTGCCGTCGAGCAGCATGGCCCGCACCTGCCGCTGCATGTCGATGCGACGCTGCTGCAGGGCGTGATCGACGCGGCGCTGCCGCAGTTGCCGGCCGATCTGCCGGTGCTCTTCCTGCCGCCGCAGAACGTCGGCTTTTCCACAGAGCACACGGCCTTCCCGGGCACGCTCACGCTCTCGCCGGCGACGGTCATCGCGCTCTGGACCGAGCTGGGCGCCTGCGTGGCGCGGGCGGGCGTGAAGAAGCTGTTGCTGCTCAATGGCCATGGCGGGCAGGTGAGCGTGATGGACATCGTGGCGCGCGAGCTGCGCCAGCACCAGGGCATGCTGGTCTATAGCGCGAGCTGGTTCAGCCTGCCGCTGCCCGATGCGGTGCACGGACTTTTCAGCGCCGAGGAGCACCGCTTCGGCATCCATGCCGGCGAGATCGAGACCTCGATGATGCTGCACCTGGCCCCGGAGACCGTTCGTATGGAGCACGCCGCGCAATGGCGCTCCAGCTCGCAGGACCGGGCCGAGCGCTATGCCGTGCTGGGCAACGGCCGCAGCGCCAAGATGGGCTGGGCGATGCAGGACTACCACCCGAGCGGCGCCGTCGGCAACGCGGTGGGTGCCACGGCCGACAAAGGCCGCGCCGTGGTGGAGGCCGCCGGGGCGGCCCTGGTGCAGCTGCTGGCGGAGGTGGCCGCTCTGCCCGCCGATACGCTGGTGCCGCCGCCCGCGACGCTGAACCGCTGACCGGTCCGCCGGATGGCCGCGCTGCGGCGCGTGCGGTAGGATTGACGTTAACGTCAACGTCATGCGTGTACGGGGCGACGACCCCGGCGCACGCCCACCCATGTCCATTACCTACACCATCAGCGACCTCGCCAAGGAATTCGACCTAACCACCCGGGCCATGCGCTTCTATGAAGACATGGGCCTGCTGCAGCCCGAGCGCACGGGACCAGGCGGACGCAACCGCCTCTATAGCCCGCGCGACCGCACACGGCTGCGCCTGACGCTGCGGGCCAAGCGACTGGGCCTGTCGCTGACCGAGGCCAAGGAGATCATCGACCTCTACGACAGCCCTCGTGATACGGGGGTGCAGCTGCGCCGCTTTCTCGACGTGCTGGGGCAGCATCGCAAGCAGCTGGAGGCGCAGATGGCCGACTTGCAGGCCAACCTGGACGAGGTCCGTGAGCACGAGAAGGAAGCCCGCGCGCTGCTGCGCAAGAGCGAGAAGCAGGGGTGACCCGGCGGGCGCAAATGGCCGATAATCGGCAATTGACGTTTACGTCAACGTAATATGCAAGGGCCTTTGGGGCGCATCCCGGCACACACGGGGTTTCGCCGCAGTGGCGGCCCGCGCCCACCACACACACCAGGAGACACACCATGAGCACTGCCCCCATGCCCGGCCTGAACTTCCAGCTCGGCGAAGACATCGACGCGCTGCGCGACGCCGTGCGCGACTTCGCCCAGGCCGAGATCGCTCCGCGCGCTGCCGAGATCGACCGCAGCGATCAGTTCCCCATGGACCTCTGGCGCAAGATGGGCGATCTGGGCGTGCTGGGCATCACCGTGCCTGAAGCCTACGGCGGAGCGGCCATGGGCTACCTGGCGCATATGGTGGCCATGGAAGAGATCTCCCGCGCCAGCGCGTCGGTGGGTCTCTCCTATGGCGCGCACAGCAACCTGTGCGTGAACCAGATCAACCGCAACGGCAGCGAGGCGCAAAAGCGCAAGTACCTGCCCGGGCTCATCAGCGGCGAACATGTGGGAGCGCTCGCCATGAGCGAGCCGGGCGCCGGCTCCGACGTCATCAGCATGAAGCTCAAGGCCGAGGACAAGGGCGGCTACTACCTGCTCAACGGCAGCAAGATGTGGATCACCAACGGCCCTGACGCCGACACCCTGGTGGTCTATGCCAAGACCGAACCCGAGATGGGAGCGCGCGGCGTCACCGCCTTCCTGATCGAGAAAGGCATGAAGGGCTTTTCCGTCGCGCAGAAGCTCGACAAGCTGGGCATGCGCGGCAGCCACACGGGCGAGCTGGTGTTTCACGACGTGGAGGTGCCTGCCGAGAACGTTCTGGGTCAGGTGGGCGGGGGCGCCCGGGTGCTGATGAGCGGGCTGGACTACGAGCGCGCCGTGCTCACCGGTGGGCCGCTGGGCATCATGCAGGCGGTCATGGACAACGTGGTGCCCTACATCCACGACCGCAAGCAGTTCGGCCAGAGCATCGGCGAATTCCAGCTCATCCAGGGCAAGGTGGCCGACATGTACACCGTGCTCCAGGCCGGCCGCGCCTTCGCCTACACCGTGGCCAAGAACCTCGACCTGTTGGGCGAGGCCCATGTGCGCCAGGTGCGCAAGGATTGCGCGTCGGTCATCCTCTGGTGTGCCGAGAAGGCCACCTGGATGGCCGGCGAGGGCGTGCAGATCCACGGCGGCAACGGCTACATCAACGACTATCCCCTCGGCCGGCTCTGGCGGGATGCGAAACTCTACGAGATCGGCGCCGGTACCAGCGAGATCCGCCGCATGCTGATCGGCCGCGAGCTGTTCGCCGAGACCTGTTGAACCTTCCCTCTTTTGTTTTTCGATGTTGCCGATAGTAGAAAGCGACCCGAGCGTGCCCACCTCCATTGATGCCCTTTTCGTTCACAACCGTGCCTGGGCGGCCGGTATGGAGGCTGAGCGCCCCGGCTTCTTCACCAACCTGCTGGCGCAGCAGGAACCGAAGTACATGTGGATCGGCTGCTCCGATAGCCGCGTGCCGGCCAACCAGATCACCGGCCTGCAGCCGGGCGAGGTGTTCGTACACCGGAACATCGCCAACGTGGTGGTGCCCACCGACCTGAACTGCCTGTCCACCATCCAGTACGCGGTGGACCAGCTGCATGTCGAGCACCTGATGGTCGTGGGCCACTACGGCTGCGGTGGCGTGATGGCGGGCCTGACCGGCAAGCGCGTGGGCCTGGCCGACAACTGGATCCGCCACGTCTCCGACGTGCGCGACCGCCACCGCGCGCTGCTCGACTCCATCGCCCCTGCCTGGCGCCACGACGCGCTGTGCGAGCTGAACGTGATCGAGCAGGTGGTCAACGTGGCGCAGACCACCGTCATGGCGGATGCCTGGGAGCGCGGACAGCAGGTGACCCTGCATGGCTGGTGCTACGGCCTCAAAGATGGGCTCATCAACAACCTGCACATGACCGTGGCGGGACGGGACGCGCTGGCGGACTGCTACCGCGCCGCCATCGACGGCGTGGCCCGGGCGCCGCGCGGCCAGTGAGGCCGCGCACCTTTTAACCGCCGCGCCGGCCATGTTCCCCCAGCGCCTCGATTCGCCGCAAGCCTGGGGCATCGCCCAGGCGATGATGGACGGATTCGATCGCCATTACCGCCTGTTCCGCGCTGCGTCGGCCGGCGCGCAGGCGCGCTTCGAGGCGCAGGACTGGCACGGCCAGCAGCGCGCCCAGCGCGAGCGCATCGAGTTCTACGAGCAGCGCGTGAAGGAATGCGTGCGCCGGCTCGACGAGGAGTTCGACGCCGGCCGCCAGCCCATGGAGGTCTGGCAACAGGCCAAGCTGCATTACATCGGCCTGCTGGTGGGCCATTTCCAGCCCGAGCTGGCCGAGACCTTCTTCAACTCGGTCACCACCAAGATCCTGCACCGCACGCACTTCCAGAACGACTTCATCTTCGTGCGGCCCGCCGTCAGCACCGAATACATCGAGAACGACGGTGCGGGCGCGCTGCCCACCTACCGCGCCTACTACCCGGCGGGCGAGGGCCTGCCGGCCACGCTGCAGCGCATCGTGCAAGACTTCGGCCTCGCCTGCGGCTTCGAGGATCTGCCGCGCGACGTGGCCCGCGTGGTGGCTGCCATGCAGCCGCACGTCGCGCCCATGAAGCTGCGCGCCAACTTCCAGATCCAGGTGCTCTCCAGCCTGTTCTACCGCAACAAAGGCGCCTATCTGGTCGGCAAGCTCATCAACGGCTTCACCGAGATTCCGCTCGCGCTGCCCCTGCTGCATGCGCCGTCGGGCGCCGGGCTGGTGATCGACGCGGCGCTCTTCGGCGAGGACGACCTGCTCGCGCTCTTCAGCTTTGCGCGCGCCTATTTCCTCGTGGATATGGAGATCCCCAGCGCCTACGTGCGCTTCCTGCGCGGCCTGATGCCGCGCAAGCCCCGCGCCGAGCTCTACAACGCGCTGGGCCTGGCCAAGCAGGGCAAGACGCTCTTCTACCGGGACTTCCTGCACCATCTGAAATATTCCAGCGACCAGTTCCGCATCGCGCCGGGCATCAAGGGCATGGTGATGCTGGTGTTCGACCTGCCGAGCTTTCCCTACGTCTTCAAGCTCATCAAGGACTTCTACCCGCATCCCAAGGAAACCACGCGCGAGCAGGTCAAGGGCAAGTACCTGCTGGTCAAGCAGCACGACCGCGTGGGCCGTATGGCCGACACGCTGGAATACAGCGAGGTGGCCTTCCCGCGCGAGCGTTTCAGCGACGCGCTGATCGCCGAGATCGAGCGCTTCGCGCCCAGCCAGCTGGAGATCAGCGACCGCGACGGCGACGGCCGCACCGAGGTCATCATCAAGCACCTCTACATCGAGCGGCGCATGATCCCGCTCAACATCTACCTGCAGGAAGCCTTCGACGCCGGCTCCGGCAACGCCGAGGCCGCGCGGCAGATCGAGCGCTGCGTCATCGAATACGGCAACGCCATCAAGGACCTGGTGGCGGCCAACATCTTCCCCGGCGACATGCTGTGGAAGAACTTCGGCATCACCCGCCACGGCAAGGTGGTTTTCTACGACTACGACGAGATCGAATACCTCACCGACTGCCAGTTCCGCCGCGTGCCCGCGCCGCGCAACGAAGAGGACGAGATGAGCGGCGAGATCTGGTGGCCGGTGGGCCCGCGCGATGTATTCCCCGAGACCTTCGCGCCCTTCCTGCTGGGCAACCCCGCGGTGCGCGAAGCCTTCCTGCGCCACCACGCCGACCTGCTCGATCCCGCCTTCTGGCAGGCCCACCAGGCGCGCATCCGTGCCGGCCAGATGTCCGACGTTTTCCCCTACGACGCGGAGCGCCGCTTCCAGAACGGCGCCCGCACCAGCCCATCCCCCTTGACTGCAGGAGACACCGCATGACTTCCACTTCCTCCAACACGCCTTCTTCGCTGGCCGACGACGCCATCGTCATCGTCGGCGCGGCGCGCACGCCCATGGGCGCCTTCCAGGGCGACTTCGCCGGCCTGGCCGCGCACGACCTGGGCGGCGCCGCCATCCGCGCCGCAGTGGAGCGCGCCGGCGTGGCGCCCGAGGCCGTGGGCGAGGTGCTCTTCGGCAACTGCCTGATGGCCGGCCAGGGCCAGGCCCCGGCGCGGCAGGCCGGCTTCAAGGGCGGGCTGCCGCAGAGCGCGGGCGCCGTCACGCTCAGCAAGATGTGCGGCTCCGGCATGAAGGCCGCCATGTTGGCGCACGACCTGCTGCTGGCCGGCACGCACGAAGTCATCGTGGCCGGCGGCATGGAGAGCATGACCAACGCGCCCTACCTGCTGCAAAAGGGCCGCGGGGGCTACCGCATGGGCCACGACCGCATCTTCGATCACATGATGCTCGACGGCCTGGAAGACGCCTACGAGCCCGGCCGCAGCATGGGCACCTTCGGCGAGGACTGCGCGGCCAAGTACCAGTTCAGCCGCGAGGCGCAGGACGCCTTCGCCATCGCCAGCGTGCAGCGCGCACAGGCGGCCACCGCCTCGGGCGCCTTCGCGGCCGAGATCGCGCCCGTCACCGTCAAGACGCGCGCGGGCGAGACGGTCGTGTCCACCGACGAAGGCCCTGCCAAGGCCCGCCTGGACAAGATCCCCCAGCTCAAGCCCGCCTTCAAGAAGGACGGCACCATCACCGCCGCCTCCAGCTCCAGCATCAACGACGGCGCCGCCGCGCTGGTGATGATGCGCGCCGCCACCGCCGCGCGCTTGGGTTGCCAGCCGCTGGCGCGGGTGGTGTCGCACGCCACGCATGCGCAGGCGCCCGAATGGTTCTCCACCGCGCCCGTCGGCGCCACGCAGAAGGCGCTGGACAAAGCCGGCTGGAGCGTGGCCGACGTGCAGCTCTGGGAGGTGAACGAGGCCTTCGCCGTCGTGCCCATGGCGCTCATGAAGGAGCTGAACATCCCGCACGAGATCGTCAACGTGAACGGTGGCGCCTGTGCCCTGGGCCACCCCATCGGCGCGAGCGGCGCGCGCATCCTGGTCACGCTGATCCATGCGCTCAAGGCCCGCGGCCTGCAGCGCGGCCTGGCCACGCTGTGCATCGGCGGCGGCGAGGGCACGGCCATGGCCATCGAGCTGGTCTGACGGGCCGGCGCACGAAAAACAAGGCGGCCACCATGATCACCACCGAAGCCCAGCTGCGCGCCCTCTACGCCGCGCCCGCCGAGCGGGCCCTGCGCAAGCAGCTGGACCGGCTGGACGCGCACTGCCGCCGCTTCATCGCGCTCTCGCCCCTGTGCGTTCTCGCCACCGGCGGCGGCGCGGGCAGCTTGCTGGACGCCTCGCCCCGGGGCGGCCCGCCGGGCTTCGTGCAGGTGGGCGAGGACGGCGACCTGCTGCTGCCCGATGCGGGCGGCAACAACCGGCTGGATTCGCTCGCCAACCTGCTGCACGACCCGCGCATCGGCCTGCTGTTCTTCATCCCCGGCGTGGACGAGACCCTGCGCGTGAACGGCACGGCCTGCCTGCGCGACGAGCCCGCATTCATCGCCCGCTTCGGCGTCGAGCGCCAGCCGCCCCGGCTGGTCGTGCAGGTGCAGGTGCGCGAGGCCTATCTGCACTGCGCCAAGGCCCTGATGCGCTCGCGCCTGTGGCGCGCCGAATCGCAGGTCGAGCGCAGCGTGCTGCCCACGCTCAACCAGATGATCCACGCGCAGTCCGGCAATGCCGCCCCGCCCGAGGCCCAGGAGGCGATGGTCGAGCGCTATGCGCGGCAGATCGCGCAGGAGCAGGGCGAGATCTGATTGCTATGAATTGAATAGCTGCATGCGCTCTTTTCGAGAGCGCTGCAGGCCGAAAAGGCTCTGAATGGGCCCTGCAACCCGCTGCAACGCGGCAGGAAGGAAATCGACATGTCCGTGGTTCTCGTGATCGGCGCCTCGCGCGGCATCGGGTTGGAGCTGGTGCGCCAGTACCGTGAAGCCGGCCGGCGCGTGGTGGCCACCGTGCGCGACGCCGCCGGCCGTGAGCGCGTGCAGGCCCTGGGCGCGCAGGCGCTCATCGTGGACGTGAGCGACCCGGCCAGCGTGAGCGGCCTGGCCTGGCAGCTCGATGGCGAGAAGATCCACGTGGCGCTCTACGTGGCCGGTCTGTGGGACGACCACGGCGCCGCCACGCCGCCCACGCGCGAGGCCTTCGACCGCGTGATGCACACCAACGTGCTGGGCGCCATGCAGGCGCTGCCCCAGGTGGCGCCGCTGGTGGAAGAGGCGGGCGGCGTGTTCGGCTTTCTCTCCAGCCAGATGTCGCTCATCAGCGAAGCGGGCAGCAGCGCCTGGCTGTACCGCGTGAGCAAGGCCGCGCTCAACATGGCCGTGGCGGCGGCCCAGCCCGCCTGGCCGCGCGCCACGCTGGTCACGCTCGACCCGGGCTGGACGCAGACCGACATGGGCGGCGCCGGCGCCCCGCTGACGGTGGAGCGCAGCGTGGCCGGGCTGGTCGCCACCATCGCCAGCATCAGCGCGGCCGACAAGGGCCGCCTGCTGCACCACGACGGCCGCCGCGCGGAGCGCTGGTAGGGGCGAAGGCCGAACGCCAGGCCTGCAACGACAAGACAAGACCAGAGAACCCGGAGACGAGAACCATGCTGTTGACCCCCGACCAGGAAATGATCCGCGACGCCGTGCGCGACTTCGCCCAGGACCAGCTCTGGCCCCATGCCGCGCGCTGGGACCGCGAGCACCACTTTCCCAAGGCGGCCCACCAGGGCCTGGCCGCGCTCGGCGCCTACGGCATCTGCGTGCCCGAGGAATACGGCGGCGCCGCGCTGGACTACGTCTCGCTCGCCGTGGTGCTCGAAGAGATCGCGGCCGGCGACGGCGGCACCAGCACCGCCATCAGCGTGACCAACTGCCCGGTCAACGCCATCCTGATGCGCTACGGCACGCCGGAGCAAAAGCGCGACTGGCTCACACCGCTGGCGCGCGGCGAGATGCTGGGCGCCTTTTGCCTGACCGAGCCGCATGTGGGCTCCGACGCCTCCGCGCTGCGGACCACGGCGGTGAAGCAGGGCGGCGAATACGTCATCAACGGCGTCAAGCAATTCATCACCAGCGGCAAGAACGGGCAGGTGGCCATTGTCATCGCCGTGACCGACAAGGCGGCCGGCAAGAAGGGCATGAGCGCCTTCCTCGTGCCCACCAGCAACCCTGGCTACGGGGTGGCGCGGCTGGAAGACAAGCTGGGCCAGCACAGCAGCGATACGGCGCAGATCAACTTCGACGACTGCCGGATCCCGGCCGCGAACCTGATCGGCGCCGAAGGCGAGGGCTACAGGATCGCGCTGGGCGCGCTGGAGGGCGGGCGCATCGGCATCGCCGCGCAGAGCGTGGGCATGGCGCGCAGCGCCTTCGATGTGGCGCTGCAGTACGCCAAGGAGCGCGAGAGCTTCGGCACCGCCATCTTCAACCACCAGGCCGTGGGCTTTCGCCTGGCCGACTGCGCCACGCAGATCGAGGCCGCACGCCAGCTCATCTGGCATGCCGCCGCGCTGCGCGATGCCGGCCGGCCGTGCCTGAAGGAGGCGGCCATGGCCAAACTCTTCGCCAGCGAGATGGCCGAGCGCGTGTGCAGCGCCGCCATCCAGACCCTGGGCGGCTACGGTGTGGTCAACGACTTTCCGGTCGAGCGCATCTACCGCGACGTGCGCGTCTGCCAGATCTACGAAGGCACGAGCGACGTGCAGAAGATCCTCATCCAGCGCGCGCTGGCTTGAGGTATTTTGCTATTTTTATGATAGCTTGATGCGCAGGTAAATGGCGGGCTGCAGGCCCATTAGGGTTGCTATTGCCTGGCGTGGCCCCGCTGCGCCCCTCACTCCGAATCGCGCTTGCGCAGCACCACCGTGATCTGCCCGTTGACCTCCAGCGTGGCGCTCTCCACCTCGTGCAGATGGCGGCAGCCGCCCGCGCGCAGGGCGGCTGCAAGGTCGTCGGCCGACAGCAGCTGCTGGCGCATCAGGGCCTCGTTCACGCGGCCCTGGTAGACCAGCTCCTTCGGCCGGCCGTCCACCAGGTCTGCCAGGCGCGGGAAGCGGTAGGTCAGGTGCGCGAGCAGCACATGGCACAACAGCAGCGTGGCCGCCGAGATCAGGCCGCCGATCAGCGAGTTGTCTCCCGCGTTCATCGAGTTCTGCACCGCGTTCGAGAGCACCAGCAGCAGCACCAGATCGAAGGGTGCGAACTGCCCCGTCTGCCGCCGCCCGGTCAGCCGCAGGAAGACCAGCAGAAAGGCATACACCGCCACACCCCGGACGATGAACTCCCACCAGGGCACGCTGAGCGAAAACATCAGTGCAATCTCCTCATGTACGACGTTGATCCCGCCGTTGCGGGGTCTGCCATCATGGCAGCAATATGGGCCACCTGCGCAGTGCAAGAATGCCCGCCAGACCTTCACCGATTCCGCCGTTTCCTTCTCCGATGTCCCTGGACCCCCGCTCTCCCTGCCCCTGCGGCCGCACTGCGCCCCGCACCCGTGCCCTGCTGGCTTATGCCGACTGCTGCGGCCGCTACCTCGGCCACTGGGACGACTGCCCCGCACCCGATGCCGAAAGCCTGATGCGGTCGCGCTACACCGCCTTCGTGCGCGAAGACGGCCCCTATCTGCTGGCCACCTGGGACGCGGCCCACCGCCCCGCATCCATCGACTTCGACCCGGGCACGCGCTGGCTGGGCCTGGAGGTGCGTGCCCACCGCCCGCTGGGGCCGGACCGCGCCGAAGTCGAATTCGTCGCCCGCCAGCGTGCCCCCGGCGGGCGCGCCCACCGCCTGCACGAGACCAGCCGCTTCGTGTGCACCGCAGGCCGCTGGTATTACGTGGACGGCGACCTGCGCTGACACGGCCGAGCCGCAAAGGTCTGCGTCTGCCTCGGCCCGGCTTTTCACCGCCGACTTCCTCGCGCCGCAGCTGCAGATCTTCCGGCGTGTTGATACCGCGATCGCGCCCAGGCCGAGCGCGACCATTTCCTCTTCACCGCCATCCCCGGCCTGTGTCTGCCGCTGGCCGCCAGGAACACGATCGTGGCCCAGGACCTCTGCGGGGTGGGCGAGTTGCCGGGCCGATGACCGCAGCGAGGGCGTTCGGCCCGGCCCCATCGCGAGGCTGACGCATACTCAGAGGCGCCTTCGGGCGCTTTCTTTTTTCTTTGAACCTCTTTGGGAAAGACGTTGACATGCTGGACTTCGATGCGGTGCTGTTCGATTGCGATGGAGTTCTGGTGGACAGCGAACCCATCACGCACCGCGTGCTGCGCGACCTGCTGGCCGAAACCGGCTGGGAGATGACGCACGAGGAGTGCATGGGCATCTTTCTGGGCAAGGCCGTGCGGTCGGAAACCGCGCGTATCGAAGCCCACACCGGCCGGCCGCTGACCGATGCGTGGATGGCCGATTTCTACGCCCGGCGCAACGTCGCGCTGGCCGCGGAGCTGCAGGCCATTCCCGGCGCGGCCGAGGCCGTGGCGGCCGTGCACGAGCGGCTGCAGGGCCGCATCGCCTGCGCTTCCGGGGCCGACCGCCAGAAGGTCGAGCTGCAGCTGGCCAAGACCGGGCTCGCCCCGCTCTTCGCGGGCCGTGTCTTCAGCGGCCATGAGATGCCGCGCACCAAGCCCGCGCCCGACGTTTACCTCGCCGCCGCCGCTGCCCTGGGTGTGCCGCCTGCGCGCTGCCTGGTGGTGGAGGATTCGGCCACTGGCGTCACCGCCGGCGTGGCCGCCGGCGCCACGGTGGTCGGCTACAGCCCCGGCGGCCCGGGCCACGACGTGGCCGAGGCGCTGCGGGCCGCTGGCGCCAGGAAGATCATCACGCACATGGGCGAGCTGCCGGGCCTGCTGAACGCAGCCTGAGGCCGCCCGCTGGAGGGGCTGGCGCCCCTCCTGTCATGGCGCTGCCACGGGCCAGCCCTAGGCTGGCCGGCTCCTTGCGTTTCTCTGGCACTGCCGCCGTCATGTCTCCACTCGTCACTTCCCTGCGCCGGGCCTGCCTGGCCACCACCTTGGCTCTCGCTGCGTGCGGCGGCGGGGGCGATGGCACTCCTGCCGCGGCCTCTTCGGGCTTTTACGCCACCAAGACCGGCTACCAGCCGCGCCAGTTGCTGGCGAGCTACGAGGCGCCTCCGACCGGCTTCAGGACGGTGTATGCGGAACTGGTGGCCCGGCACGGCTCGCGGGGCCTGTCCAGCCTGAAGTACGACGATGCGGTGCTGAACATGTGGGCGCGGGCCAAGGCCGACGGCGCGCTCACCGCCCTGGGCCAGCAGCTGGGCCCGGACGTGCAGACGATCATGCAGGCCAACTTCGTGCTGGGCTGGGGCGTCGCCGGCGTCAGCACGCCGGGCTATGGCAACCTCACTCAGCTGGGTATCGCCGAGCACCGCCAATTGGCCGCCCGCCTCGTGCAGCGCGACCCCGATCTCTTCTCCGGCCAGCGCTTCCAGGGCCGGGCGCGGGCCATCGAGGTGCTGCACTCCGGCCAGGACCGTGCCGTGGACAGCTCGCAGTTCTTCGCCGCGTCGCTGGCCGCCTCGGCGCCGGCGGCGGCCGCCGCCATCGCCCCGGCCGTGGTGGACCGCTACCAGCTCTATCCGCACAAGCTCTCCACCAGCACCGACGCGGTGACCGACGGCAACGCCGTGCGGGCGGCCGTGCTGGCCGCCAGCCAGGATTACCAGCGCTACGCCGCCGCCAAGGATGCGGCCGGCTTCGGCGCCGAGGCCGCTGCCAAGGTAGCCGCCGCGCGCAATGCGCCCGAGGTGCGCGCCCATGCGCGCGCCGTGCTGGAACGGCTCTTCACCGGCGCCTTCATCGACAAGCTCGATGCCGGCACCTACAGCTTCTCCAACAACGGCAAGCGCACGTTCTCCAGCGCCGATGGCCGCTTCACCAGCACGCTCACGGGCGACGGCAAGACCCGGATCCAGAGCGCGGTCGATGCCGCCGCGCTGCTCTACGAGCTCTACATCATTGCCCCCGGCATGAAGGCCGAAACCGGTGGCCTGGACTTCAGCCCCTACATGCCCGTGGAGCACGCGCCGACCTTCGCCTACCTGCAGGACATCGACGATTTCTATGGCAAGGGCCCGGCCGCGACCGAATACGGCGGTGTCACCACCCGCTTCACGCAGGCGCTGCTGCAGGACTTCTTCGACGAAGTGGGCCGCGTCGCCCAGGGCGACATGGGCCATGCCGCGCGCCTGCGCTTCACCCATGCCGAGGTCATGATTCCTTTCATCGCCCGGCTGGGCCTGCGCAATGCGGCCACGCCCGTGCCGCGGGCCTCCACCTACACCTATGCCGGCAATCCCTGGCGTGGCGAAGATGTCTCGCCCATGGCCACCAACGTGCAGTGGGATGTGGCGCGCGACGCCTGGGGCGTGACGCTGGTGAAGATGCTGTTCAACGAGCAGGAGGTGGATTTTCCCGCCGCCTGCGAGGCCGCGCGCTACGCACCCGGCAGCCACTACTACGACTACGCCGGCCTCAGGCGCTGCTACGGCCTGTAGCCGGCAAAGCGGGCACGGCAGGCGGGGTCATCAGCGAGGCAGCGCGCTGGCGCCGCCGGTATTCGGTGGGCGCCATCGCCATCCAGTGGCGGAAGGCGCGGGTGAAGCTCTTTTCGCTGGCGAAGCCCGCCATCTGGGCGATGGCCTTGATGGGCCGGTCCGTGCGCAGCAGCAGCTCCATCACCCGCTGGCGCCGCGCCTCGTCCTTGAGCGCCTGCAGCGAGGCGCCTTCTTCCTTCAACTGCCGGTGCAGCGTGCGCGGCGACACGTGCAGCTGTGCGGCCAGCGTCTGCGCGCTGTGGGCCAGCTCCGGCGCGTGCGCCAGCAACTGTCGCACCCGCTGCACCAGCAGCCGGTCGCGCCGGTATTGCCGCACGGTGAGCGGCAGAGCGCGCTGCAGCATCTGGCGCAGCATGGCCTCGTCGCGCTGCAGGGGCATGTCGAGATAGCGCGCGTCGAAGCGCAGCAGCGCCTGCGGCGCGCCGAAGCGCGGCGCCACGCCGAAGAGCAGCGGGTACACCTCGGCATGCGGCGGCGGCGCGAACGGGAACGCCGCCTCCAGCAGCGGCAGGCGTGAATCGATGAACCAGCACGCCAGCCCCAGCGCATTGCGCAGCACCGAGACGATGCAGAACTCCCGCAGGCCGCCCAGGCTGCGATGCTCGGCCAGCGCCAGCGTGGCGGTGGTTCTGTCGCCATCCAGGTGCAGGCCGATGTCGTCCGCGATCAGCGCATGGTGGCGGCACCAGCGCCGCAGCGCCAGGCCCAGCGTGGGCGCGCTGATCGAGGCCCGCGCCAGCATGCCGTAGCTGCCCCAGGGCAGGCGGCGCGAGAACCAGCCCAGCGCCTCGTCGTCCAGCTCGCGCATGGCGGCGGCCGACAGCGCTTCCATCTGCAGCGCGGTGATGCGCGCGGAGGGGTCACGCACGCGATCTGGCGGGATTTGTGCCGCTGCGAGCGCGCCGCCCGGGTCCATGCCGCGCTGCGCGTAGGCCTGCACGATGGCCTGCACAAAGGCCATAGGCGTGGCAGCAACGGGCTGGGCTGGGGGGGCGGAGCGGGCGGGGGCAGGGGACTGGCGCATGGCGGCAGTGTGTCCGGCGGTGGCACGATTTGCAACCTCTCTGGCCTGATCGGGGGTGGAGGCCGGGCACCCCCGGGCGTATGCTGCAGGCCAGAAGGCGCCCCCGCCGCGCCCGCCCTGCGGGCCGGGCTGGCGCACTTGCATGCCGACGTCCGCCAGAGACCGCCCGCCAGGAGACACCGCCGTGAACACCGCTGCTTCGCCCGCCTCCACCGCCCTGAGCTACGCCCGGGGCGAAACCCACGTGCCGCTCATCGAGCAGACCCTGGGCGACTTCTTCGCCGCCATGGCGGCCCGCCAGCCCGGCCGCGAGGCGCTGGTGAGCCGCCACCAGGGCCTGCGCTACACCTATGCCGAGCTGCACGCCGCCGTGCGCCGCCTGGCCGGCGCGCTGCTGGGCCTGGGGCTTGCGCCGGGCGACCGCGTCGGCATCTGGTCGCACAACAACGCCGAATGGGTGCTGATGCAGTTCGCCACCGCCCAGGTCGGCCTGGTGCTGGTCAACATCAACCCGGCCTACCGTACGGCCGAGGTCGAATACGCACTGAACAAGGTCGGCTGCAAGGCCCTGGTGACCATGGCGCGCTTCAAGACCAGCGACTACCTGGCCATGCTGCGCGAACTGGCGCCCGAGCTGGCCACCACCGCGCCCGGGGCCCTGCAGGCCGCGCGCCTGCCCGATCTGCGCACCGTGGTCTGGATCGACGAAGGCCCGGGGCAGGGCGCCGATGAACCCGGCCTGCTGCGCTTCTCCGAGCTGATGGCGCAGGGCGACGCGCAGGATGCGCGCATCGACGCCGTGGCCGCCACGCTGAAGAGCACCGACCCGATCAACATCCAGTTCACCAGCGGCACCACGGGCTTTCCGAAGGGCGCGACGCTCACGCACCGCAACATCCTCAACAACGGCTTCTTCATCGGCGAATGCATGCAGCTCACGCCCGAAGATCGCCTCTGCATTCCCGTGCCGCTCTACCACTGCTTCGGCATGGTGCTGGGCAACCTGGCCTGCGTGACGCATGGCGCGGCCATCGTCTATCCCGCCGACGGCTTCGATCCGCTCAGGGTGCTGGAGGCCGTGCAGGCCGAGCGCTGCACCGGCCTGCACGGCGTGCCCACCATGTTCATCGCCGAGCTGGACCATCCGCGCTTCGCGGAGTTCGACCTCTCCACCCTGCGCACCGGCATCATGGCGGGCTCGCCGTGCCCCATCGAGGTGATGAAGCGCGTGGTGCGCGATATGCACCTGGAGCAGATCACCATCGCCTACGGCATGACCGAGACCAGCCCGGTCAGCTGCCAGAGCAGCACTGTCACGCCGCTGGACAAGCGCGTGTCCACCGTGGGCACGGTGCAGCCGCATCTGGAGGTGCGGATCATTCACCCCGAGACCGGCGCCGTGGTGCCGCGCGGCACGTCGGGCGAGCTCTGCACGCGCGGCTATTCGGTCATGCACGGCTACTGGGGCGATGAAGCCAAGACCCGTGAGGCTATCGACGCCGAGGGCTGGATGCACACGGGCGACCTGGCGACCATGGATGCCGAGGGCTACGTCAACATCGTCGGCCGCATCAAGGACATGGTGATCCGCGGCGGCGAGAACGTCTATCCGCGCGAGATCGAGGAATTCCTCTACCGCCACCCGCAAGTGCAGGACGTGCAGGTGGTGGGCGTGCCCGACGCGCGCTACGGCGAAGAACTCTGCGCCTGGATCATCGCCAAGCCCGGCGCCGAGCCCACCGAAGAAGGCATCCGCGCCTTCTGCCAGGGCCAGATCGCGCACTACAAGGTGCCGCGCCACATCCGCTTCGTCACCGAATTCCCGATGACGGTGACCGGCAAGATCCAGAAATTCAAGATCCGCGAAGCGATGAAGGAACAGCTGGGGCTGCAGGAAAGCCGCACCGCCTGAGCGGCGGCCGCCTTCCATCCGCAGGCCCCCGGCCCATCGCTCGACCCTTGCCCGACACCGGAACACCATGATCCTCGACACCCAACTCAACGCCCGCTCGGCGGACTTCCTGGCCAACGCCGCCGCCATGCGCGCCCTGGTGGACGACCTGCGCGCCCGGCTCGCCCAGGTCGCCCAGGGCGGCGGCGAGGCCGCGCGCGCCAAGCACGTCGCGCGCGGCAAGCTGCTGCCGCGCGAGCGGGTGGACCGGCTGCTGGACCCGGGTACGCCCTTCCTGGAACTGGCGCCGCTCGCCGCGCTGGGCATGTACGGCGGCGACGCGCCCGGCGCGGGACTGATCGCCGGCATCGGCCGCGTGGCCGGCGTGGACTGCATGGTGGTCTGCAACGACGCCACCGTGAAGGGCGGCACCTACTACCCGCTCACCGTCAAGAAGCACCTGCGCGCGCAGGAGGTGGCCGAGCAGAACCACCTGCCCTGCATCTATCTCGTCGATTCGGGCGGCGCCAACCTGCCCAACCAGGACGAGGTCTTCCCCGACCGCGACCACTTCGGCCGCATCTTCTACAACCAGGCGAACATGAGCGCGCAGGGCATCGGCCAGATCGCCGTGGTCATGGGCTCCTGCACGGCCGGGGGCGCCTACGTGCCCGCCATGAGCGACGAGACCATCATCGTCAGGAACCAGGGCACCATCTTCCTGGGCGGCCCGCCGCTGGTAAAGGCCGCCACGGGCGAGGTGGTGACGGCGGAAGACCTCGGGGGAGGCGACGTGCACACGCGCCTCTCGGGCGTGGCCGACCACCTGGCCCAGAACGACCTGCACGCGCTGGCGCTAGCGCGCGCCGCCGTCAAGAACCTGAATGCCCGTCAGCCTGCAGCCCTTGACCAGCCTGCGCCTGCTGCTCCCAGATTCGCAGCGGAGGAGCTCTACGGCGTTATCCCTGTGGACACGCGCAAGCCCTTCGACGTGCGCGAGATCATCGCCCGCATCGTCGATGGCAGTGCGTTCGACGAGTTCAAGGCCCGCTTCGGCACCACGCTGGTCACCGGCTTCGCCCACATCGAAGGCATGCCGGTGGGCATCATCGCCAACAACGGCATCCTGTTCTCCGAATCGGCCCTGAAGGGCGCCCACTTCATCGAGCTGTGCTGCCAGCGCAAGATCCCGCTGATCTTCCTGCAGAACATCACCGGCTTCATGGTGGGCCGCAAGTACGAGAACGAAGGCATCGCGCGCAACGGCGCCAAGATGGTCACGGCGGTGGCCACGGCCAACGTGCCCAAGTTCACCATCATCATCGGCGGCAGCTTCGGCGCCGGCAACTACGGCATGTGCGGCCGTGCCTACAGCCCGCGCTTTCTCTGGATGTGGCCCAACGCCCGCATCAGCGTGATGGGCGGCGAACAGGCCGCCAGCGTGCTGGCCACCGTCAAGCGCGACGGCATCGAGGCCCGGGGCGGCCAGTGGAGCGCCGAGGAGGAGGAAGCCTTCAAGGCCCCGATCCGCCAGCAGTACGAAGACCAGGGCCACCCCTACTACGCCACGGCCCGGCTCTGGGACGACGGCATCATCGACCCGGCCGACACGCGGCGCGTGCTGGCGCTGGGGCTGGCGGCGGCGCGCAACGCGCCCATCGGCGACATGAAGTTCGGCGTGTTCCGCATGTAGGTTCGTTCCCTTCCAGGACACAGGCCGTCACCCGAAGGGGCCATTCCATGCCAGCTCGTTTCCATTCCATCGTCCGGCGCCTCGGCGACATGGCGCTCAGCGCGCTGCCGCCGGCGCCGGGCTTGAAGGGCCATCTGAACTTCGCACGTCGCTCGCGCAACGACACCTGCGTGGATGGGGCGGCCGCCACCGATGCAGCGGCCATCCTTCCCGTGCGCGAGGCCGCGCCTTGCCCGCGCGCTTTCGCCTATGCCGAAACCGGCGCCTGGGCCGACTGGTTGGATCGCGCCGACGTGGTGAACGCTGCCATGGAGCGCTGCAAGCGCAACGCCCAGGCCAAGGGCGGCACCTGCCACCCCCATGCCATTGACGACCCGATCGTGTGGGCCACGCCATGACGCGGCAGTGCTTCCTCGGCCCGCCCTGCAAGGCGCCGCCCCGGGGCGCCCGCGCATGGACGCCGCCCGCACGCGAGGGGCTGCGGCGTGATAGGTGCCAGCGTGTGAAACAGGCGCCTTATGCGTGTAATAGAGTGTTTTGCCCATGTCGGGCTTTCACTCTGATTCGCGCTTTCACCATGCCATTACTACTTCTCTTTCAGTGGTTCAGTCGTTCGCGCTCGTTCGGTGCGCTGTGCTTGGCGGCTGCGGCCGTCAGCCTGTTGCCCGGTTGCGCATCCGTGACGGGCGGCAACGCCCAGAAGATCTATGTGCAGGCCCAAAGCAGCCCGGGCGTGGCGCTGGACGCTGCGGATTGCACGCTGTCGAACGACAAGGGCTCCTGGAATCTCAAGGCCCCCAACGACACGACCATCATTCGCTCCAACAAGGCGATCGACGTCAAGTGCACCGCGCCCGGATACAAACAGGGCGCTCTGTCTGTCGATTCCGCTACGCGCGCCGCCATGTTCGGCAACATCATCCTGGGCGGCGTGGTCGGTGCCGTCATCGACCATAGCTCTGGAGCGGCTTACGAGTACCCGGGCAACGTCACGGTGGTGATGGGACAGTCGGGCTCCATCAGGATGGAGAGCAGCCGGGCGGAGGGCGCCGTGGGCGTCGTGCCGCGCCTGCAGCCTCCGGCATCGGGCTATGCGGAACTGAACGATGTGTCGAAAGTTCCGGTAGGGGCGGTGAAGGGACGCAATGCCTATGAGCGGTTCCTGGGCAGCAAGGCTCCGCGTGCCTTCGTGGTCTCTGCGGATCACTTCGCCTTCTACGCCAACGGCTTCAAGCCTCGCGGTGCGACGCAGGCATCCGATCCGGCGGAGCGCGCGCTGCAGTTTTGCCGCGATGGGGGGCATGTGGGCTGCCAGCTCTATGCCGTGGACGACAAGGTCGTCTACGTGCAGCCCGATGCCGCGACCCTGGCCAAGCTGCCCAGCCCGTCCGAGCCCGTCAAGAGCGCGTACCAGACACCGCCGGCCAGCCACTATGCAGCGCTGACCGACGCCACGGCGGTGCCGGTGCGCGATGCGGGCCAGGGGCGCTATCTGCACTTCCTCACACTGCCCAAGCCACGCGCTTTCGTCGTGTATGAAGACGGCAGCTGGTACATGAGCTGGAATAGCCCCAAGGCCATGGCCAACGCACTCAACAGTTGCGAGCGTGCCGGCAAGCCATGTTGGCTGTACGCGGTGGACGACGAAGTCGTGTGGCAAACCCATGTGGGCCAGCGCATCGGCAAGGTCGCGCAGCTTGTTCCGGTGCAGGCGCCATGACTTTCAGCACCCGCCTTGGCCCCTTGCCGCTCGGTGCCGTGCTGGCTGCGTGCCAGGCCGCCGGCCTGCCCCCGGGCGCTGCCGACAGCTACCACGGCGTCGGCGGCGCTGGCCCGGTACGGCTGCGCGCCGACGTGCCCAACGGCGTCTCTCCCCAGGGCGTGCACCAGGGCGGCAACCCCGCGGCGCGCGTGCAGGCGCTGGCCGCGCCCGGCGCGTTCTGGCCCCGCGTGTTCGACTCCCGCAAGGCATCTTCGCCATGAGCCATCCCTTCAACGCCCACTTCGCCCAGCTGGCCCGCTACAACGCCTGGGCCACGGCGCGCCTGCTCGATGCCGTGGCGCCCGTGTCCGACGCCGATTACCGGCGCGATGCGGGCCTGTTCTTTCGCAGCCTCCACGGCACGCTCAACCACCTGCTGGTGGGCGAGCAGCTGCTGTGGTTCGCGCGCTTTGCCGAAGGCTTCTCGCCGCGCGTGGCGCTGGACGCCGAAGCCGAGCCCGACCGCGCCCGGCTGGACGCGCGCCTGCGGGCCGGCACGGCACGCTGGGAGCCGCTGATCGCCGCGCTGCCGGCCGAACGCTGGGCCGGCACGCTGGACTACACGACCAGCCAGGGTGTTCCGGCATCGTTGCCTTTTGCCGGCGTGCTGGCACACGTCTTCAACCATTCCACCCACCACCGCGGGCAGATCACGGCGGCGCTGACCGCGCAGGGCCGCCCGGCGCCGGAAATCGATTTCGTCTATTACCTGCGGAACCCCTCCCAGCCATGAGCCACACCCCCCTCGCCATCACCCAGTGCGGCGCCGTCGCGCGCATCACGCTGACGCAGCCCGAAGTGCGCAACGCCTTCAGCGACGCGGTCATCGCCGCCATCACCGCCGCCTTCGAGGACGTGGGCGCGCGCAGCGACGTGCGGGCCGTGGTGCTGGCGGCCGAGGGGCCGGCCTTCTGCGCGGGCGCCGACCTGAACTGGATGCGGCGCATGGCCGACTACACGCGGGACGAGAACATCGCCGACGCCGCGCTGCTGGCCGCCATGCTGCGCACCATCGCCGAATGCCCCAAGCCCACCATCGCCCGCGTGCAGGGCGACGTCTATGCCGGCGGCATGGGCCTGGTGGCGGCCTGCGACATGGCGGTGGCGGTGGAGACGGCGGGTTTCTGCCTCTCGGAGGTCAAGCTCGGTCTCATCCCCGCGACCATCAGCCCCTATGTGATCCGCGCCATGGGCGCGCGCGCCGCGCAGCGCTACTTCCTCACGGCCGAACGCTTCGATGCGGCCGAGGCGCTGCGCATCGGCTTCGTGCATGCGGTGGCGGCCGACGCGGCGGCACTCGACGCCGCCGTCGATGCCTGGACGCGCCAGCTCGCCGCCAACAGCCCGCAGGCCGTGCGCGCCTGCAAGCGGCTGGTGCGCGACGTGGCCGGCCGCGCCATCGACGACGCGCTGATCGCCGCGACGGTGGAGGGCATCGCCGACATCCGCGCGAGCGAAGAGGGGCGCGAGGGCGTGCAGGCTTTCCTGAACAAGCGCAAGCCGTCCTGGCTGGCGCCGGCGGGCTGAGGCCAGGGCGAGGCGGCAAACCATGGACGCGATCTGGCTTTCCCTGGTGCAGTGGTGGCATGCGCTGGGCCTGCACATGGATGCCGGCACGGCGCAGACGGTGGCCGAGGGCGCGCGCCAGGCCTCGGCCCATCTGGACATGCCGGCGCTGCTGGCGCTCGCCGCCGCGCTGGGCTGGGCCAGCGGCTTCCGGCTCTACGCGGTGGTGTTCCTGGTCGGCCTGATGGGCTGGGCCGGCTGGCTGCCTCTGCCGCCGGGCCTGGCGCTCCTGCAGCACCCGGCGGTGCTCTGGGCCAGCGGTTTCATGCTGTGCGTCGAATTCTTCGCCGACAAGGTGCCCTGGCTCGACAGTGCCTGGGACGCGGTCCACGCCTTCATCCGCGTGCCCGCCGGCGCGCTGCTGGCGGCCGGCGTCTTCGGTGCAGACAGTGGCGCCATGGCGCTCGCGGCGGGGCTGGTGGGCGGCTCGCTCTCGGCCACGGCGCTGGCCACCAAGATGACCACGCGGGCGGCGGCCAATACCTCGCCCGAGCCGTTCTCCAACTGGCTGCTGTCCCTTTTCGAGGACGGCCTGGTCGTCCTCGTGGTCTGGCTGGCCACGCAGCACCCGCTGCTCTTCGGCCTGGCCCTGGCCCTGATGCTGGCGGTGTCGGTGCTGCTGCTGGCGCTGCTGTTCAAGTTCCTGCGGGCGGTGCTGCGGCGCCTCTCGGCTCTCTTTTCCAGTCCTGCGAAGGTGGTTTGAATGTTCAAGAAAATCCTCATCGCCAACCGCGGCGAGATCGCCTGCCGCGTCGCCGCGACCGCCCGCCGCCTGGGCGTCAAGACCGTCGCCGTCTATTCCGACGCCGATGCCGACGCCAAGCACGTCGCCGCCTGCGACGAGTCCGTCCACATCGGCGGCAGCGCGCCCAAGGACAGCTATCTGCGCTGGGAACGCATCATCGACGCCGCCCGCGCCTGCGCGGCGGAGGCCATCCACCCGGGCTACGGCTTCCTGTCCGAGAACGAGGACTTCGCCCGCGCCTGCGCCGAGGCAGGCCTCGTCTTCATCGGCCCGCCGCCTTCCGCGATCAAGGACATGGGCCTGAAGGCCGAGTCCAAGCAGCTCATGGAGAAGGCCGGCGTGCCGCTGGTGCCCGGCTACCACGGCCACGACCAGGACCCGGCGCTGCTGCAGCGCGAGGCCGACCGCATCGGCTACCCCGTGCTCATCAAGGCCAGCGCGGGCGGCGGCGGCAAGGGCATGCGCGCGGTCGAGAAGGCCGAGGATTTCGCGGCCGCGCTGGCCTCGTGCAAGCGCGAGGCGATCGGCAGCTTCGGCGACGACGCGGTGCTGGTCGAAAAGTACGTGCAGCGCCCGCGCCATATCGAGATCCAGGTCTTCGGCGACACGCACGGCAACATCGTCTATCTGTTCGAGCGCGACTGCTCCGTGCAGCGCCGCCACCAGAAAGTGCTGGAGGAAGCCCCCGCACCGGGCATGACGCCCGAGCTGCGCGCCCGCATGGGTGCGGCCGCCGTGGCCGCCGCGCGCGCCGTGAACTACGTGGGCGCGGGCACGGTGGAATTCATCGTCGAACAGCCGGGCGGCTACGAGCGGCCCGAAGACATGAAGTTCTATTTCATGGAGATGAACACCCGCCTGCAGGTGGAGCATCCGGTCACGGAGGCCATCACCGGCCAGGACCTGGTGGAGTGGCAGCTGCGCGTGGCCAGCGGTGAGCCGCTGCCCTGCACGCAGGACGAACTGCGCATCACCGGCCACGCCATCGAGGCGCGCATCTGCGCCGAGAACCCCGACAACCAGTTCCTGCCCGCCACCGGCACGCTGCATGTCTATCGCAAGCCCACCGCCGCGAGCTTCGCGCGGGCGCCGGTGCGCATCGACGACGGCGTGCGCGAGGGCGATGCGATCAGCCCGTTCTACGACTCCATGATCGCCAAGCTCATCGTGCAGGGCGACACCCGCGAGCAGGCCCTCGCGCGGCTGGACGAGGCGCTGGCGCAGACCCGCATCGTGGGCCTGGCGACCAACGTGCAGTTCCTGCGCCGCGTGGCCGCGAGCGACGCCTTCGCGCAGGCGCAGCTGGACACGGCCCTGATCCAGCGCGAATCGGCTGTGCTGTTCCAGCAGGAGCCTGTGGGCCTGCCGCTGGCCGCCGCCGCCGCCGTGGCCGCCACCCTGCTGCGCGAGCGGCAGGCCGAGGCGCCCGGCAGCCCGTTCAGCCGGCGCGACGGCTGGCGCCTGGGCGGCCTGCACCGCCGCGCGTTCGATTTCGTCTTCGGCGGCGAGGCCGTGCAGGCCTGGCTGCGCTATGCGCCCGGCAGCACCCCGACGCTGGAAGTGGGCGAGGTGGCCGGCCCGCTGGCCTTCGCCGAAGCCCCGGGCGGCGAGGGCGCAGAGGAGGCCATCGACCTGCAGTTCGCCGGGCGCCGCACGCGTGCCACCGTGCATGTGCTGGGCGAGGCCGTACACGTCTTCACGCCCGCAGGCGCCACGCGCATCGACACCGTGGACCCGCTGGCCCATGCGGGCGACACCCAGGCCGAAGGCGGGCGCCTGACCGCGCCCATGCCGGGCAAGGTGGTGTCCTTCGCGGTGCGCGCGGGCGACGCCGTCTCGCGCGGCCAGCCGCTGGCGGTGATGGAGGCCATGAAGATGGAGCACACCATTGCCGCCCCCGCCGACGGCGTGGTGCAGGAACTGCTCTACGCCCCCGGCGACCAGGTGACCGAAGGCGCCGAGCTGCTGCGCCTGGCGGCTGCGTGACAGCGGCGGCATGCGCTGCAAGGTAGGCTAGCGGGCCATGAACATCACCATCTGCTGCACCGATACCAAGACCGAGCCCTGGGTGGCCGGCCTGCGCGCCGCACTGCCGGGCGCCCATGTTGCCGTCTGGCAGCCGGGCGACCCCCAGGCCGACTTCGCCGTGGTCTGGGCGCCGCCCCAGCAATTCCTCGACGAGCAGCCCGGCCTGCGCGCGCTCTTCAACATCGGCGCGGGCGTCGATGCGCTGCTGCGCCTGCGGCTGCCGTCCGGGGCGCAGGTGGTGCGGCTCGACGATGCGGGCATGTCGGTGCAGATGGCCGAATACGTCTGCCACGCGGTGATCCGCCACTTCCGCGAGCTGGACGCCTACGAGGCCGACATGCGCGGCGGCCGCTGGGGCTACCGCCGGCCGCGCCTGCGTTCGGAATTCACCGTGGGCGTGATGGGCCTGGGCGTGCTGGGCGAGCGCGTGGCGCGGGCGCTGGCGCATTTCGAATTCCCCGTGCTGGGCTGGAGCCGCTCGCCCAAGCGCGTGCCGGGCGTGCGCGCCTTCGAGGGCGCCGGCCAGTTCGATGACTTCCTGGCCGCCAGCCGCGTGCTGGTCAACCTGCTGCCGCTCACGCCCGAGACCGAGAACCTGCTGAACCGCGCGACGCTCTCGCGCCTGCCCGCCGGGGCCTACCTCGTCAACGTGGCGCGCGGCGCGCATGTGGTCGAGGAAGACCTGCTGGAGCTGATCGATTCCGGCCACCTGGCGGGCGCCACGCTCGACGTGTTCCGCACCGAGCCGCTGCCGGCCGGCCACCCGTTCTGGAACCACCCGCGCATCGTCGCCACGCCGCACACCTCGGCGCGCACGCTGCGCGACGAAAGCATCGCGCAGATCGCCGGCAAGATCGCGGCCCTGCAGCGCGGCGAGCCCCTGGCGGGCGTCGTCGATCGCGAGCGCGGCTATTGATGGATGGAGCGCGGGCATTGGCGCCCGCAGCGCCGCCGCCCCGCGCGGAATTCACAGCTTGAGGATGTCTTCATGAGCAACCACTACCCCCGCCGCGTCAAGATCGTTGATGTGGGCCCGCGCGACGGCCTGCAGAACGAGAAGTCACCCGTGCCCGCCGAGGTGAAGATCGGCCTGGTGCATCGCCTGCAGGACGCCGGCCTGCGCGAGATCGAAGTCACCAGCTACGTGAGCCCCAAGTGGGTGCCGCAGATGGCCGACAACCATGCCGTCATGGCCGGCATCGAGCGCCGGCCGGGCGTGCGCTATTCAGTGCTCACGCCCAACATGAAGGGCTTCGAGGCGGCCGTGGCCGACCGGCCCGACGAGATCGTGGTCTTCGGCTCGGCCAGCGAGGCCTTCAGCCAGAAGAACATCAACTGCAGCATCGCCGAGAGCATCGAGCGCTTCGCCCCCGTGGTGGAGGCCGCGCGCGCGGCGGGCATCCACGTGCGCGGGGCGATGAGCTGCACCGTGGGCTGCCCCTACGAGGGCGAGGTGGCGCCCGAGCGCGTGGGCTACCTGGCCGGGCTGATGAAGGGCATCGGCGTGCAGCACATCGGCGTGGCCGACACCATCGGCGTGGGCACGCCGGTCAAGGTGCAGCGCGCCATCGAGGCCACGCTCGCGCACTACGCCGTGGACGACATCTCCGGCCACTTCCACGACACCTACGGCCAGGCTCTGGCGAACACGCTGGCCGCGCTGGAGCTGGGCGTGTGGCAGTTCGATACCTCGGTGGCCGGCCTGGGCGGCTGCCCTTATGCCAAGGGCGCCACCGGCAACGTGGCGACCGAAGACGTGGTGTACATGCTGCACGGCATGGGCATCGACACCGGCATCGACCTGGACCGGCTCATCGACGCGGGCGACTACATCAGCGGCTTCCTGGGCCGCAAGCCCAATTCGCGCGCTGCCACGGCGCTGCTGAACAAGCGCGTCGGCTGAGCCCTGCGAGCCGGGCGTTGCGTCCGCTGGCGCGGGCGCGGACGCAACCGTCGGCCAGGTTTTGGGTGTTTTGGGCTTGTGGCCCGCACCGCTGCTTCGCATTGCGCTATGCATTGCATAGCATTTGGTCGCTGCCGCTCACCGCGGAGCGACGCTGCCCAGCCCCTCGCGCAGATGTTCCAGAAAGGCCTGGGCCGCCTTGGGCTGCGTGCGGCCGATGAGGGTCTGCACCTCGATGTTGCGCAGGTCCAGCCCCTTGTCGCGCAGCCGCACGAAGGCCAGTTCGCCCCGGTCCACCTGGTTGCGCACGGAGATCTCGCCGCAGACGGTCACGCCGTCCTCGCGGTGGCGCAGAAAGCCGAACAGCGCGCCGATGTAGTTGCTCGTCAGCGTCGGCTCCACCGCCAGGCGCTGGCGGCTGCAGGCGATGTCGAACAGCTGGCGCACGGTGGTGTCGGCTTCGGGCAAGGCGATGGGGTAGGCCAGCAGCTGCGAGAGGCTGATCTGCTTGAAGCGCGCGAGTGGATGGCCCTGGCGCATCGCGGCCCCGAGTGGCGCGGGCTGCAGGTGCTCGACCTTGATGTCCTTTTCGGTATGGCGGCTCATCACGATGCCGATGTCCGCGTCGCTGTGCAGCACGCGCCGCGTGCATTCGCCCGGCGCATGCACGCTCAGGTGGCACTGCACGCCCGGGTGCCGCTGGTGGAATTCGCTGATGAGCCGGGGCAGGAACTCCATGGCGAAGCCCTCGGTCGCGGCGATGCGCACGCGGCCGCGCCGCATGCCCTGCAGCGACTGGATCTCCTGCACCACGCGCTCGGCATCGTGCGCGGACTTGAGCGCGTGCGTGGCCAGCAACTCGCCGGCCGCGCTGGGCACCATGCCGCGCGCATGGCGCTCGAACAGGGCCGTGCCCAGCACGCCCTCCAGCTGCGCGATCTGGCGGCTGATGGCCGAGCCCGCCACGGACAGCCGCGCCGAGGCCTCGCTGATCGAGCCGCAGCGCACGACCTCCAGGAAGTAGCGCAGCGCCGTGTCCTGCAGCTGGCGGGCGATGAGCGGGGTGCGGTTCATGGGCCTGCATGGTTGCATGCACCGTGCCAGCGCGTGTGCGGGTGATTACGCATGGCGGACCCCGCTGACATCGACCGTTGCCGCGGCAGCATCGCAGGGCTGCGAAAACGGTAGTAGTGCGAATGGCCTTTGTGTCCCATTCTTGCTCCTCGACACGCGTTGCGTTGTTTGTCTGACGAAGGAGTTTCCGAAATGGGTCATCTTTCCTCCACGCTGGTGCGCCGCGGCTGCGCTACGGTTTTCACGGCCTTGTCCCTCGCTGCCGCAGCCCATGCGGGCAAGGCCAACGACACGCTGGTCTATGCCTCGGACAACGAGGTCGAGAACGTGAGTCCCTACCACAACAACATGCGCGAAGGCGTGATCCTGGCCAACATGGCCTGGGACACGCTGATCTACCGCGATCCCAAGACCGGCGAGCACAAGCCCCTGCTGGCCACCGCGTGGAAGTGGGAGTCCCCCACGGCGCTGCTGGTCACGCTGCGCCCGGGCGTGAAGTTCCATAACGGCGACGCGTTCGGTGCCGAGGATGTGGCCTTCACCTTCAACGTGGTCAACGGGCCTGACGCCAAGATCGCCACGCGCCAGAACACCGACTGGATCAAGAACGTCGAGGTGGTGGGCCCGCTGCAGGTACGCATCCATCTCAAGACGCCGTTCCCCGCCGCGCTCGAATACCTGGCCGGCCCCACGCCCATCTACCCCGCGGCGTATTTCAAGAAGGTGGGACTGGAAGGCTTCAGCAAGGCCCCCGTGGGCACCGGCCCCTACAAGATCACGGCCGTGGTGCCCGGGCAGGGCGTGACCATGGTCAAGAACCCGGCCTATTTCAAGGACAGCCCCGTGGGCCAGCCGCAGATCGGCACGGTGAAGTTCGTGGTGGTACGCGACCCCGAGGCCCGCGCCGCCCAGCTCATGACGGGTGCCATCGACTGGATCTGGCGCGTGCCGGCCGACCAGGCCGAGTCCATGAAGGCCAGCATGCCCCAGATCACGGTGCTCAGCGGCGAGACCATGCGCGTGGGCTTCGTCTCCATCAACAACGTGGGCACCACGCCCGAGTCCGCGCCCTTCAAGGACGTGCGCGTGCGCCAGGCCGTGAACTACGCCATCAACCGCAAGGGCTTCGCTGACAGCCTGGTGCGCGGCGGCAGCCAGCCTGTGTATGCGCCGTGCTTTCGCATGCAGGTGGGCTGCGTGACCAGCAAGGTGGTTCGCTACGAATACAACCCCGCCAAGGCCAAGGAGCTGCTGGCGCAGGCGGGCTACCCCAACGGATTCGACACCGACCTGTGGGCCTACCGCGAGCGCGAGTACGCCGAGGCGCTGATCGGCGACCTGCGCAAGGTGGGCATCCGAGCCCGGCTGCATTTCGTGCAGTACCCGGCGCTGCGCACCGAGGTCCGTTCCGGCCGCGCGCCGCTCTCCTTCCAGGCCTGGGGCTCCTATTCCATCAGCGATGCCTCGGCCTTCGCCGGCAATTTCTTCAAGGGCGGGCCGGACGACACGGCCAAGGACGCGCAGACCATCGCCTTGCTGCAGACCGCCGACAGCAGTACCGACAAGACCGACCGCCTCGCCAAGTACGGCCAGGCGCTGGAGCGCATCAGCAAGGAGGCGATGTGGGCGCCGATCTTCTCCTACTCGACCAACTACGCCTTCACCAAGGAGCTGGCCTTCGACGCCTGGCCCGACGAGCTGCCGCGCTTCGCCCAGGCGCGCTGGAAGTGACCGGCCGCCGCGCGCCTGGTGAACGCCCTGCAACCCCCACGCTGACAAGACCATGCTGACCTACATCCTGCGCAGGCTGGCGGTGGCGCTGGCCGTGATGCTCACCGTCGCGGTGGTGAGCTTCCTGCTGCTGCACCTCTCGGGCGACCTGGCCACGGCCATCGCCGGCCCCGAATCGAGCGCTGCCGACGTGGAGAAGATCCGCGTGCAGTACGGCCTGGACCGGCCCATGGTCACCCAGTTCGTCGAATGGCTGGGCTCGGCCCTGCAGTTGGACTTCGGCCGCTCGTTCTACTTCCAGAACACGGTGATGGAGCTGGTGGGCGAGCGCCTGCCGATCACGCTCAAGCTCGGTGCCGTGTCGCTGCTGCTGGCCGTGGCCGTGGCCATCCCGCTGGGCGTGGCGGCGGCGCTCTACCGCGACACCTGGGTGGACCGCCTGGCCCTGCTGGTGGCCACCATCGGCCAGGCCATGCCCAACTTCTGGTTCGCGCTGGCGCTGATCGTGGTGTTCTCGGTGGGCCTGAAATGGCTGCCCGTGGCGGGCAACACCAGCTGGCAGAACTTCGTGCTGCCGGCGGTGGCGCTGGGCTACTACGCCATGCCCTCGCTCATGCGGCTGACCCGCGCCGGCATGCTGGACGTGATGGGCTCGGACTACATCCGCACGGCGCGCGCCAAGGGCCTTTCGCCGGCGCGCGTGGTGTTCAAGCACGCGCTGCGCAACGCCATCATTCCCGTGGTGGCGCTGGCGGCGGTGGAACTGGGCTTCATGCTGGGCGGCTCGGTGGTGATCGAGTCGGTCTATTCGCTGCAGGGCCTGGGCCAGCTCGCGTGGGACTCCATCGCCCGCAACGACTACCCCGTGGTGCAGGCCGTGGTGCTCATCATCGCCACGTTCTACATCGCGCTCACCTTCGTGGCCGACGTGCTCAACGCCGCGCTCGACCCGCGCATGCGCACCCGCTGAGAAAAGAAGGCATTCCATGACGACGACCTCCTTGCCCCTGCCCGGCACCGCGGCGCTGGCCGCGCTGCCCGTGCCGGCCTGGCGCCGCACGCTGCGCCGCGCGGCTGGCCACCGCGGGCTGCTGATCGGCAGCATCGTGCTCGGCCTGGCCGTGCTGGCCGCGGTGTTCGCGCCCTGGCTCGCACCGCACGACCCCTTCGCGCAGGACGTGACGCAGCGCCTCATCCCGCCCGTGTGGCAGGAGCGCGGCACCTGGGAGCACGTGCTGGGCACCGACAAGCTGGGGCGCGACTACCTGAGCCGCCTGCTCTACGGCGCGCGCGTGTCGCTGGTGATCGGCTTCGTCACCGCGCTCGTCGCCGGGCTGATCGGCACCACCCTGGGCGTGCTGGCCGGCTACTTCGGCGGCCGGGTGGACGCGGTGGTGAGCTACGTCATCACCTGCCGTCTGGCCATGCCCGTGGTGCTGGTGGCCCTGGCCATGGCCTCGCTGGTGGGCGGCTCGCTCAAGGTGGTGATCGTGCTGCTGAGCCTCTTGCTGTGGGACCGCTTCGCCATCGTCACGCGATCGGCCACGCAGCAGCTGCGCGATGCCGAGTTCATCGCCGCCGCCAAGAGCCTGGGCGCCTCCACGCCTTACATATTGGTGCGCGAGCTGCTGCCCAACCTGATGGGCGCGCTCACCGTGGTGGCCACGCTGGAGATGGCCCACGCCATCCTGCTTGAATCCACGCTCTCCTTCCTGGGCCTGGGCGTGCAGCCGCCCACGCCCTCGTGGGGCCTGATGGTGGCCGAGGGCAAGGCGTACATGTTCTTCCAGCCCTGGGTGATCATGATCCCAGGCGTGGTGCTCGCGGTGCTGGTGCTGGCCATCAACCTCGTGGGCGACGGCATCCGCGACGTGGCCGCTCCTGATGGCCGCCATTGAACGCAACCGAGGAGAACCCCCGATGAGCATCCTTCTCGATGTGAAGAACCTGCGTGTCGATCTGCCTACCGAGCGCGGCATGCTGCATGCCGTACGCGGCATCGACTTCCATGTGCGGCGCGGCGAGATGCTGTGCCTGGTGGGCGAGTCGGGCTGCGGCAAGTCCATGACCTCGCTGGCGCTGATGGGCCTGCTGCCCGCCAGGGCCCGGCGGTCGGCCGACCGCTTGCAGTTCGACGGCATCGACCTGCAGGCGCAGGACGAGCGCGGCATGTCCCGGCTGCGCGGCGCGCGCATGTCCATGATCTTCCAGGAACCCATGACTTCGCTGAACCCCTCGTACACGCTGGGCGACCAGCTGTGCGAGGCGCTGCGCGCCCACCGCAAGGTGACGGCCGCAGAGGCGCGCGAGCGCGCCCTCTACCTGCTGGAGCGCGCCGGCGTGCCCCAGGCGGCCGACCGCCTGCGCCAGTACCCGCACCAGCTCTCGGGCGGCCTGCGCCAGCGCGTGATGATCGCCATGGCGCTGATGTGCGGGCCCGACCTCATCATCGCCGACGAGCCCACCACCGCGCTGGACGTGACCATCCAGGCGCAGATCCTGCGCCTCATCCGCGAGCTGCAGCAGGAGTTCGGTACCGCGGTGGTGTTCATCACGCACGATTTGGGCGTGGTGGCGCGCATCGCCGACCGCGTGGCCGTGATGTACGCGGGCGAGGTGGTCGAGACGGCGCCCGTGGGCCAGCTGTTCGAGCAGCCATCGCACCCCTACACCCAGGGCCTGCTGCGCTGCATTCCGGTGCGTGGCAAGACGCTGCCGGGCAGCCGGCTGCAGGCCATTCCCGGCGTGGTGCCCAGCCTCGTCGGCGAGGTGCAGGGCTGCGCCTTCGCCAACCGCTGCAGCCAGGTCCGGCCGGCCTGCAGCGTGGCACCGCCCTTTGCCGACGTGGCGCCGGGCCACGCCGTGCGCTGCGTCGCCGCCGTCCACCCCGCAACCCAGGCACTGGCGGAGGCCGCATGAACGCCATGACCGATTCCCTGGCCTGGAAGCTGCCTTTGCAATCGGGGGCGGTGGGCGGCTCCGAAGACATCGCGTTGGAGCTGTGCGCGCTCAGCCGCAGCTTCAAGCTCAAGCGCGGCCTCTTCAAGCCCGCGGGCAGCATCGAGGCGGTGAGCGATGTGTCGCTGCGCATCCGCAAGGGCGAAACGCTGGGCCTGGTGGGCGAGTCCGGCTGCGGCAAGAGCACGCTGGCCAAGATGCTGCTGGGCCTGCTGCCGCCCACGTCGGGCAACGTGCTGATCGGAGGCAAGGAGATCGACCCGCGCCAGCGCCGCCCGCTGGCCCGCCGCATCCAGCCCATCTTCCAGGACCCGTACTCGTCGCTCAACCCGCGCCGCACCGTGGCCGACATCGTCGGCGTGCCGCTGCGCCTGCACGGCGTGGGCACGGCGGCCGAGCAGGAGCGCGCCGTCAAGGCCATGCTCGACCTGGTCGGCATGCCCGAGCGCACGCACCGGCAATACCCCAACCAGCTCTCGGGCGGCCAGCGCCAGCGCGTGGCCATCGCCCGCGCCCTGGTGCTGCGGCCCGAGATCCTGGTCTGCGACGAGCCCACCTCGGCGCTCGACGTATCGGTGCAGGCACAGATCCTGAACCTGCTGCTGGACCTCAAGGCCGAGTTCGGCCTCACCTATCTGTTCATCAGCCACGACCTGGGCGTGGTGGAGCATCTGGTGGACCGCGTGGCCGTGATGCACCGGGGCCGCATCGTCGAGCAGGGCACGCGCGAGCAGATCTTCGCCGCCGCGCAGCACCCCTACACCCGCATGCTGCTGGCCTCCGCACTCACGCCCGAGCCCGGGCTGGGCCTGCCCGACATCGGCCGCGAGGCCGTCGCCTGACACACCGCACCACCTTCTTTACCGCCACCCGAGAGCCCGCCATGAGCCGTGAATCCGCCATCGCACGCACCGTCGCCGTCTTCGACGACGGGCGCTTCCAGGCAACGCTCGACCGCCGCGTCGCCTTCCGCACAGAGAGCCAGGACGCCGCCAGCCTGCCGCAGCTGTACGCTTACCTGCGCGACGAGATCGCGCCGCTGCTGCAACAGCTGGGTTTCGGCTGCCGCATCGTGGACAACCCCTTGCCGGGCAAGAGCCCCTTCCTGCTGGCCGAGCGCATCGAGGCCGGCGCCGCCTTCACCGTGCTCACCTACGGCCACGGCGACGTGGTGCGCGGCTACGAGGCACAGTGGCGCGAAGGCCTGCAGCCCTGGAAGATCGTGGTGGACGGCAACCGCTGGTACGGCCGCGGCACGGCCGACAACAAGGGCCAGCACACCATCAACTTCACCGCGCTGGAGCAGGTGCTCCAGGCCCGCGACGGCGTGCTGGGCTACAACGTGAAGATCATCCTGGAGATGGGCGAGGAAGACGGCTCGCCCGGCCTCGACGAGGTCTGCGCACTGCACCGCGACTTCCTGGCCGCCGACCTGTTCCTCGCCTCCGACGGCCCCCGCGTGTCGGCCTCGCGGGCCACGATGTTCCTGGGCTCGCGCGGCGTCTTCAACTTCGACCTGCACCTCGATCTGCGCGACGGCGGCCACCACTCCGGCAACTGGGGCGGGCTGCTGCGCAACCCGGGCATCCGCCTGGCACACGCCATCGCCACCCTGGTGGATGCGAAGGGCCGCATCCTGGTGCCGGGCCTGCTGCCCGAGGAACTGCCCGAGAGCGTGCGCGTGGCCTTGCGCGACATCGAGGTCGGCGGCAGCACCGGCGACCCGGAGATCGACCCGGACTGGGGCGAGCCCGGCCTCACGCCCGCCGAGCGCGTCATCGGCTGGAACAGCCTGGAGGTGCTGGCCTTCACCTGCGGCAACCCGGCCATGCCGGTCCATGCCATTCCGGCCACGGCGCGGGCGCACTGCCACATGCGCTACGTGGTGGGCAGCGATGCGGCGCACTTCCTCGACCACATCCGCGCCCACCTGGCCGCGCACGGCTTCGACGACGTCGAGGTGCGCGGCACCGATGTCCACATGGCCGCCACGCGGCTGGACCCGGACGACGCCTGGGTGCGCTGGGGCCTGGCCTCGATGGAGCGCACCACCGGCCGGCGCCCGGCGCTGCTGCCCAACCTGGGCGGCTCCCTGCCCAACGACGTGTTCTCTGAAACCCTGGGCCTGCCCACGCTGTGGGTGCCGCACTCCTACCCGGCCTGCTCGCAGCACGCGCCTAACGAACACATCCTGGCCGACGTCACGCGCGAATCGCTGGAGATCATGGCCGGCCTGTTCTGGGACCTGGCCGAGCAGGGGTCATCGGTGATGCGGGAGCGCGCGGCTTGAGCGCACAGCCGTCGCTGCAGCCTGGGCGTGCTGCCCGATCTTAGAACGTGAACACGTTCTAAGATCGGCGTTTTCCATCGAACGACAGGACGCTTCCATCATGTGCGGTGCTGAACTTCAGACCCTTCCCGAAGGCGTGCAGCGCGTGGCCGCCGCGCTGCAGGCGCTGGGCCATCCGCATGCCCCGCGCATGCTCGACAGTGCCGCGCGCACCGCGCAGCAGGCCGCCGATGCCCTCGGCATCTCCGTGGGCCAGATCGCCAAGAGCATCATCTTCCGTCGCAAGAGCGACGATGCGGCGGTGCTGGTCGTCACCTCGGGCGACCGGCGCGTCGATGAGAAGAAGGTCGATGCGCTGGTCGGCAAGACCGGCCGCGCCGATGCCGACTTCGTCAAGGCCAAGACGGGCTTCACCATCGGCGGCGTCTCGCCTGTGGCGCATGCCACGCCGCCCGTCACGCTGATTGACCGCGAACTGTTCCGCTTCGAGGAGATCTGGGCGGCCGCCGGCCACCCGCACGGCGTGTTCCAGCTGCGCCCGCACGACCTGGAGGCGCTCACGCAGGCGCCCGTGGCCGACGTCACGCAGCCGCCGCCCGCGGTCGCCTGAACTCGCTGGCTCCTGTGAATGCTACTAATTTAATAGCTGCTCGCGCTGGTGATGCGGTCGCTGCCGGCCTTTTCGATGCCAAAAGCGACGGCACGGTGCCGTCGCCCTGCATCAGCCTGTGCCGCATGGCGGCCGACGGCGGCCACTGCCTGGGGTGCTTCCGCACGCTGGGGGAGATCGGTGCTTGGTCCGGCGCCGGCCCGGCGCAGCGCCGTGCCATCTGGGCCGCTCTGCTGCAGCGTGCCGGCCTGCCCGTGCCGGAGGCGCTCGCCGCAGCGCCTGCGGCATCACGGCCGCCCCGCTGAAGGCGGGCCCAGGCCGTTTCCCTCAACACCCCACAGGAGCCGCGCCATGCACCAGATCACCTGCTACCTGGACTTCGTCTCGCCCTATGCCTGGCTGGCCTTCGATGCGCTGCCCCGCGCGCTGCAGGGGCTGAGCTGCGAGGTGCGCTACCGCCCGGTGCTGCTGGGCGCGCTGCTGCACCAGCATGCCAATCCAGGCCCGGCGGGCGTGCCGCCGAAGCGCGAATGGACCTTCCGCCATGCGAGCTGGCTGGGCCAGGCCCAGGGCTGCGGTCTGGACCTGCCGGCGATTCACCCATTCAACCCGCTGCCCCTGCTGCGCCTGGCGCTGGCCTGCAGCGACGACGGCTGCATCAACCGCTTCGTGGCCGGTACGGTGCTGCGCCATGTGTGGTTGGGCGGGCACGACGCGCTCGACCCGGCCCGGCTGGAGGCGCTGCAGGCCGCGCTGCAATCGCAGCTGCGGCCCGACGCCAGCGGCCAGGGCGCGGCAGCCAAGGCGCTGCTGCGCGCCAACACCGACGAGGCGATGGCGCGCGGCGTCTTCGGTGTGCCCAGCTTCCTGGTGGGGGATCGGCTCTTCTGGGGCCTGGACAGCCTCCCCATGCTGCGCGCCTCTTTGGATGGCTCGGACTCGTGGTTCGACGGCCCCGCCTGGGAGGCATCTGCGCAGGTGCCCAGCGGACTGCCGGACCAGGCTGCAGGCCCTGCGGCGCGCTGAAGATGGCCCTGCGCGGGGCATCCCTGCGGGTTTGTCCCGGGCAGGGATTTCCCGCCCGAACGCCTTGGTGTTTACCCCGGCCGCCAGGGGTGCCAGAGGACGTGCCGCGCGGCACTTTCGCCTCCATTCCCACATCAAGAAAACAGCGCTAGGGGTTGCACCGGGTTTCGTCAGCGACGCGTAAGGAGCGCACGTCGCGGTCCGCTCGATGCCGCCGGCGCCTGTCAGTTTTCGGTCAGATGGCGCACCCATATTGCGGCCGCAGGCACCTCCGAGGTGCCGCCGTTCACGTCCCGCAATTCATGGAGACAAGCACCATGGCTACCAACGTCGCTTCCCGGCCCATGTCGCCGGAAGAAAGAAAAGTCATCCTGGCGTCGTCGCTAGGCACCGTTTTCGAGTGGTATGACTTCTACCTCTACGGCTCGCTCGCGGCGATCATCGCCAAGCAGTTTTTCAGCGGCCTCGATGCAGGCTCGGCCTTCATCTTCGCGCTGCTGGCATTCGCGGCCGGCTTCATCGTGCGGCCCTTCGGCGCCCTGGTGTTCGGCCGCCTGGGCGACATGATCGGGCGCAAATACACCTTCCTGGTGACCATCCTCATCATGGGCCTCTCGACCTTCATCGTGGGCCTGCTGCCCACCTACGCCAGCATCGGCGTGGCGGCGCCCGTGATCCTGATCGTGCTGCGGCTGCTGCAGGGCCTGGCTCTCGGCGGCGAGTACGGCGGCGCGGCGACCTATGTGGCAGAGCACGCGCCGCAGGGCAAGCGCGGCGCCTATACGTCGTGGATCCAGACGACGGCCACCATGGGCCTCTTCCTGTCGCTGCTGGTCATTCTGGGCACCCGCACCCTCATGGGCGAAGAAGCCTTTGGTGACTGGGGCTGGCGTATTCCGTTCCTGGTCTCCGTGCTGCTGCTGGGCATCTCGCTGTGGATCCGCCTGACGCTGTCGGAGTCGCCCGCTTTCCAAAAGATGAAGGCCGAGGGCAAGACGTCCAAGGCGCCGCTGGCCGAATCCTTCGGCCAATGGAAGAACCTGAAGATCGTGATCCTGGCGCTGATCGGCCTCACCGCCGGCCAGGCCGTGGTCTGGTACACGGGCCAGTTCTACGCGCTCTTCTTCCTCACGCAGCAACTGAAGGTCGATGCCGTGACGGCCAACCTGCTGATCGCCGCGGCCCTGCTGATCGGCACCCCGTTCTTCGTGGTGTTCGGCTCGCTTTCCGACAAGATCGGCCGCAAGCCCATCATCATGCTGGGCTGCGTGCTGGCGGTGCTGACCTATTTCCCGGTCTTCAAGGCACTGACCGAAGCGGCCAACCCTGACCTGGCCGCAGCGCAGGCCAAGAACAAGGTGGTGGTCGTGGCGGACCCGGCCGAGTGCTCGTTCCAGTTCAACCCCACCGGCACGGTCAAGTTCACCAGTTCCTGCGACGTGGCCAAGCAGGTGCTGGCCGCCAATTCGGTGAGCTACGAGAACGAGGCCGCAGCGCCCGGCACGCCCGCCGTCATCAAGGTGGGCTCGGTTGTCATCCCCAGCTATTCGGCCAAGGGTATCTCTGGTGACGAGCTGAAGGCCAAGGACTCCGCGTTCAAGAAGTCCGTGTCCGATACGCTGAAGGCCGAGGGCTACCCCGCCAAGGCCGACCCCGCCAAGATGAACAAGTTGATGATGATCGTCATCCTGAGCTATCTGGTGCTGCTGGTGACCATGGTCTACGGCCCCATCGCGGCGATGCTGGTGGAGATGTTCCCCACGCGCATCCGCTACACCTCCATGAGCCTGCCCTACCACATCGGCAACGGCTGGTTCGGCGGCCTGCTGCCCACCATGTCTTTTGCCATCGTGGCCCAGACCGGCAACATGTACAACGGCCTCTGGTATCCCATCATCATCGCGGGCGCTACGGCCATCATCGGCACGCTGTTTATCCGCGAAACGAAGGACGTCGATATCTACGCCGGGGATTGACCGGTATCAATCGGCACGCCTGAAAAGATGACCCGCGCTGGAGCGCTAGCCGGGTCATCGTGGTGCATCCCCGCTCTGTCTTGGTGAATTGAGGAGAAAGTGTGGCGGGGATACATCATGACAATCACGAAAACTACATTCGCATCTGTTAACCGAAGGCTTACACCTAGAATTTGAGCCAGTAGCTGCACACGGCGCTCACGGCCCAACAGGCTGGAAGCGGTGCCTACAACTACCCGCTGGACTCAAGCCCTCAAGGAACCCAAATGCAAAAAACCAACCGCCTTCGGCTCGCATCCCTGGCACTGCTGAGCACCTCCGCCGCCTTCGCGCAAAGCAGCGTGACGCTGTACGGTCGTGTCAACACCAGCATCGAACACTCCAAAGTGGGCAGCCTGTCCCAGACCGGCGTGAACAACAACGCTTCCCGTTTCGGCTTCAAGGGCGTGGAAGACCTGGGCGGCGGCCTGAAGGCTGGCTTCCAGCTGGAAAGCGGTTTCGACAGCTCCACCGGCCGTTCCGACTCCACCTTCTTCGGTCGCCAAAGCGAACTGAACCTGGCTGGCAACTTCGGTATGGTCCGCCTGGGCAACTTCATCCCTGAGTCCTACTACGCCATCGCCGACTACGGCGTGCAAGACCAGCCCAACCACGACACGGGCAACTTCTCCAACCAGCTGTACACCTCGGTGTCCTTCGGCAACCAAGCCAACAAGATCGGCTACCGCACCCCCGAAATGGGTGGCTTCTGGGCCGAAGGCACGGTCAGCCTGCACGAGAAGGCCAACCGTGCGAACCCCCTGGGCCTGAACGTCGGTGCCAAGAACGCGTACGACCTGGCCGCCAACTGGGAAAGCGGTGCGCTGGCCCTGGGCGCCGGCTACGCCAAGCTGGGTGACAACTGGGACGCCGGTCTGCGCGCCCACTACACCATGGGTGCCGTGCAGGTCGGTGCCTACTACCAGCGCAACGACTACCAAGTCGTCGGCACCCGCAACTCGGCTGGCATCGCTGCACAGTACGCCTTCGGCGCTTCCGAGCTGGTGGCCAACTACATCTGGGCCAGCAAGTGGAACAACGTGGCCAACTCCGGCGCGCAACAGCTGATCCTGGGCTACAACTACAACCTGAGCAAGCGCACCAAGGTGTACGCTGCCTACACGTACGTGAAGAACCAGTCGGCCGCCAACTACGCTTACAGCTTCGTGAACAACACGGGCACGCTGGCCAACGGCGCCGATCCCCGCACGTTCGGCGTGGGCGTTCGCCACAACTTCTGATGACGCGAGGTGGCTCGGGCCCCTGCGGCCCGTGCCATCGCCGGCGCATCGCCGAAGCCTCACACCTGCAAGGGTGTGGGGCTTTTTTTCTGGTTGCTGCGCTTTCCCCATCCGTTGGGGTCTGGCGTCAGCGCGTCGTCAGCATCGCGATGACTAATATCGACATCTACTCAGGAGACAAAGAGCATGTGGAAAATCGTTGTGGGCTTCGTTCTGTTCGCCGCCCTGTCCTTGTTCGTCATCATGAAAGCCGGCGACAAGGTGGACATGAGCGGTGAAAAGCATGGCGCGGACGCCGTGCATGTGCCCGAGGCCCCCGCGTCGGCACCCGCATCGGCCCCGGCTTCCGCACCGGCTTCTGCCGCCAGCGCGGCCTCCTGAACGCTGTCTTCGTCAAGACGCCCCCCAAGCCCGCATTGCGCGGGCTTTTTTGCGTCTGGGCCCGGGGCGGTTGTCTTTCGGGCGAGGCGCCTCATCTGCGACAGGACGCGGGGCCATCCAGACCGCAGGCATACGCGGCTTCCGGCAAGGCCTCGGGCATGCACTCGCGTCGTCTTGGCCGACAGGCAACACAGCCGCGCGGTGCCTAGAATGGCCCGCCCCCTCCAGCAGAAAGACCCCCCACCCATGACCCAGGGACTGATCCGCATCCACGGCGCCCGCCAGCACAACCTCAAGGACATCGACCTCGACATCCGCACCGGCGAGTTGACCGTGGTGACCGGCCCCAGCGGTTCGGGCAAATCCAGCCTGGTGTTCGACACGCTCTATGCCGAGGGCCAGCGCCGCTACGTCGAGACCTTCAGCGCCTATGCGCGCCAGTTCCTCGACCGGATGGACAAGCCGGCGGTGGACAAGGTCGAAGGCGTGCCGCCGGCCATTGCCATCGACCAGACCAACCCCGTGCGGTCCTCGCGTTCCACCGTGGGCACGATGACGGAGCTCAACGATCACCTGAAGCTCCTCTTCGCGCGCGCCGGCCAGCTCTTCGACCGCAAGACCGCGCAGCCCGTGCGCCACGATTCGCCCGACAGCATCTATGCCGAGCTGCAGCAGCGCTGCGCCAGCGCGGGCGATCCGCGCATCGTGCTGACCTTCCCGGTCGAGCTGCCGGCCAACACTTCGCCCGAGCAGGTCGAACAGTGGTTGTCCGCCAGCGGCTTCACCAAGGTGCAGGCCGAGCGTGAGCAGAGCGGCCGCAAGCTGCTGGACGTGGTGGCCGACCGCTTTCGCCTGGCCAAGGCCGAGCGCGCCCGCGTGGTGGAGGCTATCGAGGTCGCGCTCAAGCGCGGCACCGGCCGGCTGACCGTCTATCGCCTGCCCGATGAGGAGGGCGGAGAGCCCGTGCTGTGGAAGTTCTCCACCGGCCTGCATTCGCCCGAGAGCGACCTGCGCTACGCCGAGCCCATCCCCTCGATGTTCTCGTTCAACTCCGCCGTGGGCGCCTGCGACACCTGCCGCGGGTTCGGGCGCGTGATCGGCGTCGATTACGGCCTGGTCATCCCCAACGAAAAGCTCACGCTGCGCGCCGGCGCCATCAAGCCCATCCAGACGCCGGCCTGGAAGGAGGCGCAGGACGATCTCATGCGCCACGCCGAGGCGGCGGGCATTCCGCGCGACACGCCCTGGTGCAAGCTCACCGAAGAGCAGAAGCAGTGGGTGATCGGCGGCACGCCCGGTTTCAAGGAGGGCAACTGGAACAAGCAGTGGTATGGCGTGCGGCGCTTCTTCGAATACTTGGAGAGCAAGGCCTACAAGATGCACATCCGGGTGCTGCTGTCCAAGTACCGCAGCTACACGCCGTGCCCCACCTGCGGCGGCGCGCGCCTGAAGACCGAGAGCCTGCTCTGGCGCATCGGCAGCCAGGCCGCGGCCGATGCGGTGGTCGAGCCTTCTCAGCGCTTCATGCCCCACGGTGTGGAGTGGAGCCGCGCCCAGCTCGAAGCCCTGCCCGGCCTGACCCTGCACGACCTGATGCTGCTGCCCATCGACCGGCTGCGGCGCTTCTTCGCGCTGCTGGGCGAGGGGGCGGTTGCTCCTCTTTCGGTAGCCGAAGGCGCAGATAGATCAAGCGCTGCGGGCCAAAATGCCTCCGAGAATGCGGGCGATGCCCAGGCGCTGAAGCTGCTGCACGAAGAGATCACCACGCGCCTCAAATACCTGTGCGATGTGGGCATCGGCTACCTCACGCTGGACCGGCAGAGCCGCACCCTTTCCGGCGGCGAGGTGCAGCGCATCAACCTGACCACGGCGCTCGGCACCTCGCTGGTCAACACCCTGTTCGTGCTCGACGAGCCCAGCATCGGCCTGCACCCGCGCGACATGTACCGCATCACCGAGGCCATGCTGCGCCTGCGCGATGCGGGCAACACCCTGGTGGTGGTGGAGCACGACCCGGCCGTGATGCTGGCCGCCGACCGCGTGATCGACATGGGCCCCGGTCCCGGCGAGCGCGGCGGGCAGATCGTGTTCGACGGCACCACCGCCGAGCTGCGCCGCGCCGACACGCTGACCGGCGTCTATCTGGGCGGGCGCCGCCAGATCACCTCCGGCATCAAGCGCATGGTGACGGATTCCACGCCGCGCCTCGTGCTCGAAGGCGCGCGCCAGCACAACCTGCAGAACGTGTCGGTGGACTTTCCGCTGCAGCGCCTCGTCACCGTCACCGGCGTCAGCGGCTCGGGCAAATCCACGCTGATCCAGGACGTGCTCGCGCCCGCGCTGCTGCGCCACTTCGGCAAGGCCACCGAAACACCGGGCGCGCACGAGCGCCTGCTCGGCGCCGACCACCTGGGCGACGTGGTGTTCGTCGATCAGTCGCCGATCGGCAAGACCGCGCGCTCCAACCCCGTGAGCTACGTGGGCGCGTGGGACGCGATCCGCGAGCTGTTCGCCGTGGCGCCGCTGTCGCGCCAGCGCAGCTACACGGCCGCCAAGTTCAGCTTCAACTCGGGCGACGGGCGCTGCCCGACCTGCGGCGGTTCGGGCTTCGAGCATGTGGAGATGCAGTTCCTCTCCGACGTGTACTTGCGCTGCCCCGACTGCGACGGCAAGCGCTACCGGCCCGAGATCCTGGAGGTGACCATCGAGCGCGGCGGCCGCCTGATCAACGTGGCCGACGTGCTGGAGCTCACCGTGAGCGAGGCCGCAGCCGCTTTCGCGCAGGACCGCGACGTGATCCGCGCGCTGCAGCCCATCGTCGATGTGGGGCTGGAATACGTGAAGCTCGGCCAGCCCGTGCCCACGCTCTCGGGCGGTGAGGCACAGCGCCTCAAGCTCGCGGGCTTCCTGGCCGAAGCGGCCAAGAGCGCCAGCAGCAGCCGCCAGCCGCTCGCCAAGAAGGGCACGCTGTTCCTCTTCGACGAGCCCACCACCGGCCTGCACTTCGACGACATCGCCAAGCTCATGCGCGCGCTGCGCAAGCTGCTCGACGCCGGGCATTCGCTGATCGTCATCGAGCACAACCTGGACGTGATCCGCGCCAGCGACTGGCTGATCGACCTGGGCCCCGAGGGCGGCGACGGCGGCGGCCTGGTGGTCGCCGAAGGCACGCCCGAGGATGTGCGCCAGCACCCCGCATCGCACACCGGCGCCGCGCTGCGCGACTACGAGCTGGCTCTGGGCGAGGGCGGCCACTCGGTACACGAGAAAGCCGCCGTGCTCCGAAAAGAGAAGCGCCGTGCCCAGGCGGATACGGGGCATGTGCCCAAGAACGCCATCGAGATCGTGAACGCCAAGGAGCACAACCTCAAGAACCTGTCGGTGGACATCCCGCGAGGCAAGTTCAACGTGGTGACCGGCGTCTCGGGCTCGGGCAAGTCCACGCTCGCCTTCGACATCCTGTTCAACGAAGGGCAGCGCCGCTACCTCGAATCGCTCAACGCCTATGCGCGCAGCATCGTGCAGCCGGCCGGCCGGCCCGAGGTGGATGCGGTCTATGGCATTCCGCCCACGGTGGCGATCGAGCAGCGCCTCTCGCGCGGCGGCCGCAAGAGCACGGTGGGCACGACCACCGAGGTCTGGCACTTCCTGCGCCTGCTGTATGTGAAGCTGGGCGTGCAGCACTGCATCCACGACGGTGCCGCCGTGCAGCCGCAGACGCCCGACAGCATCGCCGCGCAGCTGCTCACGCAGTTCAAGGGCCGGCACATCGGCCTGCTGGCGCCGCTGGTGGTCAACCGCAAGGGCGTCTATACCGAGCTGGCCGACTGGGCGCGCCCACGCGGCTACACGCATCTGCGGGTGGACGGCAACTTCCTGCCGACCACCGGCTTTCCGCGCATCGACCGCTTCAAGGAACACACCATCGAACTGCCCGTGGCCAGCCTGGACGTGGCCCCCGCGCAGGAGGCCGCGCTGCGCGCCGCGCTGGCCCGCGCGCTGGAGCTGGGCAAGGGCGTGGTCCATGTGCTGAGCGGGCTCGAAGGCCTGAAGGAGGCCATGGCCGCCGGCCAGCCCACCGCGGGCATCGGCACGCTGCAGGCCTTTTCCACCAAGCGCGCCTGCCCGGTCTGCGCCACCAGCTATGCCGAGCTGGACCCGCGCCTCTTCTCCTACAACAGCAAGCACGGCTGGTGCCCCGACTGCGTGGGCACGGGCGTGAAGCTCACCAAGGAGCAGCGCAAGGTCTTCGACGACTCGGTGCAGGACGACAAGGACCGGGGCCGCGAGCAGACCTTCGCCGAACCCGAGGCCGAGGACGTGGCCGACACCGTCTGCCCGACCTGCCAGGGCACGCGCCTCAACCCCGTGGCGCGCGCCGTGCTGTTCGCGGGCGTGCCGGTGACCGAGGTGGCGCGCCTCTCGGTGACCGAGGTGCGGCAGTGGATCGACGGGCTGCAGCTCTCGGGACGCGAGGCCGAGATCGCCCGTGACCTGGTGCCCGAGATCAGGAGCCGCCTCGAATTCCTGGAGGAAGTGGGCCTTTCCTATCTCACGCTGGACCGCGGCGCGCCCACGCTCTCGGGCGGCGAGGCGCAGCGCATCCGCCTGGCCGCACAGCTGGGCAGCAACCTGCAGGGCGTGTGCTACGTGCTCGACGAGCCCACCATCGGCCTGCATGCGCGCGACAACCAGATCCTGCTCAACGCCCTGCACAAACTGGGCGACAAGGGCAACACCCTGGTGGTGGTGGAGCATGACGAGGACACCATCCGCCGCGCCGACCACATCATCGACATCGGCCCCAGCGCGGGCAAGCGCGGCGGGCGGCTGGTGGCGCAGGGTACGGTGGCCGATATCGAGGCGGCCGAGGATTCGCAGACCGGCCGCTACCTGCTGCACGCCATGCGCCACCCGCTGCAGGCGCGGCGCGATGTGGTGGATGCTCCTGAAAAGATAGCTGGAGACCAAGAAAAGACGAGCGCTGCGGCCTTGAAAGATGCCGAAGTGGCGCCGGCCCTGCACTGGCTCACGGTGCGGGACGCGCAGCTACACAACCTGCAGAACGTCACGGCGCGGGTGCCGCTCAACCGGCTGGTGGCCGTCACCGGCGTCAGCGGCTCGGGCAAATCCACGCTGGCGCGCGACGTGCTGCTGGCCAACGTGCAGGCCTGGGTGCAGCAGCGCTCCACCAAGGCCGGGCGCGATGCCATGGATGCCGGCAAGGCGCCGGCGCTGGTCGGCTGCACGGGGCTGGCGGGATTCGAGACCATCGATCGCGTGCTGGAAGTGGACCAGACCCCCATCGGCAAGACGCCGCGCAGCTGCCCGGCCACCTACATCGGCTTCTGGGACACCATCCGCAAGCTCTTCGCCGAGACGCTGGAGGCCAAGGCCCGCGGCTACGCGGCCGGGCGCTTCAGCTTCAACACCGGCGAGGGCCGCTGCCCGGTCTGCGAAGGCCAGGGCATCCGCACCATCGCCATGAGCTTCCTGCCCGACGTGAAGGTGCCCTGCGAGGCCTGCCACGGCGCGCGCTTCAACCCCGAGACGCTAGCCGTCACCTGGCGGGGCAAGAGCATCGGCGACGTGCTGCAGATGGAAGTGGACGAGGCGGTGGAGTTCTTCGCCAGCATGCCCAGCATCGCCCACCCGCTGCAGCTGCTCAAGGACGTGGGCCTGGGCTACCTCACACTGGGCCAGCCCAGCCCCACGCTCTCGGGCGGCGAGGCGCAGCGCATCAAGCTCGTGACCGAGCTCACCAAAGTGCGCGACGAGGTCGGCCGGCGGGGGCAGAAGGCGCCGCATACCCTCTATGTGCTGGACGAGCCCACCGTGGGCCTGCACATGGCCGACGTGCACAAGCTCATCCGCGTGCTGCACCGCCTGGTCGATGGCGGCCACAGCGTGGTGGTGATCGAGCACGATCTCGACGTGATCGCCGAGGCCGACTGGATCATCGACCTGGGGCCCGAAGGCGGCAAGGAGGGCGGCCGCATCGTGGCCGCCGCCACGCCGGAAGCGGTGGTGCGACTGGGCACCCACACCGGCCGGGCGATCGCGCCGGTGCTGGCGCGCTGAGTCCGCTGGTCGTCAGGCCCTGAGCCGGCTGCTGGCGCCCACCAGCGCCAGACCTACGGCCGCCAGCGCCGCCGCCGCCCAGGCCACGCTGAGCAGGCCCAGGCCCTGGGCGATCACCAGCCCGCCCAGCCAGGCGCCGATGGCATTGCCCAGGTTGAAGGCCGAGATGTTGAGGCTGGAGGCCAGCGTGGCGCCCTGCGGGCCGGCCTGCTGCAGCACGCGCATCTGCATGGGCGCCACCGTGGCAAAGGCCGCCGTGCCCAGCACCACCAGATAGGCCATGGTCAGGGCCGCATGGGCAAAGGCCCAGCGGCCGGCCAGCAGCACCAGCAGCAGCGCGGCGATGGACAGCGCCAGCGCGCGCATCACGCCCCGGTCGGCGAGCTTGCCGCCCAGCAGGTTGCCGGCGGCGAGTCCGGCGCCGAAGAGCAGCAGCGTGAGGGCCACGGCGCCGCCCGCCATGTGGGTGACCTGGGTCAGCAGCGGCTCCACATAGGTGTAGAGGGCGAACACGCCGGCGAAGCCGAACACGGTGATGCCCAGGCCCAGCCAGACCTGGGGCAGCGCCAGCACGGCCAGCTCCTGCTGGAGCGCCGTGGCGGCGGGGCGGCCCGCGTCGCGCGGCACAAAGGCGGCGAGGATGGCGAGCGCCGCCACGCCCACCACGGCCACGGCGGCGAACGCCATGCGCCAACCGAAGTGCTGGCCGATCCACGCGCCCGCCGGCACGCCCAGCAGGGTGGCCAGGGTCAGCCCCGAGAACATCAGCGCGATGGCCGAGGCCTTCTTCTCGGCCGGCACCAGCCCGGTGGCGACCACCGCGCCCACGCCGAAGAAGGTGCCGTGCGTGAGCGCCGTCAGCACCCGCGCCGCCAGCAGCCAGCCATAGGTGGGGGCCACCACGGCGGCGGCGTTGCCGGCGATGAAGATCAGCATCAGCGCCAGCAGCAGGCGCTTGCGCGGCCACTGCCGGGTGAGCAGCGTGAGCACGGGCGCGCCCACGGCCACGCCGATGGCGTAGCCCGAGATCAGCGTGCCGGCCGTGGGAATGGAGATGCCCAGGTCCTGGCTGACCTGGGTCAGTAGGCCCATGATGATGAATTCGGTGGTGCCGATGCCGAAGGCGCCGGCAGCGAGTGCGAGAAGGGATAAAGGCATGGAAAGCAGGGCGAGCCGCGTCTGGAGAAAGCGGCATGTGCGGGAGTGGATGGCGATGGGCTGAACTGTGAAGCCTGCTGCCATCTTTGTGTAGGTGGAATAATGGAAATGGCTTTGTGCCACGCAGGCACAAATAAAGAGGCCTTTCTCCCTTTCGTTGCTGCGTCCCGACGACCCCATGCCTGCCGTTCCTTCTGCCCAACTGCCCGTGCCCGTGCCCGCACCTGCCCCCGTGCCCGTTGCCGGCGGCGGCCTGGCCGATGCGCATCGCTTGGGCGATCTGGAAACGCTGGCCCTGGTGGCCGAGCGCGGCAGCCTGTCGGCCGCGGCGCGGCACCTGGGCGTTTCGCCTTCGGCCGTCAGCAAGGCCATGTCGCGGCTGGAGGCGCGGCTGGGCGTGCAGCTGCTGCAGCGCAGCACCCGGCGCGTGCTGCTCACGCCCGAAGGCATGCAACTGAGCCAGGGCGCGAAGCGCCTCTTGACCGATCTCGCGGAGCTGGAGGCCGAGGTCGCCGCGCGCAGCGAGCCGCGCGGCACCGTGCGCATCAGCGCCAGCACATCGACCGGCACGGTGCTGCTGCTGCCCCTGGTGCCGCGGCTGCTGGAGGCGCTGCCGGGGCTGGGCCTGGACCTGCATTTCTCCGACCAGGTGGTGGATCTGGCGGAAGCCGGCATCGACATCGCCATCCGCTGGGGCGCCCTGCCGGCATCCGACGTGATCGCCCGTCTGCTGGGCCGCACGCGGCAGGTCGTCGTGGCCTCGCCTGCTTATCTGGCGCACTCCGGCGTTCCTGCACATCCGCAGGATCTGCAGCGCCATGTCCGGCTGGGCTGGAACTACCCGCGCGCCATCGCGCACTGGCCCTTCCTCGTCGAGGGCCGGCGGGTGGCGGTGGATGCCGGCCAGGTCATCCGCGTCAACGACGGCGACGTGATGCGCCAGCTGGCGCTGCAGGGCACGGGGCTGGCCCGGCTGTCGCTCTACCACGCCTGGGACGATCTGGTGCAGGGCCGCCTCGTGCCCGTGCTCGACGCCTTCGATTGCGGCGACCTGGAACCCATCCACGCCGTCTATGTGGGGCGGCCCGACCGGCTGCCCCCGCGTACCCGCGCGGTGCTGGATTTTCTGCAGGCGCATGTGGATCTGCGCTATGCCGAAGCGCGCTGGGCGCCGTCCGCGCATTGCGGGCCGGCAGGGTAGAGCGAGGGCTTGCGCCTGCCTCGCGCACAGCGCTTGCGCCGAGTCCTACAGGCTCTGCTGCGGCGGGACGACAATCCACCCTTGCGCGGATTTCTACGATCGCTCCTGGCTGCGCCGCTCTGCCTTTTGTAGCAGGTGGCGCTTATCCAAACGATCTCAGACTTCCAGGAACCTCATGAAATCCCTGCTCACGGCCTGCGCCGCCATCGCCGCGTCCAGCCTGCTGCTGACCGCCTGCGGCGGTGGCAACGACGATGACCCCACCCCCAGCGAACAGACCGGCGTTCTGACCGTCACCTCCGCCAGCGACTCCAGCCTGAACGGCATCTACGGAGACGGCAATGTCAACCTGACCGACGTGGACAAGAAGAACCCCATCGGCTCGTACCCCGAGGTATGCACCTTCCGCTTCGACGGCATCAACAAGGTCGGCAGCACCGGATCCGCCTCCGGCGACATCCGCTACCGCCCCGACGGCGTGACGGTTTATGAGGCCTGGCTGACCTTCCGGGGCAAGGAATTCGGCGCCAGCGACTGGTCCGACGTGGCCGTGGTGCGAGGCTCCGATCGCGTCCGGCTGTCCGGCAAGCGCCTGACGGCGTCCGACGGTGCTGCGGTCGTGGTCACGGGCCTGGTGCCGATGCGACCCAACCGGCCTGCAGGCTGCTGAGGCCCCGGGGCCTGCACCGGCATTCCGGGCGGCCCCGCGCCAACGCTCTCGTCGATTTCCTCGACCCCTCCCCTCCAGCGGGGCTTGTTCCCTGAGTTCCTCCCGCCGAGGCGCCCAGGGTTTTTTTTTCGGGCGCCTGCCGGCGTCTGCACACATTGCGCACAAAAGCTCGATAGTCGATCAAGGTTCGCTGCTCACACTCCGTTGAATATCTTTTCCGGAGTCCCTGTTTCATGACCCTCGACGCTGCCCAGCTCCTCGCGGACGAAGCCAAATATTGCTCGTTCGGCGACACCGTTCACTACGTGAACCCGCCCAAGATCTTCACGGGCTGCAACGGCAGCTACATGCTGGACGACAACGGCACGCCGTACCTCGACCTGCAGATGTGGTATTCGGCCGTGAACTTCGGCTACAAGAACGAGCGTCTGGAAAACGTGCTCAAGCAGCAGCTCGACACCCTGCCGCAAGTCGCCAGCCAGTACCTGCACCCCACCAAGATCGAGCTGGCCAAGACCATCGCCCAGGACGCCGAGAAGAAGTGGGGCCGCCCCGGCCGCGTGCATTTCAACGTGGGCGGCGCCCAGGCCATCGAAGACTCGCTCAAGGTCGTGCGCAATGCCAGCAACGGCAAGAGCCTGATGTTCGCCTTCGAGGGCGGCTACCACGGCCGCACGCTGGGCGCTTCCAGCATCACCTCCAGCTACCGCTACCGCCGCCGCTTCGGCCATTTCGGCGACCGCGCGCAGTTCCTGCCCTTCCCGTACCCCTTCCGCCGCCCCAAGGGCATGACGGCCGAGGAATACGGCGATTCGCTGGTGGCCGAGTTCGCCCGCAAGTTCGAGAACGAGTACCACGCCGTCTGGGACCCGAAGACACGCCAGTGCGAATACGCCGCCTTCTACATCGAGCCCATCCAGGGCACGGGCGGCTACGTGATCCCGCCGGCCAACTACTTCAAGGGCATCAAGAAGGTGCTCGACGAGCACGGCGTGCTGCTGGTCGTCGATGAGATCCAGATGGGCTTCTGGCGCACCGGCAAGCTCTGGTCCATCGAGAACTTCGGCGTGCAGCCCGACGTGCTGGTGTTCGCCAAGGCGCTGACCAACGGCCTGAACGCCCTCTCGGGCCTGTGGGCGCGCGAAGAGCTGATCAACCCGACGATCTTCCCGCCGGGCTCCACCCACTCCACCTTCGCCTCCAACCCGCTGGGCACGGCCCTGGGCCTGGAAGTGATGAAGATGACGCACGAGGTGGACTTCGGCAAGCAGGTCTGCGACAGCGGCGCGTACTTCCTCGAAGGCCTGAAGGACCTGCAGAAGCGCCACAAGGAAATCGGCGACGTCGATGGCCTGGGCCTGGCACTGCGCGCCGAGATCTGCACCGAAGACGGCTTCACGCCCAACCGCGCGCTGCTCGACAAGATGGTCGACATGGGCCTGGAAGGCTCGCTCGAATACAAGGGCCAGAAGCGCGGCCTGGTGCTCGACGTGGGCGGCTACTACAAGAACGTCATCACCTTCGCGCCGTCGCTGATGATCTCGCGCTCCGAGATCGACGAGGCCATGGTGCTGCTGGACCAGCTGCTGACCCGCGCGAAGAAGTGATCCGGCCCGCTGAGCAGCTTCGCCGCTCCTCCCTTCTCTCGCTTCGCGGGGAGGAGGGCGGCGCCAGCGCGGCGGGGCGGCCCTTGCGCGGCGTCCGCGCCTGCTGGCGGGGTTCGCGTTCGGGCGCTGAGGTTTCCTGATGCGCTGGCGCAACCGGCTGGAGCCCGAGTCGCTCGTGCAGCATGCGCTCGCCCATCCGCCGGAAGGCTTCGGCTGGCTGGGCGGCGTGCCTGCGCCCGTCTTCGAGGCACCGTTCGATCTGCTGACCACGGCGGATGACGCACTCAAGGCGCGCCTGGCCCGCCTGCCGCTCTACGCGCACTGGTCGCGCTGGCTGCGCGTGCGCACCGCCTTCGTGGGCACCACGGTGACGGAATACGCCCCGCTGCCGCAGGAGGCCCCGCCCGAGGCGCTGGCCGAGGCCGTGCGCACGGGCCCCGGGCGGCGGTACGCGCTCGCCATCGTCAAGGACATCCCGCAGGATTCGCCGCTGCTGAGCGAGGCCGACAACGCCTACGCCCGGCAGCTCGCCGAGGCCTGCGCCGCCCAGGGCTACGTGCTGGTCGAGGGCCAGGCGCTGGCCTACGTGCCCATCGACTTCGCCAGCGTGGACGAGTACCTCTCGCGCCTGTCGTCCAGCCGCCGCAGCAACCTGCGGCGCAAGCTGCGCAGCCGGGCGGAGCTGCACATCGCGCGCGTGCCCACCGGCGAGGCCTTCGCGCAGGACGACCGCGTGGACGCCTACTACGCGCTCTACGACGCCGTTCATGCCCAGAGCGAAGTACATTTCGACCGGCTGACGCGGAGCTTCTTCGCGGCGGTGCTGCGCGACGGCGCGAGCGGCGGCATCAGCTTCGAGTACCGGCATGCCGAAACCGGCGCATTGCTGGGCTGGAACCTCTGCTACGAGCACGGTGGCCGCCTGGTGGACAAGTACATCGGCCTGTCCTACCCGGCCGCGCGCGAGGTCAATCTTTACTTTGTGAGCTGGATGGTCAATCTCGAATACGCGATCGAACGGGGCCTGACGCACTACATCGCCGGCTGGACCGACCCCGAGGTCAAGCGCAGCCTGGGCGCTCGCTTCACCTGGACGCGCCACGCCGTGCATGTGCGCAACCCGGTGCTGCGCGCGCTCGCGCGCCGCTTCGCCGGCCATTTCGAGAGCGACAGCCGCTGGCAGGACGAGGCCATGGGGGGCGCCAGGCCATGAGGGCGACCGCTGCCGCTGACACGAGGACGCAGGCCCTCGCCCCCGTGGTGCTGGACCTGGACGCATCCGTGGGTCCGCTGCCGGGCGAAGTGCGCCTGCGGCTGTTGGATGCCTGGCAGGAGCGGCTGCGCTTCGGCTGCACCACCTGGACCATGAAGGCGTTCCGCACCGAGCTCGCTGCCCGCATGCCAGCTTTCGATAGCCACGGCACCGTCTTCGTGGGCAGCGGCGACTTCCATCATCTGAGCTGGCCGCTGATCGAGCGCTGTATCGCCGCGCGCGCCTTTTCCGCCGCCCGCCCGCTGCATGTGCTGGTGCTCGACAACCACCCTGACAACATGCGCTTTCCCTTCGGCGTGCACTGCGGCTCGTGGGTGCGGCGCGTGGCGCTGCTGCCGCAGGTGGCCCATGTGAACGTGGTGGGCATCACCTCGGGCGACATCGGCGCCAGCCATGCCTGGGAGAACTACCTCGGCCCGCTGCGCGCCGGCCGGCTCACCTACTGGAGCACCGGCGTGGACACCAGCTGGGCCCGCTGGCTGGGCGTGGGCGAGCGCTTCCGCTCCTTCCCCGACGTGGATGCGCTGGTCGAGGCGGTGATGAGCATGCTGAGCCGCCAGAGCCTGCCCACCTATCTCAGCATCGACAAGGACGTGTTCTCGCCCCGCGTGGTGCGCACCAACTGGGACCAGGGCTCGCTGGAGGCGCGCCACGTGGCGGCCGTGCTCACAGGGTTGCGCGGCCATCTGGTGGGCAGCGACGTGACCGGTGACGTCTCCACCTACCGCTATGCCGCGGCCTGGAAACGCTGGCTGAGCGCGGGCGACGGGCAGGACACCGGCGCCCAGCGGGCCGAAATGCCCGCCTGGCAAGCCGCGCAGGCCGCGTTCAACGTCTGGCTGCTGGACATGCTGGAGATGGACAGCTGACCTCGCTGTCGCTGCGGCCATGAAGTCGCGTGGCTGTGTTTACGGGCCCGGCCGCACCGCCTGCCGTAGCAACGTGCAGATCCGGTCGAAGCCGGCGTCGTCCAGCCAGGGGCTGTTGCTGATGGCCAGGACGCGGGCGGCGAAGTCCCGCGCCTGCGGCCAACTGCCGTTTGCCTGACGGGCGATGTGCCGCGCATAGCGCGGGTAGTCCGGCAACGCATGCACGAAGGGCAGGCTCACGCCCAGGCCCTGGCCCCACAGCGCGGCGATGGCGGTTTCGCGTTGGGAGGCCTTGGGCAGCAGCACCAGCAGGGCCGGCCAAGTGCCCTGCGCGCCCGGCACGGCAGCGCTGTCTTCGATCACCTGCAGTTCCGGCACGCGCTCGCGCAGCCGTGCGATGCGCTGCTGCGCCCGCGCACGGCCGTCGTCCAGCCAGGCGTGCAGGCGGGCCAGGGCGCGCACGCCCACGGCGCGGCGCCAGCGTCCCACGCGGTGCAGCGGGATGGCATCGTCGAAATCGTCGCCCGCTGCCGCGACGCGGTCGCCCTGCGCCAGTGCCCGGCGCAGCGGCAGCCCGTAGGCCAGCGGCAGGCCGGCCGGGCGGTAGAGCGCGGCATAGCCCAGCAGCTCCGCGCTGCGGCGCAGCTCCCAGCCCCAGCGCCAGGGCGCCACGCTGCGGGCCGCCTGCGCGCAGGCCTCGCGCAGTCCGGCATCGGCCACCACCAACGCGCCGCCTTCGAAGATCGTCAGGCCCTTGCCCACGGCCATGCTGAAGAACACCATGTCGCTGCCCGTGGTGCCGATGCAGGCGCCGCCCGCCTCGCGCGCGCCCAGGGCCTGGGCGGCGTCCTCGATCACGCGGGCGCCTGCCGCATGGGCGATGGCGCGCACCGGCGCCACATCGCTCACGCGGCCCGCCAGGTGCGTGGGCAGCACGGCCAGCGTGCGCGGGCCGCAGAGCGCGGTGAGTGCGTCGGGGCACAGGTCCAGGCTGGAGGGTTGAAGGTCGCACAGGTGCAGCCGCAGGCCGCAATGCGCGGCGGCCAGGGCGACCAGCGGGCAGGTGTAGGCCGGGGCGATGAGTTCGTCGCGAGCGGCATCGCGCGTGCGCAGGGCGGTGAGGGCCACCACCAGCGCGGCGGTGCCTGAGCATTCCACCTGCACGGCCGGCACCTTCAGGAAGCGCGCCAGCGCACCGCCGAGATCGGCATCGCCGCCAGGCAGCAGGTCGCGCCAGCCCATCGGCAGGCCGGCGGTGGGCGGCGCCTCAGGCACCATGGGGCGCGGGGGCTGTGGCCGGGGGCGCCTGCTCATCGGCCTCGCTGCGGGCCAGGCAGGCGATGCCCGCGGCGATCAGCGCGGCGCCCAACAGCTGCGGCCAGCCGATGGGTTCGTTGAACAGGAGCGCCGAGAGCGCCAGCACGGAGACGACTTCGAGGTGCGAGGCCGCGAAGGCCGGGCCGATGGGCGCGTGCTCGAGCAGCGTCATCCAGGTGAAGAAGGCGCCCACGTAGCCCACGAAGGCGCCGTAGATCCACGGCTGGCCGAAGACACGCAGCAGCCAGGCACTGGAGAATTCCAGCGGCAGTGCATGCTCGCCCGCGACCTTGAAGCTGATCTGCGCGAGCGTGTCGAACGCGACCAGGATGAGGAAGCCGATGGCATAGAAGCGTTTCATGGCATCACCCCTTGAGCCCGACGATGGCCACGCCCGCCGACACCAGCAGGATGCCCGCCACCCGCAGGGGCGAGAGCTTTTCGCGGAAGAGGAAACGCCCGGCGACCATCACGGCCACGATGTTGATCGAGCCCAGCAGCACGCCGTCCGAGAGCGGCACCAGCGAGAGAAAGGCCAGCCAGACGAGGAACTCGGCCACGTAGCAGCCGATGCCGATCCAGAGCCAGGGCCGGCGCGCCATCCAGATCCAGCGGGCCAGGCCCGTGCCCGCGCGCGGGTCGGCCGTGGCGGCGGCCTTGAAGGCCAGCTGACCGCCCGTGTCCACCAGCATGTTGAGCAGCCAGAGCAGGGCCACCAGCGGCGTGATGCCGCTGCCTTCCGATGGCGTCATGGCGCGGAGCCTTCCTGGCTGGGATGCGGGTGCTTTGGCTGCGCTTGTGCGATCGATTCGGCGAAGGCCAGCGTGCGGGCCAGCACCGTGCGGCGGTCGCGGTCGATGGTGATCATGTGATAGCTGTCGTCCAGCAGCACCAGTTCCACCGGGGCGTGGCGCACGCCGCGCACGATGTCCTGGGCGTTGCCGGCGGCGGCGATGTCGTCGTGGCGGGCGTGCATCACCAGGCAGGGCGCGCGCACCTTGCCCAGATTGCGCCGCACGTAGGCCGAGAGGGCGCGCAGCTCGATCACCGACCACCAGGGGTTGCCCGGCAGGCCCGCCGCGGCGCTGTCGCCCGAGTGCATCTGCGACACCACGCGCTCGCGCAGGGCTTCGTCCTTGATGCCGTAGGGCGGCGCTTCCATGAAGACGCTGCGGCGGCCTAGCCCCAAGGCGCGAAAGAGCGGCAGCAGGAAAGCCAGGCGCGTGTAGCCCGGAATGCTCCATCCGTCATAGCGGAAGGTGGTGGAAAGCGCCACCACGCCGGCCACCTGCCGGGGCCGCTCGATGGCCAGGGCCAGCGCCAGCAGAGCGCCCATCGACAGCCCGCAGGTGACGACCGGCTGGCCGGTGTGCTGCATGAGCCGGTCAGCGCCGCGTCGGGCGCTCGCCACCCAGTCCTGCCAGCGCGAGGCGACCAGATCGTCCTGCGTGCCGCAATGGCCGGCCAGTTGCACGGCCAGCACGGTGAAGCCCGCGCGGTTCAGGCCCTTGGCCAGCAGCCGCATCTCGTTGGGCGTGCCGGTGAGGCCGTGGATCAGCAGCACGCCGGTCGAGGCCAGCGGGCCGTGGCCTTCGAGCAGGTATTCGTGTTCGGTGCCCGTACCGGTACGGGCTGCGGCCGATGCGTGGCCGGCCGGGGACGTGTCATCCATGTCGCGCAGGGTCGCGGCGGCTGCGTTCATGCCATCTCCAGCTGGCGCGGGGCCAGCGCGTCGAGCTGGTGCAGCATCTCCAGCGTGTCGGAGAAGTCGCCGAACGGTGCATGGGCGATGCCGTTGCTTTCGCAGTGGGCAATGAGCTTGTACTTGGCGAAGACGAAGTCGGCCCGGCCCGAGACGCAGAAGTCCGAGGTGCTGTCGCCCACGAAGAGCACGCGACCGTGCAGCGCCCGCTGCTCGGCCAGGCGCTCGCACTTGCAGTTGCCGCTGGCACGCGCGCAGCGGCCGCTGGCCCAGGGCGATTCCAGGCGCCACTGGCGCGGGCCGGCCTGCACCAGGCGGTTGGCGATCACGGGCAGCCGGCCCAGGCCATTGCGCGCCAGCACGGCCTGGATGGCGTAGTCGATGCCGTCGCTCACCACCTGCACGGGCATGCCCAGGGCCTCGGCCTCGCGCACGAAGGCGGCGAAATGCGGATCGACCGCGATGGTCTCCAGGTGCGCGTCGAGTTCGGCGCGGTCCATGTCCAGCAGCGCGACCTGGCCCTTCATGCACTCGCGCGAACCGATCTCGCCGCGCTCCCAGGCGTCTTCGAGCGCCTGCCAGCCGGGCTGGCCGAAGCGCTGCAGCAGGGAGTCGGTCACGTCGGCCGTGCTGATGGTGCCGTCGAAGTCGCACTGGACCATCCAGCCGGCAGGGGTGTCGCCGTGCAGCTCGGCAGCGGCGGACGCCACGGGGATCACGCGGCGCTGGGAGTCATGGGGGGCGAAGGAGGAAACGGTTTGCATGGGGCAATCCTGCGATGGGGGCTGTGGGTTCAGCGGTGAAAGGCGACGCGCACGGTCTGGCCGGGGCGTGCATCGACGGGTGGGGTATCGAATTCCAGAATGCATTCGACGACCCGTACGGGGCCGCGCTGGGATTCGTCCTGCAGCCGCGCGGCGCCGAGCACCGGGCTCATGCGGACCACGCGGGCGGGCGGCAGGGTGACTGGCGCCGCGTCGCCGTCGGTCGTCACGGTGGCCGGCATGCCGGTCTTGACCGCGGTGACATAGCTTTCGTTGACTTCGGCACGCACCTGCAGCGGCCGGTGGGGCAGCAGCGTGATGGCCGGATGCCCGCTGGAGCCCATCAGGCGCTGGCCGGCCTGCGTGTTCACGCGCACGACGATGCCGTCATCGGGCGCGCGCAGCTCCAGCCGGCCCTGCTGGCTGCGCAGCAACGCCAGCCGCTGGCGGGCCACGTCGATCTCGGCGCGGGCGATGGCGACATCGGATTCGGCCGTGCGCACCGCCTGGGCGGCCTCTTCGGCGCGCTGGGGTTCGGCAGCGCCGGCAGCGCTGGCTTCGGCCAGGCGCGCGGCGGTGCGGCGCAGCGCGGGCAGCTGCTGGGCGCGGGCATTGGTGCGCGCTTCGGCGAGTTGCAGTTCGGCCTGCGCGACGTTGACCTCGCCTTGCGAGGCGGTGGGCGAGAGGCGCAGCAGCACCTGGCCGCGCTTGACGTGCTGGCCTTCCTGCACGGTGACCGATTCGACCAGCCCTTCCTGCAGCGGTGCCAGCTCGACCAGGCCGCCCTTCACTTCGATACGGCCCCGCGCCACGGCCACGTTCGCGGATGCGGCGCTCGCCGTGCCGGCAGAGCCGTTGCCGTTGCTGCCGTTGAGGGAGGCCGCGGCGGCGCCTGGTGACGGCGTGCGGTCGTTGCACGCGGCGAGCGCTAGCAGCACGGCGGCCAGGGCGGCCGTGGCGGTGGCGGTGCGCAGCGGCGCGGTCCGGAGGGAGCGGGTGAGGCGGTTCATGCGGCAGGGGCTTCGGGCTTGGCGTCCGGCTGGCGCCAGTCGCTGCGGATGGCACCGTCTTCCATGCCGAGCACGCGGTCGGCATGCCGGACGAGGCGCGGGTCATGGCTCACGCACAGCACGGTGGTGCCGTGCGCGTGGGCGATGCGATGGAGGATGTCGATCACGCGCTGGCCGCTGTCGGCGTCCAGCGCGCTGGTGGGTTCGTCTGCAAAGAGCAGCTGCGGCGATTTGGCGATGGCGCGGGCGATGGCCACGCGCTGCTTCTCACCGCCCGACAGCTGCGCCGGGCGCATGTGGGCTCGCGGCGTGAGACCGACCTCGTCCAGCGCATCCTGAGCGCGCTGCAGGCTTTCGCGGGCGTTCAGGCCCAGGTAGCCCAGCGGCAGCTGCACCTGTTCGAGCGACGTGAGCGCGGGAAACAGGTTGAAGCCCTGGAAGACGAAGCCCGTGTGGTGCAGGCGGAAGCGCTCCAGCGCCCGCGCGTCCAGCGAGGCGAGGTCGTTGCCGAGCGCGCGGATCGTGCCGGAGTCAGGCTTTTGCAGCGCCGACAGCAGCGACAGCAGCGTGCTCTTGCCGCAGCCCGAGGGGCCCGAGATGAGGGTGAGCTCGCCCGCGTGGATCGACAGGTTCATCTGGCGCAGCACCTGGACCTGCACCACGCCGGACACGAAGGACTTGTGCAGGTCGATGGCCTGCAGACTGGGCGTGCCGCGCTGCACGCGGCTGGCGGCGCCGAGGGAGGGGCGGGGGGTGAAGGGCGTCATCGCAGCAGCAGGGCAGGGTCGGCGGCCATGAGGCCGCGCATGGCGAACAGGCCCGAGAGCAGGGTCACGGCGCCGACCAGCAGGGCGCAGGCGGCGGCGGTGAGCGGCGTCATGGCCACCGGCACGCCGTAGGTGTTGGCCAGCACCAGCAGCGCGGCGCTGGCCGCGCCCCCCAGCAGCAGGCCCAGCCCGCCGATCCAGCAGGCCTGTTCGACCACCAGGCGCCCCAGCGCGCGGCGGCTCACGCCCAGGGCGTTGAGCACGGCGTATTCGCGAGCGGAGCCGGCCACCACGCCCATCAGCGACTGGCTGGTGACCACTGTGCCCACCAGGCAGACGATGCCGACCATGAAGAGCACGGCCACGCCGGCACCGGTGTCGAACAGCCAGTAGAGCTGCGAGCGGCGGGCGAAGTCCTTTGCCGTCCAGACCTCGAATGGACCGAAGCCGGGCGCGCCCGCTGCGAGGCGCGCCTGCACCTGGCTCGCCTGCTCGGCGGTCTGTGTGCGGGCGACGACGTAGGTGGGGCCGGCGGAGGCTTCGCTGCCTGCAATCTCGCGGGCCGAGTCGACGGAGGTGATCACGTTCACGCCGCCCAGGCCGCGCAGGCCATCGACGGCGGCCACCACATGTACGGGGTGGGCGTTGATCCATGCCGCGCCGCCGACGCTGGTGTCCAGCGTGGAGAGGTCTTCGCGGTCCACGATCACCGCGCCCGGGTCGCGCAGTGCGGCACGCTGCCAGGGCGCCAGCAGGCGCGAGAACAGCATGCCGTCGGCCGCCGTGCGGATGCCGGACACATAGACCGACACGCCGCCGCCGCTGCCTTGGCTGCTGCGCCAGTCGCCGTCCACCCAGAGGTAGGGCTCGGTGGCCGTCACGGCCGGGTCCATGGCCAGGCGCAGGTTCACGTCCTGACCGATAGCACGGCCGAAATTCACGCTCTGCGTGCCGGGGTAGCCCGCCCAGAGGTCGGCGCCCGAGGCGCGCACATAGACGGCGGCGCTGCCGAAAATACCCAGCACCAGCGCGGCCTGCACGGACAGCAGCACGCAGGAGAAGCCCACGGCGAAGACGGCGGGCACGAAGCGGCGCCATTCGTGGATCAGGGTCTTGCGGGCCAGCGCGATCATGAGGGCTCCGGCCGGGTGCCGGGCTGCCGCGCGGGCGTCTGCGTTGTCTGCGCCGCGGCGGCATCGCCCTCGGCCGGCAGCGGCGCGCCGCCCAGGGCCTTGTAGAGCGCCACGAAGGCGAGCGCGCGCGCGTCGTTGGCAGTGGCCTGCTCGGCTTCGGCCTGCAGCAGGGCGCGCCGCGCGGCCAGGCCGTCGTATTCGCTGGACAGGCCCAGCCGGGTGCGCGTGCCGGCCGCGTCGTTGCGCTGCTGCCAGGTGCGGGTGACCGTGGCCAGCGCGTCTGCGCGGGCCTGCTGCGCGGCCAGCGCGGCCAGCGCGCCCTCGGCCTCGGCCACGGCGGCGCGCAGGGCGCGCTCCTGGCCGAGCATCGCGGCCTGCAGCGCCTCCTGCTGCGCATCGACCTGCATCCGCCGGCGGCCCCAGTCGAAGATCGGCACGTCGATCACCGGGCCGATGGCGGGCATGTCGTCGCTGGTGGTGCGGCGGTTCTGGGTGATGTTGTAGGAGTAGAGCAGCGAGCCCGCGATGGAGATGCGCGGGTACAGCTCGGAGCGGGCCAGGCCCAGGGCAGCTCCAGCCTTGCGCACGGCGGCCTCGGCGGCCTGCACGTCGGGGCGGGTGCGTACCAGGTCGGCGGGCAGGGCCTGGAAAGCGAAGGGCGCAAGGGCCACGGCGTCGGGCGCCGAGGGGGCGAACCATGCCGGATCGGGCGCCGGCCGGCCCAGCAGCACGGCCAGGGCCTGGGCGGCACGAGCGCGGGCTTCTTCGGCTGCGGCGCGGGCAGCCAGGCTGTGGGCCGACTGGGCGCGGGCCTGAGCGATCTCGTCGGCCGTGCCCGTCTGGGTGCGCTGGCGCACGTCGGCCAGGGCGATCGCCCGGTCGTCGATGCGGGCCGTCGCGTCCAGCAGCCGCAGCTGGCGGCGGGCGGCCTGCAGGTCAAGGTAGTTGCGCACCACGTCGGCCACCACGGCCACGCGCACGCCCTGCGCGTCCGCCTGGGAGGCATCGGCCTCGGCGCGCGCGGCGGAGCGGACGCTTTCGCCGGCGCCGAATAGGCCCAGTTCCCAGATCATGTCGATGCTGGCGTGGAAGTAGGTGTCGGTGGCGGTGATGTCCTGCAGGGTGCGCGCGCCCGCGCTGAACGAGGGGCGGAACTGCACCGCAGCGCGGCCGGCCTGCAGGCGGGCTTCGCGCAGGCGGTGGCCGGCGATGGCGAGGTCCACGTTGCGCATGAGCGCCTCGTCCACCAGTGCATCGAGCGCCGGGTCGTGGAAGTGCTTCCACCAGGCCCGCAGATCGGGCGCTGCCGGCCCCTGGGGCACGGGGGCGGTCCAGGTGGGCGCCACCACCTGCTTGTCAGCCTGCGGAACGTCGGGGCCGGGCGCGGCGCAGCCTGACAGCAGGGCGAGCGCCATCGCTCTTGCGCCGAAGCGGCCGCAGGCGGCGGAAAACGAAGGAATGGAACGCACGAATGGGCAGGCTGCTTTGATGAGAGCCTGCATTGGACCGCCCCAAGCTTGCGCGGCGATGCATGGAGTATGGAGGGTTCGTGGAGATGCCGCGGGAAAGTGTCCCGGCGGCTGCCGGGCCGGCCGGGCCTGTGGATAATCCGGCCCGCACCCCCCTTCCGCCTATGCAACAGCCCTCTCCAACGCCGGCCACGGCCCCTCTCATCCTCGTGGTGGAGGACGAGCCGGGCATCGCCAGCATTCTCACCGCCTACCTGCAGCGCGACGGCCTGCGTGCCCAGCATGCGGCCGACGGCCTGGAGGCCCTGCGGCTGTTCCGCCAGATCCGGCCCGACATGGTGCTGCTGGACATCCACCTGCCCGGCATGGACGGGCTGGACCTGCTGCGCGAGATCCGCACGGATGGCCAGACGCCTGTCATCATGGTGACGGCTGTGGCCGACGACGTGGACAAGCTGCTGGGCCTGCGCATGGGCGCGGACGACTACGTGGTCAAGCCTTTCAGCCCGCCTGAGGTGGTGGCCCGCGTGCGCGCCGTGCTGCGGCGGGCGCAGTCTCAGCCGGCGGCGCCCAGCCGCACCGGCGGGTCCATCCGCGTGGGCCGCATCGAGATCGACCAGGAAGCGCATGCCGCGTTCGTGCACGGCGAGGGGGGCCAGACCGTGGCGCTGCCCCTCACGCTCACCGAATTCCGGCTGCTGGCCTGCCTGGCAGCCCAGCCGCGAAGGTGCTTCTCGCGCAGCCACCTGATCGAGCACTGCCTACCCGAAAGCGATGCGCTCGACCGGGTGATCGACTCGCACCTCTCCAAGTTGCGCCGCAAGCTGCAGCAGGCCGGGCAGGGCGAGCTGATCGAAACCGTGCGCGGCATCGGCTACCGCTTCTGGCCCGGCGGTGGCCCGGGGCTGACGGGCGGCGGGGCGTGATGCAGCACGGCCCGCTTCTGCAGCGGATCTGGGTCCGCTTCGGCCTGAGCATCGCCGCCACCGTGGTGGCCACCATGGCTCTGCTGACGGGCAGCGTGATGCTGTTCTCTGAACTCCAGTACCGCGATTTCTACAACAGCCTGCCCACCGAGATACAGCACGAGCTGGACGACCTGCGCGACCGCGACGAGGACGACGGGCCGAGGGCCATGGAGATCTACGGCCAGTATTGGCGCGGCGATTTTTTCTGGGGCGAGAAATGGTCGCTCGCCATCGGGCTGGTGATCTGCCTGCCGGTGGGGCTGGTCGTGGGTTTCTGGGTCTCGCGCATCGTCACCCAGCCGCTGGCGTCGATGGCCGAGGTGGCGTCGCACGTGGCTGGTGGCGACTTCAGCGTGCGGGCCCAGCCCGGTCGCATGCACGACGAGATGGCTTCGACCGTGCGCCGCTTCAACCAGATGATCGACTCGCTCGAGCGCATGGCCAAGGAGCGCCGCGCCACCGCTGCCTCCATCTCGCACGAGCTGCGCACCCCACTGGCCGTGCTGCGTGCACGGCTGCATGCCATCTGCGACGGTGTGATCGAAGCCGATGCGGCCGAGTCGCGCTCGCTGCTCGATCAGGTGGAATACCTGGGGCGGCTGGTGGGCGACCTGCACACGTTGTCGATGGCCGAGGCCGGCCAGCTGACGCTGGAGACCGGCCCCGTCGATCTGGCCGAGCTGGTGCGCGATGCCCTGGCTGTCCATGCCCAGCGCATCGCCGACCACGGCCTCGCGCTGGAACTGCGCCTGCCTGCGGCGGGCAGTCCGGCCTGGGTGGTGGTGGACCCCGACCGGTTCCGCCAGATCCTCTTCAACCTGGTGGAGAACGTCCTGAGCCATGCGGCTTCGGGCGGCTGGCTGGGAGTGGAGGTCTCCGTCGGCGAGGGCAAGGCCACGCTGCGCGTGAACGATGCCGGCCCGGGCCTGCCCGCGCACATGCTCGAACGCCCGTTCGAACGCTTCCCGCACCCTGCTGGCCGGGGGGGCGACGGCTCCGGGCTGGGCCTTTCCATCGTGCGTGCGCTGGCCGAACGCCAGCAGGGCACCGTTCGGGTCGAGGGACGGCCCGAAGGCGGCACCAGCTTCGTGGTGGACCTGCCGCTGACCAAGGCGGCCTGAGATCGGTGCCCGGCGGCCGGCGCGATGGGACAATGGCGTCCCATGACCGCAGCCGCCCCTCTTTCCACCCCCGACACCCTCACCATTACCCGGCCCGACGACTGGCACCTGCACGTGCGCGACGGCGAGCCTCTGCACACCGTGGTGCCGCACACCGCCGCCCAGTTCGGGCGCGCGATCATCATGCCCAATCTGCGTCCGCCGGTGACCACTGCCGCCCAGGCCGTCGCCTACCGCGACCGTATCCTGGCCGCAGTGCCCGCCGGCGTGCAATTCGAGCCGCTGATGACGCTCTACCTCACCGACAACCTGCCGCCCGAGGAAATCGCCCGCGCGAAGGCCGCCGGCGTCGTCGCCGCCAAGCTCTACCCGGCCGGCGCCACCACCAACAGCGATGCCGGCGTGACCGACATCCGCAAGACCTACAAGACCCTCGAAGCCATGCAGAAGGCCGGCTTGCTGCTGCTGGTGCATGGAGAAGTGACTTCCAGCGACATCGACCTCTTCGACCGCGAGGCTGTGTTCATTGAGCAGCAGCTCATTCCGCTGCGCCGGGACTTCCCCGAGCTGAAGATCGTCTTCGAGCACATCACCACGAAGGATGCGGCGCAGTACGTGCGCGAGGCAGGCCCGTTCACCGCCGCCACCATCACCGCCCATCACCTGCTCTACAACCGCAACGCCATCTTCACGGGCGGCGTGCGCCCGCACTACTACTGCCTGCCGGTGCTCAAGCGCGAGACGCACCGTGTGGCGCTGGTCGAGGCCGCCACCAGCGGCAGCGACCGCTTCTTCCTGGGCACCGACAGCGCGCCGCACCCGGCCCACCTGAAGGAGCACGCCAGCGGCTGCGCCGGCTGCTACACCGCCCACGCTGCCATCGAGATGTATGCCGAGGCCTTCGACAACGCTGGCGCGCTCGGCCAGCTCGAAGGCTTCGCCAGCTTCCATGGCCCGGCCTTCTACGGCCTGCCGCGCAACGAAGGCACCATCACCCTGCGCCGCGAATCGTGGACGCCGCCGGACAGCTTCGCCTTCGGTGAGGCCGAGCTCAAACCCCTGCGCGCGGGCGAGGAGCTGCCCTGGCGCGTGGTCTCCGCCTGACGGAGGTGGCGGCTCCCGCCTGGGCTGCCGCGGCGCCCATCGACTGGTCCCGCCCCTGGCTGCAGCCGCTGGCAGCCGTGGGCCGCACCGTGGCGGCCCGTGCCGATGCGGGCTCCGTCGTGGCCGAGGCCCTGAATGCCCAGGGCGCCCCGGCCCAGGGCCCCTGCGCCGTGCCCCGCTTCGTCGGCCAGCAGGCGCTGCCCAAGGGCGAGGCCTACGAGCGCTTCATCCACGCCACCGGCACCGTGCCCACGCGCGATAACCGGCACGACTTCTTCAACGGCCTGGTCTGGCTGCACTACCCGCGCACCAAGCGCCTGCTCAACCAGTGGCAGGCGCGCGCCATCGCGCAGCAGGGCGTGGGCGCGGTGCGCGGGCCGCTGCGCGATGCCGCCACTCTCTTCGACGAGAACGGCGCCGTGCTGTTCGCCCCGGCCGCGCTCTGCGACGCGCTGCGCGAGCGCGCCTGGCTGCGCCTCTTCGTGGAGCTGCGCCCGCTCTGGGCGCAGACCACGCTGCTGCTCTTTGGCCATGCGCTGATGGAGCAGTTGCTTCAGCCCCGGAAATCGATCACGGCCCATGTCTACTGCGCGGATGTTGCTATTGATTCCGTAGCGGATGCCGATGCCTGGCTGGCGCGCACGCTTGATGAACAGGCCTTCGCAGCCAAGCCGTTCAATCCCCTGCAAGTCCTGGGAGTGCCCGGCTGGTGGGCCGAAAACGAGGACGTTTGCTTCTATGATGACCCTCTTGTTTTCCGCAGCAGGCGGCCCGTACGGCCGCCAGAGCCATCGGCTTGAGCCTGCTGCACGGGGAGTGGCTTGAACGCCGGTGCGCCACCCCCATTTCCCGGACTGAAAGGCAGCGGGCCATTCCGCCGCCTGACCCACGCATCCCTTCGCGGAGAACCTTCGATGAAACGTATCGCACTTTTTCTGCTCACCAACATTGCCGTCGTGGTGGTGCTGGGCATCGTCGCCAGTCTGCTGGGCGTCAATCGCTTCCTCACGGCCAACGGCCTGAACCTCGGGGCGCTGCTCGGCTTCGCCTTCATCATGGGCTTCGGCGGCGCGATCATCTCGCTGCTCATGAGCAAGCCCATCGCCAAGTGGAGCGCGGGCGTCACCCTCATCGACGGCACCGGGTCGCCCGATGAGCGCTGGATCGTCGAGACCGTGCGCAAGTTCGCCGATCGCGCCGGCATCGGCATGCCCGAAGTCGGCATCTTCGAGGGCGAGCCCAACGCCTTCGCCACCGGCGCCTTCAAGAACAGCGCCCTGGTGGCGGTGTCCACTGGCCTGCTGCAAGGCATGACCCGCGACGAGGTCGAAGCCGTCATCGGCCACGAAGTGGCCCACGTCGCGAACGGCGACATGGTGACCATGGCGCTGATCCAGGGTGTGATGAACACCTTCGTGGTGTTCCTCTCGCGCGTGATCGGCTACGCGGTGGACAGCTTCCTGCGCAAGAACGACGAGAACAACTCCGGCCCCGGCATCGGCTACTACGTGACCACCATCGTGCTGGACATCCTGCTGGGCTTCCTCGCCTCGATGATCGTGGCCTGGTTCAGCCGCCAGCGCGAATTCCGCGCCGATGCGGGTTCCGCCCAACTCATGGGCCACAAGCAGCCCATGATCAACGCCCTGGCCCGCCTGGGCGGCGCCACCCCGAACGAACTGCCCAAGAGCATGGCTGCCATGGGCATCACGGGCAGCATCGGCAAGTTGTTCAGCACCCACCCGCCGATCGAAGAGCGTATTGCCGCGCTGCAGGCCCGCTGAACCGGCGCTTGGCCTCCAGGAACCCCGCCATCGCAAGATGGGCGGGGTTTTTTCATGAAGCCTTGCCAGCGGGCCCGGCGCGGCCCATGCGTTCGGCCAGCGCCGTGTTGTCCCGGCCCGCCGCCCCGTGAGCGGCGCCGGCACGGTCGCGGGCGTCCTTGTTCTGGCTGAGCTTGCGCTTGCCCACCAGCGAACTCACGGTGATCTCGATGCCCACGATGTGCTGCAGCAGTCCGTCGATGAAGCCGGGCTCGGAGTCCGACATCTTCCAGGGTCGTGGCTCTGCAGCCTCGTGCTCGCGCGTGAGGCGGCCCACCAGGCCGCGCAGAAAGCGCTCGTCGTCGCGCACCGTGAGCGACCCGTGTGCATGGACCACCTCGTAGTTCCAGGTGGGCACCTGGCGGTGGGCCTCGTGCTTGCTGGGATACCAGTTGGGCGAGATATAACCCTCGGCGCCCCGGAACACGACCATCACCGCGGTGCCCGCGCTGCGCCGCCATACCGGATTGGCCCGCGCCACGTGTGCCGTGAGCGTGCCGTGGGGGCCGCCGGCGGGGTCGAAAGCGAAGGGAATGTGGTCCGCGTCGAGCCCGTCTGTCCCGTGGGTGACCAGCATGCCCAGGGGGTGTGCGTGGATGATGCGGGCCAGTTCATCGGCCCGTGGTTCGGCGAAGTGTTCAGGGAGGTACATCGTATGCGCCGTTGCGAGCGGCAGGACGTGAGGCCCCGCCACTGTCGCCCGAAGCCGGCCGCAAGGCAAGCCGCAGCGCGGCGCCCGCAGATCGCAACGAATCATCAGGTCACAGGAGACTCGTCCCATGCAAGCCACCCAACCCGCCGCCGCACTGTCGGGCGACATCGACTTTCCGCTGCAGGGCGTGCGCGTGCTCGACCTCTCGCGCGTGTTCGCCGGGCCGCTGTGCGGCCAGGTGCTGGCCGACTTCGGCGCCGAGGTGGTCAAGGTGGAGCACCCCGGCCGCGGCGACGACACGCGCGACTGGGGCCTGCGCATCGGACAGACCGAGACCACCTACTACAACAGCATGAACCGCAACAAGCGCTCGGTCACGCTGGACCTGCAGAGCCCCGAGGGCGCGAAGATCGTGCACGAACTGCTGCCGCAGTTCGACGTGGTGATCCACAACTTCAAGACCGGCGGCGCCGAGAAGCTGGGCCTGGGCTACGAGCAGCTCAAGGCCCTGAAGCCCGATCTCATCTACTGCGCGGTGGCCGGCTACGACACCAGCGGCCCCGAGGCGAAGCGGCCCGGCTACGACCTGGTGATCCAGGGCGAGGCGGGGCTGATGGCCATCAACGGCGAGGCCGGCCAGCCGCCGCTGAAGTTCGGCGTGGCCGTGGTGGACCTGATGACCGGCATGTACGCCGCGCAGGCCGTGCTGGCGGCGCTCTTCCAGCGCGAACGCACGGGCCGCGGCCGGCTGATCGAGATGGCGCTCTACGACTGCGGCCTGATGATCTCGGGCTACTACGGCCTGGACGCCATGCAGCTGGGCCGCGACCCGCAGCGCTACGGCAACGCGCACCCGTCCATCGTGCCCTACGGCATGTTCGATGCGGCCGACGGCCCACTCATCATCGCCGTGGGCAACAACGCGCAGTTCGACAAGTTCTGCCGCCAGGTGATCGAGCGGCCCGACATCGTGCAGGACCCGCGCTTCGCCACCAACGTCGAGCGCGCGAAGAACCGCCTGGAGCTGGCGCCGATGCTGACGGAGCTGATCCGCAGCTTCCCGCGCGACCTGCTGCTGGAACGCATGGCGGCCTGCGGCATTCCTTGCGGCAAGGTGGCCGGCCTGCACGAGGCACTGACCAGCGAGCGCACTCGCCGTGGCGGCCTGCTGCAGGACATGCCGCACCCCGTGGTGGGCACCACCCCGGTGTTCGCTCCGCCCTACCGCATCGACGGCCAGCGCCTTCCCATCCGCTGCGCGCCGCCCACGCTGGGCGAAGGCACGCGCGAGGTGCTGCAGCGCCTGCTGCAGCTGAGCGATGCGCAGCTGCACGACCTGCAGCAGCGCGGCGTGCTGACCCTGCCCGATTGATCGTTCGATGAACCTACCGCCCCCTGGAGGACCTTCACCATGACTGCAGAAATTCGCCCCCCAGCCCCCGCCGCCGAAACCAACGCGCCTGCCGCCGCAGAGGCCGGCAGCGTGCGCCAGCAGGTCTCGCCCGAAGAATGGCAGGCCCGCGTCGATCTGGCCGCCGCCTACCGGCTGGTGGCCCACTTCGGCTGGGACGATCTGATCTTCACGCACATCTCGGCGCGCGTGCCCGGCGAGCCGGACCGCTTCCTCATCAACCCCTACGGCATGCTGTTCGACGAGATCACGGCTTCCAGCCTGGTGAAGGTGGACCACCATGGCGAGCCGGTGATGCCCACCGACTACGACGTGAATCCGGCGGGCTTCCTGATCCACAGTGCCATCCACGAGGCGCGCCCCGAGTTGCAGTGCGTGCTGCACACCCACACGGCCTACGGCGTGGCCGTGTCGGCGCAGGAAGGAGGGCTGCTGCCGATCTCGCAGCAGTCCATCTTCCCGCTGGCGCGGCTGGCCTACCACGGCTATGAAGGCGTGGCGCTGAACGACGAAGAGCGCCCGCGCCTGGTGGCCGATCTGGGCCAGAGCAACATCATGATCCTGCGCAACCACGGCCTGCTGACTTGCGGGCGCAGCGTGCCCGAGGCGCTCCTCGCCATGTACACGCTGGAGTCGGCCTGCCGCATCCAGATCCTGGCGCAGGCCGGCGGCGGCGCGCTCACGCGCATTCCGGGCGAGATCATCGCCACGTCGGTGGAGCAGTCGCGCCAGGTCACCAAGGGCAAGGGTGCCGGCCTGGCATGGCCCGGGCTGCTGCGCCGGCTCGACCGCATCGACCCCGGCTACAAGAACTGAAATGCCCGGGCTGCCGCGCCGCACCGTGGACCACCACCACCTCACACCGGAGACAACACGCGCTATGGCCTTGCACCCCACCCGCCGTCACCTTCTGCAGGCCGGCTCGGCCCTGGCCGCCGGCGCCGCGCTGGCCGGCACGGCTCGTGCGCAGGGCGACTGGCCCGTCCGTCCCCTCCGCATCGTCGTGCCCTACACAGCCGGCGGCTTCACCGACCAGATGGCGCGGCTGCTGCAGGTGGGCCTGCAGCAGCGCCTGGGCCAGCCGGTCATCGTGGACAACAAGCCCGGCGCCAACAGCATCATCGGTGTCGATGCGGTGGCCAAGGCCGTGCCCGACGGCTATACCTTCGGCGTGTTCATTGCCGCCTATGCGGCCAACACCACGCTCTACCCCAAGCTGCCCTACGACCCGAAGAAGGATCTGACGGGTGTCTCGCTCATGGGTGTGTCGCCGCTGGTGGCGGCCGTGGCCATGAACGCGCCCTTCAAGACCCTGGCCGAGCTGGTGGCCTATGGCCGAGCCCATCCGGGCAAGATCAGCTATGCCTCTTCGGGCACGGGTTCGGCCGCGCACCTCACGTCGGAGCTGATGCGCAGCGTCACCGGCGTGGACATGGTGCATGTGCCTTACAAGGGTGCCGCGCCCGCTCTGGCCGACCTGCTGGGCGGCCAGGTGCCGCTCTTCCTCGATCCGCCGCCCAACCTGATCCAGCCGGCCCGGGCCGGCAAGATCCGCCTGATCGGCGTGGCCAGCGACAAGCGCCTGCCAGCGTTGCCTGATGTCCCGACCTTCGCCGAGCAGGGGTACCCTGGCTTGCTGGGCAGCACCTGGGCCGCCATGCTGGCGCCTGCCGCCACCCCGGCGGCCATCGTGCAGCGCATGTCGGCAGAGGTTGCGCACATCATCCGCAGCCCTGAAGTCTCGCGCCGCCTGGAGCAAGCCATGGGCACGTTTGCCGAAGGCTCGACCCCCCAGGAGTGCAATGCCTTCATCGCAGCGGAGACTGCCAAGTGGGCGCAGGTGATCCGCTCGGCCGGTGTAGTGCTGGACTGACGCCGTGAGCCCCTGCGGCCGCCCGGGGGGGCTTCCAGGGGGCGCAGGTCTTCATGGCCCCTGCGGGGCGCCAGATGCGTAAGGATGAGCCGATAAACTGGCGGCCACTTCCTTTGCTGGCCGTCTGAAGCGGCTGGAAGCTTCGGTCTTCCATCCTCCCTCCGGCGCCCCTTTTCCCATGTTCTTCAACAACGCTCGTCTTTCCCTGCGCCTGGCTCTCGCCTTCGGTGCGGTCTGTCTCGTCATGTCGCTGGCCTCTGCCGTCGGCGCCTGGCGGCTGATGGGCCTGCAGAACCTCGCCGACGACCTGGGTGGGCCGTCGGCGGAACGGGCACTGCTGGCGCAGGAACTCGAAGCCATCGTGGTGCTGAGCGCGGCGCGGGCAGAGTCGTTGCTGGAGGTCGATAACCCGGTCTATGCAGCGCGGGTGGATGCCGACCGCAAGCGCACCTCCGCCCGGTCCGCCGAGGTGCGCAAGCGCCTGGAAGCGCTGGCCGAGGACGACGAATCGCGCCGCATCTTCGCGTCCATCGACGCGGCCGGCAACGGCTTCCGCGCCGCGCGAGATGCGCTCGTCAAGCGCCGCCAGGCCGGCGAGACCCTGCCGCCCGAAGCCGTGGGCCAGCTGCTGCGCCCGGCGGCCGACCGCTATGCCGGCGCCGTGAACGACATGGCCGCCTACCAGCGCAAGCGCGTGGCGCAGGACCGCGAGGCCGCCAGCGCCAGCGAGCGCCAGGGCATCGTGCTGCTGGGCAGCGGCGTGGTGCTGGGCCTGGCGCTGAGCCTGCTCTGCGCCGTGCTGCTGTCGCGCTCCCTGCTGCGCCCGCTGGCGCAGGCGTCGCTCGTGTCCGACCGCATCGCCGAGGGCGACCTCACCTCCAGCGTGCCTCCCGTGGCGCCGGACAACCGCGACGAGGTGCGCGCGCTGCTGGGCCGCCTGGCCGACATGCAGGCGCGGCTGGTCGGCCTGGTCGTGGGCATGCGGCAGGCCAGTGCGTCGGTGGCGGGCGCCAGCTCCGAGATCGCCGCGGGCAACACCGATCTCTCGGCACGTACCGAACAGACGGCCTCGAACCTCGAGGAAATCGCCGCCAGCATGGAAGAGCTCATCGCCACTGTGCGCCACAGCGCCGACGCCGCCCATCACGCGAGCGGGCTGGCCGCATCGGCGAGCGACGTGGCCCGCCGCGGGCGTGAGGCGGTCGAGCGCGTGGTGGGCACGATGAACGGCATCGCCCAGTCTTCGCGCAAGATCGCCGACATCACGAGTGTGATCGACGGCATTGCCTTTCAGACCAACATCCTGGCGCTGAACGCCGCCGTCGAAGCGGCCCGTGCCGGCGAGCAGGGGCGGGGCTTCGCCGTCGTGGCCGGCGAGGTGCGCAGCCTGGCGCAGCGCAGCGCTACGGCGGCCAAGGAGATCGGCACGCTGATCGCAGAGAGCGCCCGGCAGGTGCAGGAAGGCACCCAGCTGGTCGATGCGGCCGGCGGCACCATGGGCGAGATCGTGCAGTCCGTGCAGCAGGTGACGGCCATCATCGCTGAGCTGAGCACCGCCGCACGCGAGCAGAGCACCGGCCTGGGCCAGGTGGGCGAAGCGGTGAACCAGCTGGATCAGATGACGCAGCAGAACGCCGCGCTGGTCGAGGAGTCGTCCGCCGCCGCGCAGAGCCTGCGCATGCAGGCGCAGCAGTTGGCCGAGCTGGTGGCGGCCTTCCGCTTGCCGGCGTCCACCATCACGCCGGCGCTGCACTGAAGGTATCCGGACCGCCGTCCCTCTGGCGGGCCGGCATCTTTGCCTCGGCTTTACTCGGCCGGGGTGCGCGGCCCGTGCGTCGCGTTCGTTGAATACCCGTTCTCACCTGACGATGAATGGAGTGTTCACCATGTTCTTGCACCGTCCTGGGGCCCGCCTCCGCCGCGCGGGCGCGCTGACTCTGCTCGCCGCAGCCGCAGCCGCTGCGGCTGCGCTCGCGGGCTGCGTGGTGGCCCCGCCCGTGCGGCAGGTGGTGGTGGAGCAGGGGCCGCCCATCGTCGCCCCGATCGCGCCGCCCGCACCCTATGTGGAGCCGATCACCGTGGCTCCGTCGCCGGTCCACGTCTGGGTGGGTGGTTTCTGGGAGTGGGGCGGCGGGCGCTATGCGTGGCGCCCCGGGCACTGGGCCGCGCCGCCGCGCCCCGGCTGGATATGGGTGCCCCAGCGCTGGCAGCCGGGCCCCGGCGGTTGGCATACGCGGCCGGGCCACTGGGGCTATCGCTAGTCTTTGGCGGTATGGGCTGACCGGGCCCCGGTGCCCCTGCCACTCAGCGCCGCAGGCTGCGGCGCAGCGCCAGGCTCCAGCCCCTTGAGCACCAGGTGGCAGATCAGCTCCTCGGCCCGGGCGTAGTCGCGCTCGGTGAGGGCGGGCTGGCCCAGCAGCAGGGCGAACTGGGTCTGCTGGTCGGCATAGGCCTGGGTGACCGACCAGATGATGAACATCAGGTGCGTGAAGTCCACATGCGCGATGCGGCCCTCATTGGCCCACCGCTGGAACGTGCTCACGTCCTTCTTCAGCACCGGGCCCACGCGCTCGGCGATGACGCCGGCATAGCGGGGCGCGCCGGCGATCACTTCCTTGGCGAAGACCTTGGCCGCGTTGGGCCGCTCCAGCGACGAGCGCAGCTTGGCGCGGATGTAGTGGCGCAGCGCCTGCTGCGGATCGTCGCCGTGCGACATCTCCTCCATGCCCGAGAGCCACTGGTTGAGCACGTCGTCGAGCACGCGCAGATAGAGCGCCTCCTTGCTCGGGAAGTAATACAGCAGGTTGTGGCGGCTGATATTCACGGCCGCCGCGATGCTCTCCAGTGACGCGCCCTCGAAGCCGAACTGTGCGAATTGACTCTCGGCCTCTGTCAGGATGGTGCGTTCCTTGTTCAGCCGCGAGGCGGTGGGCGGGCGCGCGGTGGGGGGTGTGGGAGGAGCACTGTCATCGGTAGCGGTGCGCATTCGCACAGGCGCGGGGCGGGCGGGCGGAGGGTTTCGTCGCATTGCACCATTGTGGGATGAATGGGGTGCCCGAAGGTTGGCACGCGGTTTGCAGATGGGTTTTTACCGATTGGTAAATTTTTACTGATAAGTAAATTAACCGACAGGCAGGGCGACGGCATCGCCGATGACACCTGCCAGCACCCCGTGAGGCCCCCGATGAAATCTCCGCAGTCCGCACCGCTGTGCGCCGGGTTCGTTGCCCGCGCATGCGTCCTTGCCCAGGCGCGACCTGGCCGGCCGGTCTCCCGATCCGCGTGCTGCGGCGTTCGCCGCAGCGCTCCCCATCCCCTCGACTGACCCCTTCGCCGGAGCACACACCATGGAACCGACCGCAAGCCGTGCCTGCGGCGTGCATGCCGCACGCCTGAACCTGGCCGATTACGCCGTGAATTTCGGCGATGCGCATCCGCCGCTCACGCGGGCTCAGGCGCTGATCGAAGCCGAACGCTGCTACTACTGCCACGACGCGCCCTGTGCCACGGCCTGCCCCACGGGCATCGACATTCCCTCGTTCATCCACCGCATCGCCCAGGGCAACGAGCGCGGCGCGGCGCGCGCCATCCTCGAAGCCAACCCGCTGGGCGGTATGTGCGCCCGGGTCTGCCCCACCGAGGTGCTGTGCGAAGAGGCCTGCGTGCGCCATGCCAACGAAGACAAGCCGGTGGAGATCGGCGCGCTGCAGCGCCACGCCACCGATGCGTATTTCGCCGCTCCCGGCGCGCCGCTCTTCACCCGCGCTGCGTCCACCGGCGGGCGCGTGGCCGTGGTCGGCGCCGGGCCTGCGGGGCTGGCCTGCGCCCACGGCCTTGCGCTACGGGGGCACGATGTGGTGCTGTTCGAGGCCCGCCCCAAGCTGGGCGGCCTGAACGAATACGGCCTGGCCAGCTACAAGACCACGGGCGGCTTCGCGCAGAAGGAGGTGGCGTGGCTCTTGTCGGTGGGCGGCATCGAGGTGCGCTGCCAGCAGCAGCTGGGGCGCGATATCACCGTCGATGGTTTGCTGGAGGCCTACGACGCCGTGTTCCTGGGCCTGGGCCTGGCCGGCGTGAACGCCCTGGGCATCGCGGAGCCGCAGGCCACCGGCCTGCGCAATGCGGTGGACTTCATCGCCGACATCCGCCAGGCCGCCGATCTCTCGGCCGTGCCCGTGGGCCGGCGCGTGGTGGTGATCGGCGGCGGCATGACGGCGGTGGACGCCGCCGTGCAGGCGCGCAAGCTGGGCGCCGAGGAAGTGACCATCGTCTATCGCCGGGGGGGCGAAAGCATGTCGGCCTCGCAGGTGGAGCAGCGCTGGGCCCAGATCAACGGCGTGACCCTGCGCCACTGGGCCGCCCCGCAGGAGCTGCTGTGCGAAGCCGGCGCCGTGCGCGGCATGCGCTTCGCCGCCACGGCGCTCGACGGCGGGCGCCTGGTGGAAACCGGCGAGGTCTTCACGCTCGAGGCCGACATGGTGCTCAAGGCCATTGGGCAGAGCTATCCGCCCGAACACGCGGGCCCGGCCATCGCGCTGCAGGCCGGCCGCATCGCCACCGATGCCCAGGGCCGCACCAGCGCGCCGCGCGTCTGGGCCGGCGGCGACTGCCGTGCCGGCGGGCGCGACCTGACCGTGGAGGCCGTGGAGCACGGCAAGGTGGCCGCCGCTTCCATTCACGAGGCGCTGACGGCGGGCTGAGGCCCGCGCCACCCACCCCACGAACCCACCGCGACACGACACGGGAGAAGCACATGGCAGACATCCGCAGCGAATTCCTGGGCATCCGCAGCCCCAACCCCTTCTGGCTGGCCTCGGCGCCGCCCACCGACAAGGAGATCAACGTCACCCGCGCCTTCGAGGCCGGCTGGGGCGGCGTGGTCTGGAAGACCCTGGGCGAGGACCCGCACGTGGTCAACGTGAACGGCCCGCGCTATTCCACGCTCATGTCGCAGGACCGGCGCGTGATCGGCCTGAACAACATCGAGCTCATCACCGACCGGCCGCTGGCCGTGAACCTGGAGGAGATCCGCCGCGTCAAGCGTGCCTGGCCCGACCGCGCCATGATCGTCTCGCTCATGGTGCCCTGCGTGGAAGAGAGCTGGAAGCGCATCCTGCCCATGGTGGAGGACACGGGCGCCGACGGCATCGAGCTGAACTTCGGCTGCCCGCACGGCATGAGCGAGCGCGGCATGGGCGCAGCCGTGGGCCAGGTGCCCGAGTACATCCAGATGGTGACGGCCTGGTGCAAGCAGTACAGCCGCCTGCCGGTGATCGTGAAGCTCACGCCCAACATCACCGACGTGCGCCAGCCCGCGCGCGCGGCCAAGGCCGGCGGGGCCGACGCGGTCTCGCTCATCAACACCATCAACTCCATCATGGGCGTGGACCTGGAGCGCATGGCGATGAGCCCGCACACGGGCGGCTGGGGCTCGCACGGCGGCTACTGCGGCCCGGCCGTCAAGCCCATCGCGCTGAACATGGTGGCCGAGATCGCGCGCGACGCGCAGACCGCCGGCCTGCCCATCAGCGGCATCGGCGGCGTGACCACCTGGCGCGACGCGGCCGAATACATCGCCCTGGGCTGCGGCACGGTGCAGGTCTGCACGGCGGCCATGGTCTATGGCTTCAAGATCGTGCAGGACCTGTGCGACGGCCTCTCCAACTTCATGGACGCGCACGGTTATGGATGCATCGACGACTTCCGCGGCCAGGCGGTGCCCACCGTCAAGGACTGGAAACAGCTGGACCTCAACCACATCGAGAAGGCCGTGATCGACCAGGACGCCTGCATCGGCTGCGGCCGTTGCCACGTGGTGTGCGAAGACACGTCGCATCAGGCCATCACGTTCGACAAGCAGGGCGGCGTGCGCCGCTTCGAGGTGAACGAGGCCGAGTGCGTGGGCTGCAATCTGTGCGCCTCGATCTGCCCGGTGCCCGAGTGCATCAGCATGCGCAGCCTGGCGCCGGGCGAGGTCGATGCGCGCACCGGCCGCACGGTGACCGGCGAATACGCCAACTGGACTACGCACCCCAACAACCCGCAGCGTGTGGCGGTGGCGCCGGCCGCAGGCACGGTCGCTGCTTGATGGCAGTCGGCGATCCATCACCTTCTTCATCCAGGAGTGACGACATGATGAACAGTTCAGGCGGCGCGGCACCGGCGGCGGCCGCAACGACCACCTCCCCGGTGGGGCGCGAGGCCACGCTCGCAAACGAAGACCTGCTGCCCACCACGGCGGCCCAACGGCACTGGGTCTGGAAGGACTATGCCGCCCTGTGGGTCGGCATGGTGGTCTGCGTGCCCACGTACACCATGGCCAGCTCCATGCTGGACCAGGGCTTTTCATGGCAGATGGCCGTATGGCTCGTTTTTCTGGCCAATTGCATCGTGCTGGTGCCCATGGTGCTGATCGGCCGAGTGGGTCCCAAATACGGCGTCCCGTTCCCGGTGCTGGCCAGGGCCTCGTTCGGCGTCAAGGGCGCCAACCTGCCCGCAGTGCTGCGTGGACTGGTGGCCTGCGGCTGGTTCTCCATCAACTGCTATTTCGGCGCGCTTGCATTGCACGGATTCCTGAACATCCTGGGGTTGGGACTCGCCGGGCCGGCCGACGGGCAGACCATCAGTACCTCGCAGCTCATGTGCTTCCTGGCCTTCTGGGCCGTCCACATCTGGTTCATCTGGAAGGGGCCGGAGTCGATCCGCCGGCTGGAAGTGATTGCGGCTCCGCTGATGATCGCAGCGTCCGTCCTGCTGGTCGTGGTGCTGCTGGTGCGGGTGCCTCCGAGCCAGCTGTTCAACCTGCCTGCCAAGGTGGTGGAGGGAGGGCCGAAGACATGGGCGGCATTGACCGGCCTGGTAGGGTTCTGGGCCACGCTGGCACTGAACATTCCCGACTTCACGCGCTTTGCCCGGTCGCAAAAGGATCAGGTGCTGGGCCAGGCCATTGGCCTGCCCATTCCCATGGCGCTGTTCTCGATGGTGGGTGTCATCGGCTTCTCGGCGTCCGCCATCCTGTACGGTAAGGCACAGCTGTTCCCGGACGGCCTGCTCACGCAGATGGGCAGCGTGGCCGCCGGTCTGGGCCTTCTGGTGATCCTGCTGGCCAACCTGACGACCAACGTGGCCGCCAATCTGGTCTCACCGTCGTACGACTTCAGCCAGATCGCACCGTCGAAGATCAGCTTCCGCATGGGAGGCGTGATCGCCGCGCTGCTCGGCCTGCTGTTCATGCCCTGGAAATTGCTGGCCACCTCCGGCAGCTATCTGTTCGTCTGGCTGGGCGGCTACGGCACGCTGCTGGGCGCCATCGCCGGCATTCTGCTGGTCGACTACTACCTGGTTCGCAAGACCCGGCTGAAGGTCGAGGACCTGTACCGACGCGGGGGCGACTACGAATACACCAACGGCTGGAACCTGCACGCGCTGGTGGCCTTCCTGCTCGGCGTGCTGCCCTGCCTGCCGGGCTATCTGGCCGTATCGGGCGTGGTGGACAAGGCCGGCATGCCCGCCATCTGGCTCACCCTGTTTGACTCGGGCTGGTTCTTCAGCCTCGGCGTGGCGGGCCTTTACTACTACGTCACCGCCCGGAAGCTGAACTAGCCCTATCAACGGCCCGTCGCGGCGCACCCGCCCTGTGTGCGCCGGGGCATTCAAGTCCAGAACCAAGGAGATCCCATGACCTCGAGCCTTCTGATCCGCGGCGGCACCGTGGTGAATGCCGACCGCGAAGAGCGCGCCGACGTGCTGTGCGTGGACGGTCGCATCGCCGCCGTCGGCGAAGCCGCCGCAGCGCAGGCACCCGCTGGCACCGCTACGCTGGACGCGAGCGGCCAGTACGTGCTGCCCGGTGGCATCGACCCGCACACGCACATGCAGTTGCCGTTCATGGGCACCGTGACCATGGACGACTTCTTCACTGGCACAGCGGCAGCGCTGGCCGGTGGCACCACCAGCATCATCGACTTCGTGATCCCCGACCCGCAAGAGCCGCTGATGGACGCCTACCGCAAATGGCGCGGCTGGGCTGAAAAGTCGGCAGCCGACTATTCGTTTCACGTCGCCATCACCTGGTGGAGCGAGCAGGTGCGCGCCGACATGGGCACGCTGGTGCAGCAAGAAGGCGTGAACAGCTTCAAGCACTTCATGGCCTACAAGAACGCCATCATGTGCGACGACGAAACCCTGGTGAACAGCTTCAAGCGCGCGCTGGAACTGGGCGCCATGCCCACGGTGCACGCCGAGAACGGCGAGCTGGTGTATCTGCTGCAGCAAGAGGTCGCCAAGATGGGCATCACAGGGCCGGAAGGCCATCCGCTCTCGCGCCCGCCCATGGTCGAGGCCGAGGCTGCCAACCGCGCCATCGCCATTGCCGATGTGCTGGGCGTGCCCATCTATGTGGTGCACGTGAGCTGCATGGAGTCCGCCGACGCGATTGCCCGCGCCCGTGCGCGTGGCCAGCGCGTGTACGGCGAGGTGCTGGCGGGGCATCTGCTGGTGGACGACAGCGTGTACCGCGACCCCGACTTTGCCAAGGCCGCCGCCTATGTGATGAGTCCACCCTTCCGCCCCAAGGGCCATCAGGAGGCGCTTTGGCGCGGCCTGCAGTCAGGCCAGCTGCACACCACCGCCACGGACCACTGCACCTTCTGCGCCGCGCAAAAGGCCATGGGCCAAGAGAACTTTGCCAAGATCCCCAACGGCACCGGCGGCGTGGAAGAGCGCATGGCCGCGCTGTGGGATGGCGGCGTGAACACCGGTCGCCTCACGCCATCCGAGTTCGTGGCCATCACTTCGGCCAATGCGGCCAAGCTGTTCAACATCTACCCGCGCAAGGGCTACATCGGTGAAGGCGCCGATGCCGACCTGGTGCTGTGGGACCCGCAAGGCACCAAGACCTTCTCGGCCCAAACCCAGTTCAGCAAGGGCGACTTCAACATCTTTGAAGGCCGCACCGTGCGCGGCATTCCCAGCCACACCGTGAGCCAGGGCCGCGTGGTGTTTGCCAATGGCGACCTGCGGGCGGAGCAGGGCAAGGGCCGCTACATCAAGCGCCCTGCGTTTGGCGCCAACTTCCAGGCCGTGCAAAAGCGTGCGCAGGACCTGGCCCCTACCGCCGTTGCGCGCTGACCGCTGCAATGCATCTGGAGAACACCATGGACACCAAAGTGAAGACCGACATCGAGAACCTGCGCATCAACGGCGATCGCCTGTGGGCGTCGCTCATGGAGCTGGCGCAGATCGGCGCCACCCCCAAGGGCGGCGTGTGCCGCCTCACCCTCACCGACCTGGACAAGCAGGGCCGTGACCTCGTCACCCGCTGGGCGCGCGAGGCAGGCATGACCGTCACTATCGACAAGATCGGCAACGGCTTCATGCGCCGCCCCGGGCGCAACAACAACCTGCCACCCATCATGACCGGCAGCCACATCGACACCCAGCCCACGGGCGGCAAGTTCGACGGCAACTACGGCGTGCTGGCAGGCATCGAGGTGGTGCGCACGCTGAATGACCACGGCATCGAAACCGAAGCCCCCATCGAAGTCGCGTTCTGGACCAATGAAGAAGGCAGCCGGTTTGTGCCCGTGATGATGGGCTCGGGCGTGTTCGCCAAAGCCTTCACGCTGGAGCACGCCTATGCCGCCACCGACACCGAAGGCAAGACCGTGAAGGGCGAGTTGGAACGCATCGGCTACATCGGCGACCAGGAGCCCGGCGACCACCCCATCGGCGCCTACTTCGAGACCCACATCGAACAAGGCCCGGTGCTGGAAGACAACGACAAGACCATCGGCGTGGTCAGCGGCGTGCTGGGCATCCGCTGGTTTGACTGCACCGTCACCGGCATGGAGGCCCACGCGGGCCCCACGCCCATGGCCCTGCGCAAGGACGCGATGCTGGCCGCCACGCGCATCATGCAGGACGTGGTGGCCGCCGCCCACCGCCACCCGCCGCACGGGCGCGGCACGGTGGGCATGGTGCAGGTGTTTCCCAACAGCCGCAACGTCATTCCCGGCCGGGTCAAATTCAGCGTCGACCTGCGCAACAGCACCGACGAACTTGTCGATGCGATGGCAGCGGAGGTCAAAGCCGTGGCCGACCAGGTCGCTAAGGAGCACGGCGTGCAGGTGCAGATCGACCTCGTCTCCAGCTATCCCGCGCAGCAATTCCACCCTGCATGCGTGGAAGCCGTGGGCCGCGCTGCCGCCAAGCTGGGCTACAGCCACATGCCCGCAGTCTCCGGCGCCGGGCACGATGCGGTGTACATGGCCAAGCTCGCGCCCAGCGGGATGATCTTCATTCCCTGCAAGGACGGCATCAGCCACAACGAGATCGAGGATGCGAAACCCGAGCACATCGAGGCGGGGTGCAACGTGCTGCTGCACGCCATGCTGGAGCGGGCTGGCGTGGCCGCCGGCTGAGAGTGGACGGGAAGCGGTTGCGCCGCCCGCTCAGTGCTGCGGGCGCGCGCCCTGTGCCGCGCTGCGCCAGGTCAGCAGCCGGAAGGGCAGCAACAGCAGCACGCCCATGGCCAGCTTCACGCCCAGGTCGCCCAGCGCCCAGGTGACCCACGGCTCTGCCGAGCCCGCGAAGGCGATGCCCCAGAACACGGCGGTATCGAGCGCAGCGGCCACCACCGTGGCCCACAGCGGCGCGCGCCACCAGGTGCCCTGGCGCAGACGGTGGAAGATGCTGATGTCCAGGCACTGCGACACGATGAAGGCTGTGCCCGACGCGATGGCGATGCGCGCCGGTGCGAGCGCCAGCGATGCCGCTACCGCCGCCGCGAAACCCACCCAGGCCACGCGCCGCGCCGGCACCGGGCCGTGGCTGCGGTTGATGAGGTCGCTGACCAGGAAGGCGACCGGGTAGCTCAGTGCGCCCCAGGTCAGCCAGTCGTTGATGGGGTACTGCACCAAGATATTGGAGGCCAGCACCACGCACGCCATGGCCAGCGCCGCGCCCGCGAAGCGCAGCAGGGAAGGGGGCGCGAAGGCTGCCGCGTCCAGCGGCCGTGCGGTGGCCGGGTGCGAAGTCATGCCGCCACCCCCAGGATGGCGCGGGCCACGGCCTCTCCGACCTTGATGCCGTCCACCCCGGCCGAGAGGATGCCGCCCGCGTAGCTGGCGCCTTCGCCCGCCGGATAGAGGCCTGCGGTGTTGAGGCTCTGGAAGTTCTCGCCCCGGCCGATCTTCAGCGGCGAAGAGGTGCGCGTTTCCACCCCGGTCAGCACCGCGTCGTGCATGTCGTAGCCGCGGATCTTCTTGCCGAAGGCGGGCAGGGCTTCGCGCATGGCCTCGGTGGCGTAGGCGGGCAGGGCATCGTGCAGATCGACCATGGTCACGCCCGGCTTGTACGAAGGTTCCACTGCGCCTAACTGCGTCGATGCGCGCCGGGCCAGGAAGTCGCCGACCAGCTGCGCCGGGGCGTTGTAGCTGCTGCCGCCCAGCACGTAGGCGCGGGATTCGAGCTGCCGCTGCAGCACGATGCCGGCCAGCGGATGGGCCTGGCCGGCGGGCAGCGATTCGATGCCGTGCGTGGCGCCCAGCGCGGCGGAGAAGGCCTCGGCGTCGTGCGGGTAGTCGCTCGGGTCGATGGCCACCACCATGCCGGCGTTGGCGTTGCGCTCGTTGCGCGAATACTGGCTCATGCCGTTGGTGACCACGCGGCCGGGCTCGCTGGTGGCGGCCACCACCGTGCCGCCCGGGCACATGCAGAAGCTGTAGACCGCCCGGCCGTTGGCCGCGTGGTGGACCAGTTTGTAGTCGGCAGCGCCCAGCAGCGGGTGGCCGGCGTGGCGGCCCCAGCGGGCGCGGTCGATCACGCTCTGCGGATGCTCGATGCGCACGCCCACCGAAAAGGGCTTGGCCTCCATGTGCACGCCGCGCCCGTGCAGCATGGCGAAGGTGTCGCGCGAGCTGTGGCCCAGCGCCATCACCACATGGTCGGCGCGCAGCGTGTGCTGCTGGCCGGTGGCCTGGTCCAGCACCTGCAGGCCGCGCAGGTGGCGCTGGCCGGAGGCGTCGGCCTCGACCACCACGTCGGTCACGCGCTGCTCGAAGCGCACCTCGCCGCCCAGGGCGATGATCTGCTCGCGCAGCGTCTCCACCACCTTGACCAGCTTGAAGGTGCCGATGTGCGGGTGCGCGGCGTAGAGGATCTCCGGCGGCGCGCCGGCCTGCACGAACTCTTCCATCACCTTGCGGCCCAGGTGGCGCGGGTCCTTGATCTGGCTGTAGAGCTTGCCGTCGCTGAAGGTGCCGGCACCGCCTTCGCCGAACTGCACGTTCGATTCGGGCGTGAGCGTGCGCTTGCGCCACAGGCCCCAGGTGTCCTTGGTGCGCTCGCGCACGGTCTTGCCGCGCTCCAGCACGATGGGCTTGAAGCCCATCTGCGCCAGCACCAGCGCGGCGAAGATGCCGCAGGGCCCGAAGCCCACCACCACCGGGCGGTGGGCCAGCCCTTCGGGCGCGCGGCCCACGGGCTTCCAGGCCATGTCGGGCGTGGGCTGCACGTGCGGGCGGCCCGCATGGCGCGCCAGCAGGGCCGGCTCCTGCGCCGGGTCGGCCAGCGTGATGTCGAGGATGTACACCGCCAGCAGGTCGGCCTTGCGCGCGTCGAAGCTGCGCTTGTGCACGTGCAGGTGGGCGATGGCGGTGGGCGGCACGCCCAGCACGGCGCAGGCCTGCTCGTGCAGGGCGGCGTGCGGATGGGGGTCGTTGTCGAGGGGGCTGGCGGGCAGGGCGGCCAGCGGCAGCTTGATTTCCGAGAGTCGGATCATGGCGTTCAGGCCCGTATCTATCGGGCGTGGGGCGTTTCGCGGGGCGGCAATCATACGGCAGCCCGGGTTGTCATGCACCGCATGGCGGCGGGCGCCGCTAGCCGCTCCTTGCCGTTGCCGCTGCTGGCTGCCGCCGCTTCCAGAGCAGCTCGGTCGCCCCGAAGGCCACCACCGCCACGCCCAGCGGCGCGAAGAAGTAGAGCATGCGGTACGCCAGCACGGCGGCGAGCGCCTGCGCGGGGGGCATGTAGGCCGAGAGCACGGCGGTGGCCACGGCCTCCAGCACGCCCAGGCCGGCGGGAATGCGCGAGATCAGCCCCGCGATGGCGCCCAGAAGCACCGTGGCCAGAGCCGCTGCGTAGGGAGCCTGGCGCTGCGTCAGCATCCAGAGCGCGCCGGCCATGAGCATCCAGTTGATGCAGGAAACCGCTATTTGCAGCAGCCCTGCGTACCACTGCGGCAGAGGGAAGTCGTGGCCGCGCACGGTGATCGGCCGGCCACCGCGCCCTGCGCAGAGCGCCAGGTAACCCGCGGTGATGGCGGCCAGGGCCAGGCCCATCCAATGCAGCTGCGCGCCGCCCACGACCCAGCCTTCGGGCATCTGCGGCGTCCAGGCCCAGAAGACGGCGCCGGCCAGCACGAAATAGCCCAGCCAGTTGGTGATGATGGACAGCACCACGATCTGCCCGATGGCCCCAACGCCCACGCCCTGGCGGGAATAGAGCCGGTAGCGTGTGGTGGCGCCGCCGATGAGCGAGCCCAGGTTCAGCGTGAAGGGGTAGGCGATCAGCGTGATGCCCAGGGTACGCGCCACCGGCAGGCCGTGGCGCGTGTAGTGGCGCCCGAAGAGGTCGAACGTGGCGTAGAGCAAATGGCTGGACCAGGCCAGCGCCGCAGCCGGCGCCACCGCCCCCAGGGGCAGGGCACGCAGAGACTGCCACACGGCCGGCCAGTCCACGCGGCGGCCCTGGCTCCAGAGCAGGTAGAGCACGAAGGCTGCGAAAGCGCCCGTCAACGCAGTGACGAGCCAGGGCCACCAAGGCTGCGCGCGTAGCCTGGCCCAGCGGCTGCGCTGGGCAGGCCGCTGGCCGGCATCGGCGGTGGCAGCGGCCTTGCGGGACATGCAGGCGCGGTGCCGTGGGTCAGCCCGCACCGGTCGCCGTCCGCTGCCCGGCGGCGGTATCGGGGGCGAGGTCGCGGCCGCCCACCAGCGAGATCTCCGGCTCGTGCCGGGGCAGCCAGCCGGCCCAGGTGGGGAACCAGCGCATCAAGTGGAACACGCAGTAGCTGCGCACGAGGCGCAGGCCTTCCCAGCGGCCCTTCGGTTCGGGCTTCACCTGCTTGCAGCTGTTTTCCATCAGGTGCGACAGACGCTGGTAGAGCTGCGCATTGAAAGCAGCGTCGCGGATGATGACGTTGGCCTCCAGGTTGAGCGACAGGCTCAAGGGATCGAGGTTGCTGGAACCCACCGTGGACCATTCGCCATCCACCAGCGCCACCTTGCCATGCAGCGGCCGGTCGCAGTATTCGTAGATGCGCACGCCCGCGCGCAGGAGGTGGTCGTACAGCAGGCCCGCGGCGGTCTTCACGATCGGCATGTCGGGTTGGCCCTGCAGGATGAGCCGCACGTCCACCCCGCGCCGCGCGGCGCGCCTCAGCTCGCGGATGAAGCGGTAGCCGGGGAAGAAATAGGCATTGGCGATCACCACGCGCTCGCGCGCCGAGCGCAGTGCGATGCGGTAGTGGCGTTCGATGTCGTTGGTGTGAAAGTGGTTGTCGCGGGTCACGAACAGCGCTTGCGCGGGGCCTGCCGGAGGCAGCGGGGCCGTGGCATGCGGCCGGGGGCGCCGCTCCCAGCGGCGGCGGCGCTGCTTCAGCGGCAGCACGGCCTCCTGCACGAAGGCGTGTATCTGCGCCACCAGCGGGCCGCGCACCTGCACGGAATAGTCCTGCTTGGCCTCGGGGCCGAAATCGGCGACATGATCGGCCGAATAGTTGATCCCGCCGATGAAGGCGTGTTCGCCGTCCACCACCACGATCTTGCGGTGCATGCGGCGCAGCACGTTGAGCCGCTGTCCGAAGAGCTGGCGGCCCGGGTCGAAGATGCGGAAATGCACGCCTGCCTCGACCAGTTCGCCGACGAAGCGCTGGGAGAGGTCGGGCGAGCCGAAGCCGTCCACCAGCACATGCACGCGCGCGCCGCGGCGTGCGGCCTCCAGCAGGGCGGCATGCAGCTGCAGTCCGATCTTGTCCTCGAACAGGATGAAGGTTTCCAGCCAGACCTCGCGCTGCGCGGTGCGGATGGAATCGAACACCCGGGGAAAGAACTCCTCGCCGTTTTCCAGCAGTTCGAAGTCGTTGTCTTCAACCCAACGGCTGCTGGCCTGGCGGCGGGCGGTGGTGGAGGCGGTGCGGCCAAGGCTCATAGTGCGATCTCCGCAGCAAGGGGGGCATGGTCGGACAGGCGGCTCCAGGGCAGACGTGGCAGCTGCACGGGCGTGAGCACGGCCGCGTTGCGAACGTAGATGCGGTCGAGCTGCAGCACCGGCAGCGATGCGGGGAAGGTGCGCCGCGCCTTGCCGCCGCCCTGCATGAAGACTTCCTGCAGCCCGGCTCCATCGCGCAGCACTTCATGCGCGCGGCCCCGCCAGTCGTTGAAGTCGCCGGCCAACACCACTGGCTCGGCCGGATCAAAGGTGTTCACCAGGTCGCAGATGCGGCGCAGTTGCCGCTGGCGGTGCGCCTCCTGCAGGCCCAGGTGAACGCAGATGGCATGCACCGGCAGCGCACTGCCGGGCGGCTGCAGCACGCAATGCAGCATGCCGCGGCGCTCTGGACCGGTCACCGAGATATCGTGGTTCTCGTAATGCACGATGGGGAACTTGGACAGCAGCGCGTTGCCGTGGTGGCCGTTGTCGTACACCGCGTTGCGGCCGTAGGCATGCTGGTTCCAGATCGTGTCAGCCAGGAATTCGTAGTGCGGCTCCTGGGGAAAGTTTTCCACGCGTCCCGCGTGCTTCTGGTGGTTACCCAGCACCTCCTGCAAGAACACCAGGTCGGCCGACACGTCGCGCACGGCGTCGCGCAATTCGTGCAGCATGAAGCGGCGGTTGAAAGTGGTGAAGCCCTTGTGGACGTTCACGGTCAGCACCTTGAACGACGCCGTGGGCTGTGGGGTGGCTGTTTCCATCGGGTCGGATCGCAAAGAAAAGGCACGGCCTGCGCGCCGGTATGGCGGGCTGTGGGCCATGCCTTCCGATTGTTCCGAGGCGCTCTGCGGCACCCTGTAGGACGGGTGGCCGATCCCGTGACGCTGGGTGGCGGCAACCTGGTGTCCGGCCGGGAATACCACGGGGCCGCGCATGGCGGCCCCGTGGCGTGGAGGGCTTGGGGGGGCGTCAGGCCGGCAGGAAGCCGTCCACCGACAGGTAGCGCTCGCCCGTGTCGTAGTTGAAGCCCAGCACGCGCGCGCCTGCCGGCAGCTCGGGCAGCTTCTGCGCGATGGCCGCCAGCGTGGCGCCCGAGGAGATGCCGACCAGCAGGCCCTCTTCGCGCGCGGCGCGTCGGGCGTATTCGCGGGCGGGCTCGGCGTCCACCTGGATCACGCCGTCGAGCAGGGAGGTGTCCAGGTTGGCCGGGATGAAGCCCGCGCCGATGCCCTGGATGGGGTGGGGCGCAGGCTGGCCGCCCGAGATGACGGGCGAGGCGAGCGGCTCCACCGCGAACAGCTTGAGCTGCGGGAATTTGGCCTTGAGCACGCGGCCCACGCCGGTGATGTGGCCGCCCGTGCCCACGCCAGTGATCACCGCATCCAGGCCTTCGGGGAAGTCGGCCAGGATCTCCTGCGCCGTGGTGCGCACGTGGATATCGACGTTGGCAGGGTTCTCGAACTGCTGGGGCACCCAGGCGCCGGGCGTGCTGGCAGCCAGTTCCAGCGCACGGGCGATGGCGCCCTTCATGCCCTTTTCCTTGGGCGTGAGGTCGAACGTGGCGCCGTAGGCCAGCATCAGGCGGCGGCGCTCGATGCTCATGCTCTCGGGCATCACCAGCACCAGCTTGTAGCCCTTGACGGCGGCGACCAGCGCCAGGCCGATGCCGGTGTTGCCCGAGGTGGGCTCGATGATGGTGCCGCCGGGCTTGAGCGCGCCGCTGCGCTCGGCGTCTTCCACCATCGCCAGCGCGATGCGGTCCTTGATCGAGCCGCCGGGGTTGCTGCGTTCCGACTTCACCCACACGTTGGCGCCAGCGCCGAACAGGCGGTTGATGCGCACATGGGGCGTGTTGCCGATGGTTTGCAGGATGTTCTGTACGGGCATGGCATCTCCGGGAGTTGGGTGGGACGAAAAGAGAGAGGAACGAACGGGGTTCCGGGGCATTGTGGTGCAGTCCTCCTGCCTTGCAGCAATAAGGTTATGCCGCGTCACCCGGTGGGATAATGCACGCCGTGAAGCACGCCAGACCGCCGCTGGTGCCATCGGGGAAACCTGGCACTGGAGGAACGTCCGGACTGCACAGGACAGCGTAGCAGCTAACGGCTGCCCACCGTGAGGTGAGGATCAGAGCAACAGAGACGAGTCCGAGTGGATGCCCGCTTCGGAGTGTTCTGTGAGGCGCCAGCGCAAGCTGGCGAGAGGACAGCGAGAGCTGTCCGAACCCGGCGTAAGCCGGGTCCGAACAGCCACCCCGAGCGGACAAAGTCCGCTCGGGGTGAAACGGGCAATCTCTACGCGCAGCAATACCAAGTAGGCCAGCGTTGATGTGGTTCCGCAGAGCTGGCGGGTAGGTAGCACCGAGCCGTGGCGGCGACGCCCGGCCCAGATTAATGGCGGTCACGTTCGGGCAACCGAGCGCACAGAATCCGGCTTATCGGCGCGCTTCACACTTTCTTCCCCGAAGACGGCAGGCTCCAGGGGCCTGCCGTTTTCCACCGCATCCCCCGTCCCCCCTAAAAAACCGCGTGCGTCAGCCTTCTTCGCTGCCGCCCGGCTTGCGCCGTGCGCGCGGGTGGGCCGCGTCGTACACCTTGGCCAGGTGCTGGAAGTCAAGCCGCGTATAGACCTGGGTGGTGGTGATGTTGGCGTGGCCCAGCAGCTCCTGCACCGCGCGCAGGTCGCCGCTGGACTGCAGCAGGTGGCTGGCGAACGAGTGGCGCAGCATGTGCGGATGCACGGGCGTGGTGAGGCCCGCCTGCTGGCTGCGCTGGCGCAGCCGCAGCCAGACCGACTGCGCCGTGAGCCGCGCTCCGCGCTGGCCCACGAAAAGCGCCACATCCAGCCGGGGCGATGCGTCGCCGCCGAAGGGCTGGGCGCGCTGCTCCAGCCAGGCCTGCAGCGCGGCCAGCGCGGCGCGGCCCACCGGCACGCTGCGGCGCTTGGAGCCCTTGCCGAAGACATGCGCCTCGCCCGCCTGCAGGTCGATCCAGCCGCGTCCCTGGCGCTGCGTGTCGGGGCCGGGCACGGCGTCCAGGCCCACCAGTTCGCCCACGCGCAGGCCGCAGCCGTAGAGCAGCTCGACCATGGCGGCGTCGCGCGCTTCCAGCCACGGGTCGGCGCCCGCATGCTCGTGTTCGGCCAGGCGCACGGCATCGTCCACCGGCAGCGCCTTCGGGAGCGGCTTGGGGGCCTTGGGCGCGCGCACGTCCAGCACCGGGTTGTGCGGCACCAGGCCCTGGCGCGCGGCCCAGGCGTAGAAGCCGCGCCAGCCCGAGAGGATGAGCGCGATGCCGCGCCCGCTGCGGCCGCCCGAATGCATCTGCGCGACGAAGCGGCGGATGTGGCCGCTGCTCAGCTGCAGCAGGGGCAGGCCGGTGGGTTCGGCCAGCCGCACCAGGCGTTCGAGATCGAGCGTGTAGAGCGTGAGCGTGCGGGCCGCGAGGCGCTTTTCGACGCGCACGTGCTCCAGGTAGCGCAGCGCCTCGGGCGGCAGCGGCGGTGGGGATGGGGGTGGCGATGCCGCAGGCGTGCCGGCGTCGCCGCTCGTCGCCGCCGCGTTCGCCATGGCTTCAGCGCAGGCGCGAGAGCGCCGCGCTCGCCAGCTCTGCGATGCGCGCGAGGAAGTCCGTGCCCATGTCGGCCTGGAAGCGCTGGGCATCGGGCGAGCCCAGCACCAGCAGGCCGAAGGCGGGGGCGGAGCCGTCCACCGCGCCCTCACGCAGCGGCAGCAGGGCCAGCGACTGCACCTGGTAGGCCTGGTGCAGCCAGGCCGTGGGCTCGAAGCCCAGGTTGGCGCCGCAGAACGGGGCGGTGAGCGACGAGGCGAAGGCGCGGGCATCGTCGCTCGCACCCTGGGTGAAGGCGGCGCCCTGGAAGGGCGCGGCCACGTCCCATACGCGCAACGCGGCCTGGGGCACGTCGAACAGGCGCTGCAGGCCGCCGGTGACGGCAGCGGGCAGGTCCTGCGCCTGGGGCACGGCGGCCAGCTCGCACGACCATGTATGGATCTTCTGCGCGATGCCGGTGTTCTCGCTGCCGTTGCGGATGATCTCCATCACGCGCTGTTCCAGGCCCTTGATCTTCTCGCGCAGCATCTCGGCCTGGCGTTCCTGCAGGCTCACGGTGCGTTGGCTGTGCGGGCTGGTGAAGGTGACGCTGGCCAGCACCTCGGCATGGCGCTCGAAGAAGCCGGGCGTGTTGAGCAGGAATTCGGCGATGTCTTCCTCGGTGATGGGCGGCACGGAAGAGGAGGCGGGGGACGTGGGCTGGTGTGGGGTCATGGTGTGTCGGGAATCTCGATCTGGCCTTCGAAGACGGTGGTGGCCGGGCCGGTCATGAAGACCGCGTCCTCGGCGCCGCCGGCCCAGGCGATGGTGAGCAGGCCGCCGCGCGTGTGGACGTCCACCCGCGCATCGAGCAGCCCCAGGCGGATGCCCGTGGCCACGGCGGCGCAGGCGCCCGAGCCGCAGGCCAGCGTCTCGCCGGAGCCGCGCTCGAAGACGCGCAGGCGCACTTCGCTGCGGTTCAGGATCTGCAGGAAGCCGGCGTTCACGCGTTGCGGGAAGCGCGCATGGCATTCGATCAGCGGGCCGGTGGCGGCGACGGGCGCGGTGTCCACGTCGTCCACCAGCTGCACCGCGTGCGGGTTGCCCATGGAGGCGATTGCTATCAAAACGGGAGCTGCATGCCCAGGCGCGTCGAGCGCGATCGGCCATTGTTCGCCCTGGCCGCGCGGCACGGGCTGCAGGCCGGCAGCATCGAACGGCACCTCGGCCGGCGCGAAGCGCGGGCGGCCCATATCCACCGTCACGCGGCCATCGGGGGTGAGTTGCGGGGCGATCACGCCCTTCATGGTCTGCACGCGCAGCAGGTCCTTGCCGGTCAGGCCCTTGTCGCGCACGTAGCGGGCGAAGCAGCGCGCGCCGTTGCCGCACTGCTCCACCTCGCCGCCGTCGGCGTTGTGGATCACGTATTCGAAGTCGATGCCCTCGGCCGGCGACGGGCGCACGGTGAGGATCTGGTCGGCGCCCACGCCGAAGTGGCGGTCGGCCAGGAAGCGGTACTGCGCGGGCGTGAGGCCCAGGCGGCCTTGCGTCTCGTCGAGCACGACGAAGTCGTTGCCCGCGCCCTGCATCTTGGTGAAGCGGATGTGCATGGCCGAATTATCCTCGCTCCCCCTGGCCGGTGCCCGGCCGACCGGGTATTGCGATGGGCGCCTGCATCCTCCGCTGCGTGACGCCTGGCAGATGGCCCACACGTTCTTACCTACACTGGCGCCCCCGGCTGCCGCCTTTCGTCACCCCGCCATGCTCGCTGCTTCCCACGTCGCCATCTGGGCCATCGCCGCCGCCGCCACCGCCGGCGTATTGGCCCGGCCCTTCAGACTGCCCGAGGCCCTCTGGGCCGTGGCCGGCGCGGCGCTGGTCGCCCTGTTCGGCCTGCTGCCGATGCACGAGGTCCTGGCCGCCGTCGCCAAGGGCAACGACGTCTATCTCTTCCTCATCGGCATGATGCTGCTGTCCGAGACGGCGCGGCGCGAGGGCCTCTTCGACTGGGTCGCGAGCCACGCCGTCAACTGGGCCGGCGGCTCCCAGATGCGGCTCTTCACGTTGATCTATGCCATCGGCGCGGTCATCACCACCTTTCTGTCCAACGACGCGACGGCCGTGGTGCTGACGCCGGCCGTCTTCGCCGCGGCCCGCAAGGCCCGCACGCCGGCCCTGCCGTATCTCTTCATCTGCGCCTTCATCGCCAATGCGGCGAGCTTCGTGCTGCCCATCTCCAACCCTGCCAACCTGGTGATGTACGGGGCGCACGTGCCCTCGCTGCTGCCCTGGATCAAGAGCTTCGGCCTGCCCTCGCTGCTGGCCATCGCGGCCACCTATGTCGGCCTGCGCCTGGCCCTGCGCGGCGAGCTCGCCGGCCGGTGCGAGCCGCGCGTCGAGGTCTCGCCCCTGCATGCCGGCGGCATGACGGCGCTGGGCGCGCTGGTCGTCACGGCCATCGTGCTGATGACGGTGTCGGCCAAGGGCATCGAGCTGGGCCTGCCGACCTGCATCATGGGCGTGCTGACCACGGCCGTGGTGCTGCTGCGCGACAAGGCCAATCCCTGGCCCGTGGTCAAGGAAGTCTCCTGGAGCGTGCTGCCCCTCGTTGCCGGCCTCTTCGTGCTGGTCGAGGCGCTGCACCAGACGGGCGTGATCGGCGCCCTGGCCGGCTGGCTCACCAGCGGCGTGCAGGCGAACGCCGCCGGCACGGCGGCGGCGGCCAGCGCCGTGGTGGCCGTGGGCTCCAACGTGGTCAACAACCTGCCGGCCGGCCTGGTCGCCAGCACCGTGCTGCAGCAGGCCACGCCGCCGCAGCTGGTGGTGGACGCCATGCTGATCGGCGTGGACCTGGGGCCCAACCTGTCGATCACCGGCTCGCTGGCGACCATCCTGTGGCTGTCGGCGCTGCGGCGCGAGGGCGCCGATGTCGGCTTCCTGCGCTTCCTCAAGCTGGGCGTGCTGGTGATGCCGCCGGCGCTGATCCTGGCCGTGGGCGCGCGGCTGCTCATCGGCTGAGCGCGGCGCCTGGCGCCTGCGATTCTTGCGGGGCAGGGCAGGGGTGAAGCGCAGGCGACCCCCGCGCTGCCGCCCGGCTGCCCATAATCCCCCAATGCCCCGCTCCAGCCAACAACTCCACCCCCACCGCGAGCCCGTCGCCACGCGGGCCGCCGCCACCGTGCTGCTGCTGCGCGATGCGCCCGAGCCCGGCGGCGATGGCTGTGTGCTCGAAGTGCTGATGACGCGCCGCTCGCCGCATGCCAGCTTCGCGCCCGGGGCCTACGTCTTTCCCGGCGGCGCCATCGACGCGCTGGATGCCGCGCCCGCCACCCATGCGGCCGCGCAGCGCCGGCCCGGGCAGAGCGATCTGCGGCTCACGCAGGCCATCGCCGCCATCCGCGAAAGCTTCGAAGAGCTGGGTGTGCTGCTGGCCCGCCATGCCGACGGACGCTTCGCCGATGCCGCCGACATCGCCGCGCTGGACCGCGCCGCGCCCTTCGCCCCGCAGTGCCAGGCACGCGGCCTCGCGCTGGCGGCCGATGCCGTCTTCGTGCTGGCGCACTGGACGGCCGACCGCGACCTGCCCAAGCGCTTCGACGTGCCGTTTCTCGTCGCCCGCATGCCCGAGGGGCAGGAGCCGGTGGCCGATGAATCCGAGCAGTTCGAGCCCGTCTGGGTGCGCCCGGCCGACGCGCTGGCGCGGCATGCGGCGGGGCAGTTCTTCATGATCTTCCCCACCGTGCGCACGCTGGAGCGGCTGGCCGCCTTCGGCAGCGCCGGCGCCGTGCTGGAAGCCGTCGCGCAGCAGCAGGACGAGGCGCCGCTCTGGTCCAGCTGCCCGCGCAGCGGCCTGCTCGCCGGACAGGAGGCGCGCTACATGGAGCACGAGCCGCCCTTCGGCGAGCTGGCCCTGGTCTGCCCCGACGGCCAGATGCTGCACGTGCTGGACTGGCAGACCGAGCGGCCGGTGCCTCTGCTGAAGAACGTGCAGCGCCTGACTGCGCCCAACCCCGGCGTGATGACCGGCCCCGGCACCAACAGCTACCTGGTGGGCGACCCGGACACGGGCTACATCGCCATCGACCCCGGCCCGGAGGACGAAGAGCACCTGGAGCGCCTCTGGCGCGCCGCGGGCGGCGACATCCGCGCGATCGTCTGCACGCATTCGCACCCCGACCATTCCCCGGGCGCCGCGCCGCTCGCGGCCCGCGTGGCCGCGCACGGCCGGCCGCGCCCGCCGGTGCTGGGCCTGCCCTCGGCGCCCACGGCCCGCGCCGCGAGCCGCTTCACGCCCGACCGGGCGCTATCGAATGGAGAGCTGCTCACGCTCGCCCCTTCTGCGCCATCGCCGGAAAACACCCATACACTGGAGGCGATCCACACGCCCGGCCATGCGGCCAACCATGTCTGCCTGCTGCTGCGCGAAGACGGCCTGCTCTTCAGCGGCGACCACATCCTGAACGGCAGCACCACGGTGGTGGACCCGCCCGATGGCAACATGGCCGACTACCTCGATTCGCTGGACCGGCTGGACACCCTGTGCGCGCTGCATGGCGCCGACTTCATCCTGCCCGCGCACGGCTACGTGCTGGGCGATGCGCGCGGCGCCATCGCCCGCCTGAAGGCCCACCGGCTGGCGCGCGAGGCCAAGGTGCTGGCCGCCATGCAGGCGCTGCCCCAGGGCAGCACGCACGACTGGGTGCGCCACGCCTACGGCGACGTGCCCGAGCGGCTCTGGCCGGTGGCCGAACGCTCGCTGCTGGCGCATGTCGAGCGCATCCGGGCGATGGAGCCCGGCAATTTCTGAACTGGAAGACCTTCTTGCAACCGAACTCCCTCACCCCACCGCCCGCCCATGTGCGCCTGGCCAAGCGCCTGGCCGAACAGCTGAGCTGCTCGCGCACCACGGCCGAGCAATACATCGAAGGCGGCTGGGTCAGCGTCGATGGCCGCGTGGTCGAGGCGCCCGGCGCCCGCGTCTCGCCCGGCCAGACCGTGGCGCTCTCGCCCGACGCCAACCTGATGGAGCTGACCCCCGTCACCCTGCTGCTGCACAAGCCCGCCGGCTACGAGGCCGGGCTGGGCGGCGCGGCGCAGGCCCCTGCGGGCCCGGGCTCCGGCCACCAGAGCCACGGCAGCCGCAGCCAGGGCGCCCCCCAGGCCGTCACGCTGCTGCGCGCCGACACCCATGCCGCCGAGGACGCGAGCGGCGTGCGCGTGCTGCAGCGCCACTTCCGCCTGCTCGAGTGCTTCACGCCGCTGCCCACCGAAGCCAGCGGCCTCGTCGTCTATACGCAGGACCGCCGCGTGGCGCGCAAGCTGGCCGAAGACATTGAGTCGCTGGAGCAGGAATGCATCGTCACCGTGTCGGGCCAGATCGCCGAGCGCGGGCTGGAGCGCCTGTGCCACGGCCTCTCGTTCAACGGCCGGCCGCTGCCGCCCATCAAGGTCAGCTGGCAGAACGAGAACCGCCTGCGCTTCGCCCTCAAGGGCATCCGCCCGGGGCAGATCCCGTCGATGTGCGAGGCGGTGGGGCTGCGCGTGGAGGCCATCAAGCGCATCCGCATCGGCCGCGTGCCGCTGGCGAAGGTGCCGGAAGGGGCGTGGCGGTTCCTGCAGGGGTGGGAGCGGTTCTGAGGCTCCAGTTGGTGCATGCGCAAAGCTCGATTGGGGGAAGTTGCAGGTCCGCGGGAAATTCATCCGCCCGTCATTCATCCTGACTTGCAAACTCCCTCTGCGGGCTTTGCCACTGGCCCCGCAAAGCGGCAGCTTGGGGCCGTGAGCAGCAGTCCAGCTAGAACCTCTAAAGCCGTCATTCAGCCATGATGGCCAGAAAACCTTCGATTTCCAGCTGCCCCATGTCTCGTGGATGCCGCAAGCCTTGCCATTTCACGAACATGCGCACCCATTGAACGTAGGCACTGCTCGGTGCGCAGGCTATAGTGTTTTTAACGAATCCGCTCACGGCCCTGGTCCAGCAACCGTGTGGCGCGCAGCACAGGAGGGGGGGCGGGTTCCATGGCTGAATTTAGTACTGTATTTTTATGCAGTAAACGCGCCGCCAAGCTAGGCTACAAGCCCCTTTCCGCGTTTTTCTCGCACCAATTTAGACCGCAAGCGCCAGATATGGCCGGCGGTTTGGTGCGGTCTACATTACGTTATGCCTCACAAGAGAGATCCGAATGTCTGCTCCAGATTCCAGCGATGCCAAAGTCCAAGCGGTCATCACATACTTCAAGAAGGTTGACTCCGGGGATGAAAGTTATCTTGATCTTTTCGATGAATCGGTAAAGTTCTTTTTTCCAAAATTCGGCACGACTCAAGGCAAGGACTCTCTGATTGAATTTGGCGAGAGAATTGGCTCGTCACTTGGCAGCATCTGGCACGACATTGCCAATTTCAACATCATCGTATCTGGTCAGACCGTTGTGGTTGAGGGGCAAGAGGGCGGCACCATGAAAGATGGAACCGTATGGCCTGACAAGCAGATATCGCAAGGTCGATTTTGCAGCGTGTTCGAGTTCTCTGGCAAGCTGATAACCAGAATGTACATTTACGTTGACCCAGACTTCCCAAGCAATGACGTGGAGAGAATTTCAGTCCTTCACCGTCCCGCAAGTGAGGCATAACAATTCATTCAAGCCGATGCCGCTTCGCGGCACGGCTTAATTCAGGCGTTGAGCGCCCGCTTTCACCTGCCACCGCCGACTGCTAGTTGCCGATTATGGGAGCCGATCCATTCACAGTTTCTGACCAGATCAGTGAGGCACATCTTCAACGTCAATGACCGATTCACGAGAGTCAGTGTCGTGTGTTGAAGCCAGGCCGGTGAGTTGCAGCCGGTGAAAATCCTTGCAACATCAATGAGGGCCCGGATTCCGCAACCAGGGGAGCCGGCCTGCGTACCTCCCGTTCAGCCTCAGAACGTCACCCCAGCCACCAGCACCACATTCGCATAAGGCGTGCATTCGCCGGTACGCACCATCACCCGCGCCTGCGCCGTCAGGCGCTTGAAGTCGTCGTGCGGCAGCTGTTCCGGCGTGACCGGCAGCACGCACCAGGCGGGCAGGTCGCCGCCTTCGCGGGCCACGGCTTCGGTGGCGATCACGGCGCGTTCGACCTGCATCTCGGACAGCACGGCGCGCAGCACGTCGGCCACGGCCGGGATGCCGGGCGTGAGGGCCAGGTCGATGCGGTGCGGCCCCGGCGGGATGGGCAGGCCCACGTCGCCGATGACCAGCATGTCGCCATGGCCCAGGCTGGCGATGGCGTGCGAGAGTTCTGCGTGCAGCAGGGCGGTGCGTTTCATGGCAGGGCGGTCCAGGCGGTGGCGGGCGGGCTCTGTAGCACCGCTTCGCGAGTGGGGATGGAGGGCTGCGCGCCAGGCTGGGTCACGCACAGGGCTGCGGCGCGGATGCCGTCGCTCACGGCCTCGTCCAGCGTGTCGCCGCGCGCCAGGGCCACGGCCAGCGCACCGAGGAAGGTGTCGCCCGCGGCGGTGGTGTCCACGGCGCGCACGCGCAGGCCGGGGTGGTGGCGGCAGCCGGCCGCATCGGCGGCCACGGCGCCGGCAGCGCCGAGCGTGACCACCACCTGGGCGGGGCCGCGCGCGCGCAGGGCCTGCGCGGCGGCGGCGGCCTCTTCGGGCGTGGCGACGGGCAGGCCGGTGAGCGCGGCGGCTTCGCCTTCGTTGACGACCAGGGTGTCCACCAGCGGCCAGAGCGCGTCCGGCAGGGGCTGGATGGGCGAGGGGTTGAGCCGCACCGGGCAGGCGGCGGCGCGCGCCTGGTGTGCGGCGGCCAGCACTTCGGCGAGCGGGCATTCGAACTGCAGCACCAGGCCGCCGGCGCCGTGCAGCGCGGCCTGCAGCAGGCCCGAGTCCAGCGTGAAGCGGCCGTTGGCGCCGGGCACCACCACGATGCGGTTCTGGCCGGTCGATTCGACGGTGATGGCGGCCACGCCCGTGGGCTCGGCGGGGTCGGTCAGCACGCCGCCGTGGTCGATGCCGTCGGCGTCCAGCGCGGCGCGCAGGGCGCGGCCGTTGTCGTCGTCGCCCACGCGGCCGAAGAGTGAGACCTGGGCGCCCAGTCGGGCGCAGGCTACGGCCTGGTTGCCGCCCTTGCCGCCGGGCACGAGCCGCAGGCTCTGGGCGAGCACGGTTTCGCCGCCTTGCGGGGCATGTTCGACCTGGAGTACCAGGTCCATGTTGAGGCTGCCGACGACGGCAATGCGGGGCGCGGTCACGCGGTCGTTCATGAAAGGACGGGATTCGTTGTTGTGGTCGGTGTCGGGATGGCCGCTGCGGTGGAGGCCCGCACGCGCAGTTCCGGCTGCAGCATCACCTGGCGCGCAGTCTGCCGGCGGCCTTCGATGCGCTCCATCAGCATGTCCACGGCCAGCGCACCGATGCGCTGCTTGGGCTGGGCCACGGTGGTGAGCGGCGGGCTGGTGAAGGCAGCCAGTTCGATGTCGTCGAAGCCGACGAGCGAGAGCGCCTCGGGCACGCGCAGGCCGCGCTCGTGCGCGGCGCAGAGCGCGCCCATGGCCATGAGGTCGTTGCAGACGAAGACGGCGGTGGGCGGCACGGGGCTGCGCAGCAGTGCGTGCATGGCTTCGTAGCCGCCCTGGCTGGTGAAGTGGCCGTGCCAGAGCAGCGCCTCGCTGCCCGTCAGCACGCTGGCGCCGGCCTCGGCCAGCGCGGCGCGCCAGCCGGCGATGCGCTGTTCGCTCGGCGCCAGACCTTTCTGCCCGCCGATGCAGGCGATGCGCCGGTGGCCCAGCGACAGCAGGTGGCGCGTGGCCAGCAGGCCACCCTGGTGGTGGGCGGTCTCCACCATGTCGCCGGGCTGCTCGCCGATGGCGATTTCGCGGTCCACCAGCACGGTCGGCACGGTCAGCCCGGCCAGCTGCGTGGGCAGGGTGGCGTCGTGGCCGGTGGAGACGACGATCAGTCCGTCGATGCGCCGCTCGGCCAGCACCTGCAGGTAGCTGCCCTGGCGGTGCGGCTCGTCGTTGGTGTTGCAGAGGATGACGTTGTAGCCCGCGCCGAAGGCCCGGTCTTCCACCGCATGCACGATCTCGGCGAAGTAGGGGTTGGAGCTGTTGGGGATCAGCATGCCCAGCGTGCGCGTGTTGTTGCGCTTCAAGCTGCGGGCGATGGCGCTGGGCACGTAGCCCAGCGTGCGGATGGCGTCTTCGACACGGGCGCGCCCCTCGGCGCTGACGTGGCGCGTGCCGTTGAGCACGTGCGACACCGTGGTGACCGACACCTGGGCGTGCTGGGCGACGTCCTTGATCGTGGCCATGGCGGGCGGCTGTGCGTGGCGCGGGGCGGTGCGTCAGGCGGCCGCGCGGCGCTGGCGCAGCGTGTCGATGATGACGGCGGCCACGATCACGCAGCCGGTGATGATGCGCTTGGAAGGCTCGCTCGCGCCGATCTGCGCCAGGCCCGCGCCCAGCACGGCGATGATGAGCACGCCGAAGGCGGTGGTCACGACCGAGCCGCGCCCGCCCATCAGGCTGGTGCCGCCGATCACCACGGCGGCGATCACCTGCAGTTCCATGCCGCTGCCGGCGTTGGGGTCGGCCGCTTCCAGCCGGGCCGACTGCATCAGGCCCGCCAGGCCCGCCAGCAGGCCGGTGACGGCGAAGACGATGATGCGCACCGGGCGCGGGTCCACGCCCGCCAGGCGCATGGCTTCTTCGTTGGTGCCGATGCCCACCACGCTGCGGCCGAACACGGTGCGCGTGAGCACCAGCTGCGCCACCACCACCAGCACGGCGGCGATCAGGAAGGCGACCGAGACGCCGCCCACCATGGGCGCGGCCAGCCAGGAGATGGCGTCGCCCACGTACTGCGTGCGCGAGTCGGTGACCAGGTAGGCGCTGCCGCGCACGGCTTCGAGCATGCCCAGCGACACGATGAAGGACGGCAGCCGCCAGGCGACCGAGACGCCGCCCGTGATGGTGCCGCACACCAGCCCGGTGGCCAGCGCCAGCGCGGCGGCGGCCGGCACGGGCCAGCCCCATTGGAGGATGGCGGCGGCCGAGGTGGCGGCCGACAGCGCCATCACCGAGCCCACCGACAGGTCGATGCCCGCGATGATGAGCACGAAGGTCATGCCCACGGCGACCACGGCCAGCGCCGGGATCTCGTTGGCGATGGTCACGAACGTGTCCACGCTCCAGAAGTATTCGGACATCCAGGAGAACAGCCCGACCATGCCGGCCAGCACGGCGGCCAGGCCCAGGTAGGTGCCCAGCTGGGTGCGCCAGAGCGGCGTGGCGGCGCGCTGCGCGGTGGCGGCTGCGGGGGCGGCGGAAGGAGTGGGCTGGGCGTTCATGCGGAGTCGGATGAAGAAGCGGGAAGAAAAAAGGGGGAGCGGTCAGGCGGCGGAGGCGGCAGCGGCCGCCCGCGGTGCGGCGGCATCGGCGGTGGCCGGCCGGCCTGCGGATTCGGAGAAGGCGGCGGCGAGCAGGGCCTGTTCGGACCACTGGCCGCGCTCGAACACGGCGACCAGGCGGCCGGCGCTCATCACGCCGATGCGGTCGGCCATGGCCATGAGCTCGCGCAGGTCGGACGAGACCATCAGCAGCGCGCGGCCCTCGCTGGCCATGCGGTCCAGCTCGGCGTAGATCTCGGCGCGGGCGCCCACGTCCACGCCGCGGGTGGGCTCGTCGAGCAGCAGCACCTGCACCGGGCGGTGCAGCCAGCGGGCGAACACCACCTTCTGCTGGTTGCCGCCCGACAGCTCGCCCACCGGCTGCTCGCCGCTGGTGCAGCGGATGCGCAGCGTGCGGATGAAGCCCTGCACCAGTTCGTGCTCGCGCACATTGCGCAGCCAGCCGCCGCGCGAGACGGCGGGCAGGTCCGACAGCGTGGCGTTGATGCGGATGGGCTGGCCCAGCAGCAGGCCTTGCGATTTGCGGTCTTCGGTCACCAGGCCCACGCCGGCGGCGATCGCCTGCAGCGGCGAGGCGAAGCCCCGCAGCCAGGTCTTGAATTGTGAATGCGCTACGGTTTTGGTAGCGTGTTGCCCCGGTATTTCAAGGGCTGCAGCCTGGTGGGCCTCAGTATCCAGCGGCGCCAGGGCGATGCTGCCCCGGTCCGCGCGGTCGGCGCCGAAGAGCAGCCGCACCAGCTCGGTCCGGCCGGAGCCGACCAGGCCCGCGATGCCGAAGACCTCGCCGGCGCGCAGCTCCAGGCTCACGTCCTGCACAGCCTGGCCACGGCCGATGCCCTCCACCTGCATCAGCACCGGGCCGGCCTTGCGGCGCGCGCGGTGCTCCAGGTCGTTGACCGAACGGCCCACCATGCGGCGCACCAGGTCGTCTTCCGACAGGCCCGCCATGGGGCTGGTGTCCACCAGCCGGCCGTCGCGCAGCACGGCGGCGCGGTCGGCGATGCGGCGCAGCTCTTCGAGCCGGTGCGACACATAGACGATGGCCACGCCCCGCGCCGTGAGGCGGGCGATCTGCTCGAAGAGGTAGTTGGTCTCGCGTGCGGTGAGCATCGCGGTGGGCTCGTCCAGCACCAGGATGCGCGTGTCGTCCTGCAGGTTGCGGGCGATCTCCACCATCTGCTGCTGGCCGATGCCCAGGCGCGACACCGGCGTGGCCGGGTCGATGGATTCGAGCCCGATCTTGGCCAGCTGCGCGCGCGCTGCGGCGTGCAGTTCGCTGCGGCGCAGCCAGCCGCAGCGGTGGGGCATGCGGCCGAGCAGCAGGTTCTCGGCCACGGTCAGCGTGGGCACCAGGCTCAGCTCCTGCAGCACCATGCGCACGCCCTGGCGTTCGGCCTCCTGGCGCGAGGCGGGCTCGAACGGCTGGCCTGCCAGCCGCATGCCGCCGCGCGTGGCGGGCGTGAGCCCGCACATGATCTTCGAGAGCGTGCTCTTGCCCGCGCCGTTCTCGCCGGTCAGCGCCAGCACCTCGCCCGCGTTCAGGGCCAGCGTCACATCGTTCAGCACCGTGGTGCCGTGATAGTCCTTGCCCACCGCGTCGATGTGCAGGACGGGAGTGCGCAGGGGCGTGCTGCTGAAAGGCTGGGGCATGGCGTGGGATTCGTGCGATGGGAGGGGGCAAAGGCGCCCCCGCTGGACGCGCGGGGGCGGGCTACAGGCTTACTTGCTGCCCTTGGTGACCAGCACCACGTCGGTCTTCACCTCGGCGGGCAGCTGGGCCTGCGGCGTCTTGGCGGACAGGGCCTTCAGGGCCAGTTCGATGCCGAACACGGCCTGCTTGGCGGCGTACTGGTCGGCGGTGGCCAGCACGCGGCCGTCGGCCAGCATGGGCTTGATGGCCTGGATGTTGTCGTAGCCCACCACTTGCACCTTGCCGGTCTTGCCGGCGGCCTTGATGGCGGCGACCACGCCCAGCGCCATGCTGTCGTTGCCGGCCAGCAGGGCCGTGAGGTCGGGGTGCTCGCGCAGCATGCCGGCGGCCACGGTGTTGCCCTTTTCGATTTCCCACTGGCCGGACTGCACGCCGACCACGTTCATGCCGGCGGCCTTCATGGCGTCCTGGTAGCCCAGGGTGCGCTGCTGCGCGTTGAAGGTGGTCGAGACGCCTTCGATGATGCCGACCTTGTCGCCAGCCTTCAGGTGCTTGGCCAGGTAGTCGCCCACCAGCTTGGCGCCGGCACGGTTGTCGGGGCCGACGAAGGGCACGTTGATGTTCTTTTCCTTCAGCGCGGCGGCATCGAGGCGGTTGTCGATGTTCACCACGATCACGCCCTTGTCGATGGCGGCCTTGACGACGGGCACCAGGGCCTTGGAGTCGGCCGGGGCCAGCACGATGGCGGTGGCCTTCTGGGCCACGGCCTGCTCGACCATCTTGATCTGCTCGGCGGTGTCGGTCTCGTTCTTGATGCCGTTGGCCACCAGCGTGTATTCGCCGGCGTGCGCCTTCTGGTGCGCCTTGGCGCCGTCTTCCATGGTGCGGAAGAACTCGTTGGCGAGCGACTTCATCACCAGGGCGACCTTGGGCTTGTCCTGGGCCCAGGCGGGGCTGGCCAGCAGGCTGCCCAGGACGGCGATGGCGGCGGCGGTCTGTACGGAACGGCGGGTAAAGCGCATGTTGTCTCCGATATAGGGAAGAAGGGGGCGGGAACGAGAAAGAGAAACTCTTCCACCGGGCAGGTCGGACCCACAGCGCTCACGCGCGAAAAAAGGCCAGTCCAGCGGATCGAGGCGCGGATATTAACGGGGTAAAACGTTTGCGCAAACGTTTTCGTCTGCGTTTTTGCATGGGGTTATCCCTGTTACCGCTGCGCAGGGGCGGGCGTCTGCGCACTTTGCGCAGCGCTGCATGTACCTCGGATGTAACCCGGTAACTCTGGGGTGGGCGCCGCATTCGGGTGGTCGCTGCGCACGGAGGCTGTAACCAGATCACGTCATGGCTGCGCGGCGGGTTGCGTGTCGCCGCCGCGACGCAGCGCAGCAGAAATGCGGGCCGGCGCAACCGATCTTGCAGGCGGTGCCGTCCAGGGTGCCGCCCCAGGCATGCGTCAGAATGCCCCGCGTACCGCGATGCTTGCCGGGTGGGTCGCGTGCGTTGCAGCACACCGTCGTGCCGATGCGCGGCGGCCGGCAGGCTGTTGCTGAATGAAAGGGCACGAAGCATGACGAATGCGCGCTGGCAGCGCTGGATGGTCTGGAGCTCCCTGCTGTTGACCGTGGCCTGGGTCGCCTGGCAATGGTCCATATCGCCGGTGGCCGCGCTGGCCGGTCCGGCGTTGGCATGGCTGGCCATGCGGCTGCTGATGGCGTTGCAGTTCGTGGCGATGGCCTGGGCCAACCGGGAAGAACCGATGCCCCGGCCCGGTGTGGGGCGGATGGTGCGCGCCTGGTGGACCGAGGCCGGCTGGGCCTCGGTCATCTTCGGCTGGTGGCAGCCCTTTCGCCGAGGCGCCATTCCCGACTGGCTGCCCGGGTGCGCCGCGGGTGGCGAAGATGCGGAATTGGAGGCGACTGCGCCGGCTCCGCGCGGCGTGGTGCTGGTGCACGGCTTCCTGTGCAACCGTGGTTTCTGGACGCCCTGGCTGCCGCTGCTGCGCGCGAGGGGCCATGCCTTCGTGGCGGTGGACCTGGAGCCGCCCTTCGGCTCCATCGACGGCTATGCCGCCCAGATCGACGCCGCCGTGCGCCGCGTGACCGAGGCCACCGGCCGCGCCCCGGTGGTCATCGGCCACAGCATGGGCGGCGTCGCCGCACGCGCCTGGCTGCGCGCCTGCGACGCGGGCCGCGCCGAGGCCTGCGCCCACCGCATCATCACGCTGGGCGCGCCCCATGCCGGCACCTGGCCGGCGCGCTTCAGCCATGCGGTCAATGGCCGCGAGATGGCGCTGGAGGGGCCCTGGGTGCAGGCCCTGCGGCAGGCCGAGCCAGCGGGCCGCGCGGCCCGTTTCACCTGCTTCTATTCCAACTGCGACAACATCGTCTTTCCGGCGCGCGCGGCCACGCTGCCCGGCGCAGACAACCGGCTGGTCGAGGGCGTGGCCCACGTGCAGCTGGCGTTCCATCCCCCGGTGGTGCAGGCCTGTTTGGACTTGCTGAGAGATTGAGGGGCTCTTGCCGGTCTTATAGCTATCCGGCCGGCAGGGCCAGGCCGCTGTCGATCTCGGGCAAGGCCGCCAACTGCGGGTAGAGCGGCGCGAAGTCCGGCGCCGTCATGTCGAAGAGCTGCTGGAAGCTGTCGATCACGAAATAGGTCTGCTGGAAGCTGTCGATCTGGTAGCGCGTGCGCATGGTGCGCTCCAGCTGCAGCGGCAGGCGCTGCGGCAGGGGGCTGCGCACGCTGTAGGGCAGCTCGCCCGCTGAGCTGAGGATGCCCGCGCCGTAGGCCCGCAAGCCCTCGGGTTGGCGAATCAGGCCGAACTCGATCGTGTACCAGTACAGGCGTGAAAGCATCTCGCATGCGCCCAGCGCCTGCGCCTTCAGGCCGCCCTGGCCGTAGCGCTGCACGTAGTCGGCGAACACCGGGTCGAAGAGCAGCGGCACATGGCCGAACAGGTCGTGGAAGAGGTCCGGCTCGACGATGTAGTCGAACTCCCCGCTCGTGCGGATCCAGTCCGTCACCGGGAACTTGCGGTTCGCCAGCAGCGTGAAGAACGGCACTTCGGGGATCAGGCCGGGCACGGCCACGATCTCCCAGCGCGTGGCGCGCCAGAGCCGTTCGTTGATCTCGTCGAAGCGCGGAATGCGGTCCTTGGCGCCCAGCGAGGGGAGGGCGGCGATGAAGACATCGCTCGCCAGCCCGGGCAGCAGCGCCGACTGGCGTGCGTAGAGGCGCCGGTAGGTGTCGTGGTCGGCCTCGCTGTAGGCGCTGAAGTTCTGGTCGCAGGTGTAGTCCGCATGGCAGCGGGCATAGTCCCCGCGCGGCGGACGGCTGGACTGGCCGTACACGGCCGGTGCGGCTCCGGTGGTTCCCATGGCTTGTCTCCTGTGGGCGGTGTGTCGTTCGCTCCCGGCGCCTGCCCGTCTTCGCGGGCATGGCGCTGGGGGCTGGGGCCGTTCAGGCCTTTTCCAGCACGCCCCGGCGCATCTGGTCGAGCTCGATGCTTTCGAACAGCGCCTTGAAGTTGCCATTGCCGAAGCCGTCGTCGCCCTTGCGCTGGATGAACTCGAAGAAGATCGGGCCCAGCTGGTTCTCGCTGAAGATCTGCAGCAGGATGGCGTCCTTCTTGCCGTCGATCAGGATCTGGCGGCGGTGCAGCGCCTCCACGCTCTCGCCGTGGCCGGGAATGCGCTGGTCCACCAGCTCGTAATAGGTGTCGATGGTGTCCAGCAGGCGCACGCCCGAGGCGCGCAGCGCGTCCACCGTGGCGTAGAGGTCGTCCGAGCCCATGGCGATGTGCTGGATGCCCTCGCCGTTGTACTTGTCCAGGTACTCCTGGATCTGGCCGGCCTTTTCCTTGCCCTCTTCGTTGATCGGGATGCGGATCTTTCCGCAGGGGCTGGTCATGGCCTTGCTCTTGACGCCCGTGACCTGGCCTTCGATGTCGAAGTAGCGGATCTCGCGGAAGTTGAAGAGGCGCTCGTAGAAGTCCGCCCATTCGGCCATGCGGCCCCGGTGCACGTTGTGCGTCAGGTGGTCGATGTAGGTCAGGCCGTGGCCCTTGGGGTTCAGCGCCTCTTCGCCGGTCACGCCGGGCAGGGGCTCGAAATCGACGTCGAAGAAGCCGATGTTGCCGATGTCGCCCGGCTGCGCGCCGTTCTTGCCGCGCCACCGGTCCACCAGATAGATCAGGCTGTCGCCGATACCCTTGATGGCGGGAATGTTCAGCTCGCCCGGGCCGGCCTGTCCGGCGTAGCCCCAGGCGCCCTGATTGAGCGCGCGTTCGTAGGCGGCCTTGGCGTCCTGCACGCGGAAGGCGATGGCGCAGACGCTGGGGCCGTGCAGGCGGGCGAAGCGCTGCGCGAAGCTGTCGGGCTCGGCGTTGATGATGAAGTTGATCTGGCCTTGGCGGTAGAGCGTCACGTTCTTGTGGCGGTGGCGCGCCACGGGCTTGAAGCCCATGCCCTCGAAGACCCGGCCCATGGCCTGCGGATCGGGCGCGGCGTATTCGATGAATTCGAAGCCGTCGGTGCCCATGGGGTTCTCCCAGGCAGCAGCGTCCTGGGCGGCGGTCTGGGGCAGGGGGGTGTTCATGCGCTTGTCTCCGTACGTTGTGTTGATGTCGGTCAACGCACTGTAGGCGCAAGGGTGTGGATGTTTTTGGCGAAAGCCGTGCGGTATCGCTGTCTTGACGCAGGAATGCTGCGTTGAGTGGTGGTTTGGCGCTATTGCTGAGCGCCGGCGCGGGCGGCGTTCAGCCGCCTCCCCGCCGGGTGCCGCCTGCGGCGCCGCGCAGGGCCAGGGCGGCGTCCACGCGCAGCCGTTCCTCGGGAGAGAAGAGCTGCTGGCGCAGCTGCTGCAGCGCTGGGCCGTCGCCGTTCGCAGCGCGGGCCTGCTGGTACTGGTCCAGCCGCTGCTGCCACTGGCGTTCTTCCGTGTCGCGCGCGGCCAGCGCCTGGGCGGCGGCCTCGCCGTAGCGGGCGCTGCGCTCGGCATAGCGGGTGGCGTCGTCGGCGTTGCGCGCATCGAGGGCGGCGGTCTGCTGCGCCACGCCCAGCTGCGCGGTGGCCGCTTCGCGCTGGGCGCGCATGGAGGGCGGCAGGGCCTCTTCGGCGGCGCGCAGGGCCTGGGTGCGCTGCTCGGGCGTGAGGTTGCGGTCGGCGTCGATGCCCAGCCGCGCCAGGGTGAGGCGGTCGAGCGCGGCTTCGTCGGCGAAGAGCGCGTCGTATTCGCCGCGGTCGAAGAACTGCTGGCGGACTTGGTCGCGCGCCTGCATCGCATCGCGCACGGCCTTCGCGTCGGACAGGTCCGCCGGCGGCTCGATGCGGGCCAGGGCCGAGCGGTAGTCCACATAGCGCAGGGCGAGGGCCAGGGCGCGTTCGCGCACCTCGGCGCCGAAGTGCTGGTCCACCAGGGCCCGCAGGCGGCGCTTGAGCTCGGCCGGGTCGCGGGTGTCGCCGGCCTGCAGCGCGGCGTTGAGCAGCTCCTCCATGGCGTAGCGCAGGCCGGGGCGCAGCAGGGGGTCGGCCAGGGGGCCATCCTGCTGGCCCGCAGAGGGCGGTGTCATGAATGGGTCGGCGGAGCCGCGGGGTGCGGGCTGCCCGGCCGCGGTGCTCCATGGGGCCTGGGCCGTTGCTCCTGGTGCGCCGCCGCCCGCATCCGGGGAACGGGTGGCCCGCCAGGCGCCCGCGCCCAGCACGAGCGCTGCCAGCAGCGCCAGGGCCATGCGGGTGCGCGGGGCGGCCATGGCCTCAGAGCCCCTGGGCCTTCAGGCGGTGGGCCTGCTGGCGGTAGAGCGTGACCGGGTCGATGGAGAACAGGTCGCGCAGGCCGACGAACTGGTTGATCTCGTCCAGGTGGTTCTGGCGGTAGTCGCCCAGATGCGTGCCCAGGCGCGACGAGCAGGCCGACACCAGGCCGTCGTTGGCCTCGCCGAAGACCCGAGAGAGCAACACCAGCGGGCCGTCGCTGGGGTCCAGCGGGTTGGTCAGGGGCTGGGTGCCTGTCCACGAGTAGTAGCGCACGCCGTTGACCAACGAGGCGCCGTCGCCGCAGCCGGCGGGCAGGCCCTGCGGGAAGCGGCGGTTGAAGTCGGCCGCGCCGGCGGTGGAGAGTGAATCCAGCGCCGCCTTGGGCTCCTGCGGCTGCTCGGACGGCGATCCCGCCAGGAAGGCCAGCACCCGCGCGAAGCCCCGGATGGCCTCGTTGGCGACGGTTTCCTGCACCGAGCCGGGTAGCAGCGCGCCGCGCACCAGGTCGGCCACGCGCGAGCCCCGGTTGACCCCGCCCACCGTGGTGACCGAGGCCACCAGCTGCGGGGCCACGCCGGCCACGTAGCGCGCGGTGGGGCCGCCGTGCGAATGGCCGATCAGATTGACCTTGGCTGCGCCCGTGATCGCCAGGATGTCCTTGACCTGCGCGAGCAGTTGCTCTCCTCGCACCTCGGTGCTGTTGGCGCCCGAGACCTCGGCCACAAAAACCCGGGCGCCGTCGCGCTGCAGCGCCTGGGGAATGCCGTAGAACATGTCCACGCCCGCCAGCGACTTGAAGCCGAAGAGGCCATGCACCAGCACGATGGGGTAGCGCGTTTGCGTGTAGCCCGCGCTCGTGCCGTCCTGCTGGGCCTGTGCTGCGGGCGCGCCCGCCAGGGTCAAGGTGGCGGCGAGCGCGGCGCACGCTGCCAGGGTTACGAGCCGTCTGCCGCGGCGAAAGATGGCGTGCATGGGGGTCTCCGTGAGGGGTGATTGGTACAAAAAAGAACGATCGTTCGTTTTGTGCGGGTCATTATTTCCCGGGCCCTTGCCCGTCGCATTGGGGGCAAACCTGAGGGCGCCCGGAGCAACAGTGCATGGGGCCCCGACCTTCGTAGAATCCTGCGCAATGGAAGCTCCCCACGCACTGGACCGGCTCGACCGCGCCATCCTGCGCTGCCTTCAGGCGAATGGCCGCGAAACCTACGACGTCATCGGAGAACAGGTGGGCTTGTCGCCCAGTGCCGTGCTGCGCCGCGTCAAGCGACTGGAGGACGCGGGCGTGATCGACCGCTACGTAGCCCTGGTGCAGCCCGAGGCGGTGGGGCTGGGCCTCACCGCCTACCTGAACGTGCGGCTGGAAAAGCACACCGAAAGCCATAAGCGCAACCCCATGGACCTGTTCCGCGCCAGCGTGCAGACCTGGCCCGAGGTGGTCGAATGCGCCGCGCTGACCGGCGAGATGGACTACCTGCTGCGCGTGGTGGTGGCCGATATGGCGCACTACAGCCGTTTCATCATGGACACGCTGCTCAAGCACCCCAGCGTGCAGGACTGCAAGACCAGCTTCGTGCTCGATCGGGTCAAGGCGACGACGGCGGTGCCGCTGTAGCTCGGACTGCTTTTTCACGGCGCTCCGGTATGAGGGCGGTGCGGGGAAACCAGTGGCCTGACGCGTTGGTGACACCGCCTCCGAATGGTTTGCTCCATTTTTAATAGCTGATGGCCAAGTTTGGCAAAGGGCTGGAGCCTTGAAAGACGCGGGGTGGCTGGGCCTTGCGATGGCCGTGGCGCGGCCGCACAGCTGCATGCCAAAAATCAGGGAAAACCCTAAAATACGGCCATCATGCCCACCCCTTCCGATCTGCTACGCGCCGCCTGGCGCCGTGCCCGCAGCCTGCTGCGGACCGCACGCCCCGGCGTCACCGCGCCGTCCGGCGTGGCCGTGCCGATCCGGTCCCTGGGGCCGCAGCACCGCGAACGCATCGCCCAGCATTTGCTGCAGCTACTGCCCGGCGATCGGTACCTGCGCTTCGGCTATGCCGCGAGCGATGAGCAGGTGCGCCGCTACGTGGACCAGCTCGACTTCGTACGCGACGAGATCTTCGGCATCTTCAATCGCCGGCTGCAGCTGATCGCCACGGCGCATCTGGCGTTCGCGCACGGGCCGTCGCCTCAGGGTCGGGCCGAGTTCGGCGTTTCGGTGCTGCCGCATGCGCGTGGCCGGCGCCTGGGCGCGAGCCTCTTCGAGCGCGCCGTGATGCATGCCCGCACGGCCGGCGTGAACGAGGTGCTGATCCATGCACTGTCGGAGAACACGGCCATGCTGCGCATCGCCCGCAATGCCGGCGCCACCGTGCGGCGCGACGGCTCCGAATCCGAGGCCTACCTGCAGCTGCACCCGCCCGGCTGGAAGACGCGCCTGGCCGAGCGGGCGACGCGCTACTACGGCGAAATGAACTACCGGTTCAAGAAGCAGCTGCGCCAGTGGGGTGCGATGCGCTCTGCGCTGCAGGGCGGCCGCTCGGCGGGCTAGAAAACAGGCACAGCGCGGGCGCTGCAGCAGCGTCAAAGTGATCCGCTATCCTTGCAGCTTGTCCAACGACCGCACTTCCTGCACTCCGAGACCGTGTCCGATCCCCACCCGGGACGCCCTTCCGACAAGGAAGACAAGCGCACCTTCCTGCAGAAACTCGTCGAATTCATCCATCCCGGCCCCGATTCGACGGATGAACTGATCGCCACCCTGGCCGAGGCGGAAACCAACGACGTCATCAACGCCGACGCCCGCGTCATGCTCGAACGCGTGATCCGCATGGCCGAGATGACCGCCAGCGACGTGATGGTGCCCGCCACGCGCATGGACCTGCTCGACATCGGCGCGCCGCTCGAAACCCTGGTCAGCCAGGTGATCGACACCGCGCACTCCCGCTTTCCGGTCTATCAGGACGAGCGCGAGAACATCATCGGCATCCTGCTGGCCAAAGACCTGCTCAAGCTGCGCCGCGCGCCCGAGCTGAACATCCGCGCCCTGCTGCGCACGGCGGTGTTCGTGCCCGAGAGCAAGGGCCTGAACGACCTGCTGCGCGACTTCCGCAGCACGCGCAGCCACATGGCGGTGGTGATCGACGAATTCGGCCGCGTGGCCGGCCTGGTCACCATCGAAGACGTGCTCGAGCAGATCGTCGGCGAGATCGAGGACGAGTTCGACATTCCCGAGGACGAGGGCGACATCTTCGGCCTGGCCGACCAGACCTGGCGCGTGAGCGGCGACACCCCCGTCGAGCGCGTGGCCGAGGCCTTCGGCGTGACGCTGCACAGCAGCGACCCCGACGAAGAATTCGACACCATCGGAGGACTGATCGCGCATGAGCTCGGCCACACCCCGAGCAAGGGCGAGCAGGCCGTGCTGGGCGGCCTGCAATTCGTGGTGCTGCACGCCAAGGGCGGCGCGGTGCGCTGGTTCAAGGTGTCTCCGGCGGCCGAAGGCGCCGTGCCCGCCGCCTGATGGGCGCGGCCGCCGCTCCGCTGCCCGGCGAGACCGTGCAGTCCCCGCCGTCCGGCCCGCTCTGGCGGCGCGCGCTGCCCTGGCTGCTGGCGGCCCTGGCCGGGCTGGCGCAGGCTGGCTCCATTGCCTGGCCCTGGGGCGGGCAGCCGCTCTGGTGGCTGCAGATCCTTTCGCTGGCCGTGCTCGGCCGGCAACTGCTGGCGGCGCCCACCCCACGCCGCGCCGCGGCGCTGGGCTGGCTCTTCGCCACGGCCTGGCTGGCGGCGACCTTCTGGTGGCTCTTCATTTCCATGCATACCTATGGCGGCCTGGCCGCGCCGCTGGCCGTGCTGGCGGTGCTGGGGCTGGCGGCTTTCCTGGGCGGCTACTACGCAGTGGTTGCGGGGTGTTTTCGGCGGGTGGCGCCGGAAAATAGAGCGCTCTCTGCTATGGTTTTCGCAGCATTCTGGCTGCTGGCCGAATTGGCGCGCGGCGTCTGGTGGACGGGCTTTCCGTGGGGCGCCGGAGGCTACGCGCATGTCGAGGGGCCGCTGGCCGTGCTGGCGCGCAGCGTCGGTGTTTATGGCGTGGGCTTCGTCGCGGCGGCCTCGGCCATGGGCCTGGCGCTCCTGCGCCGGGCCGACGCGCGCCGCCGGGGCGTGTGGGCGCTGGCCACCGCGGCTGTGCTGATGTGGGCGGCGCTCTCTGCGCAGCGCCACTGCGCGGTGGAGCAGTGCGCGCCCGGTGCTGCGCCGCGCCCGGGGCTTTCGCTCGCGCTGCTGCAGGGCAACATTCCGCAGGACGAGAAATTCCAGCCCGGCAGCGGCGTGCCGCTGGCACTGCGCTGGTATGCCGGGCAGCTCAAGAGCGCCACGGCCTCCCTGGTGGTGGCGCCGGAAACCGCCATTCCGCTGCTGCCGCAGCAGCTGATGCCCGGCTATCTGGAAAGCCTGGCCGACCATTTCACGGCCGGCCGGCAGGCGGCGCTGATCGGCATTCCTCTGGGCACTGCGGACCTGGGCTATACCAATTCGGTGCTGGGCTTCGCGCCGGGGCAGGTCGCTCCCTACCGCTACGACAAGCACCATCTGGTGCCCTTCGGCGAATTCATTCCGCCCTTCTTCCGCTGGTTCACCGAGATGATGAACATCCCGCTGGGCGACTTCAACCGCGGGGCGATGGGGCAGCCTTCGTTCGACTGGCAGGGCGAGCGCATCGCCCCCAACATCTGCTATGAGGACTTGTTCGGCGAAGAGCTGGGCACGCGCTTCGCCGATGCCGCCACGGCACCGACCATCATGGTGAACTTGAGCAACATCGGATGGTTCGGTGACAGCGTGGCCATCGACCAGCATCTGGCCATCAGCCGCATGCGGGCCCTGGAATTCGAGCGGCCCATGGTGCGCGCCACCAACACTGGCGCCACGGCCGTCATCGACCACCGGGGCATCGTCACTGCCGAACTGGCGCCGCACACGCGCGGCGTGCTGCTGGCCGAGGTGCAGGGCCGCCGGGGCGAGGTCACGCCCTTCGCCTGGTGGGTGTCGCGCTGGGGGCTCTGGCCACTCTGGGCGTTGGGCCTGGCCGTGGCCGGCGGGGCCTGGGTCTCGGCCCGCCGCAGCCGAGACTGAATGCTGCCATCGGGGCGTTTTTTGCTCGCCAGCCCTGCGTGGGCGACTACGATACGCCACCTGCGGCCCACAAGGCGTGCGGGCATGAACGCTGCGTGCAAGCCCCGGAGCCCGTGGGCCGCGCAGCAGCGTATTCCATACCTACAACGACTCGGAGATTTTCTGCTCATGTTTTCGCCTCTGAACCTCAAGCGCCTGCTGGCCGGCGCAGCCTTCGCCGCCTGGGCCATCGTTTCGCCCGCCCAGCAGCTGGCCCCTGCCGCGCAGCCGGCTGCCGCAACCGTTGCAGCGTCCAAGCCCCAGGTCGTGGTGCTGGCCACCGGCGGCACCATCGCCGGTGCCGGCGCTACGGCGGCCAACAGCGCTTCCTACGCAGCGGCCAAGGTGCCGGTGGACAAACTGCTGGCCGGCTTGCCCGAGCTGGCCAATGTCGCCAACGTGCGCGGCGAGCAGGTCTTCCAGATCGCCTCCGAGAGCTTCACCAACGCCCAGCTGCTGCAGCTGGGCAAGCGGGTGTCGGCCCTGGCCAAGCAGTCTGATGTGGACGGTATCGTCATCACGCACGGCACCGACACGCTGGAGGAGACCGCCTATTTCCTGAATCTGGTCGTGCATACCAACAAGCCCATCGTGGTGGTTGGCTCCATGCGCCCCGGGACGGCCCTCTCGGCCGACGGCGCGCTGAACCTGCTGGATGCGGTCACGGTCGCCGCCAGCAAGGAATCGGCCGGCAAGGGCGTTCTGGTGACCATGAGCGACGAGATCCAGAGCGGCCGTGATGTCACCAAGGGCATCAATATCAAGACGCAGGCGTTCCGCAGCCAGTGGGGCCCGCTGGGCATGGTGGTGGAAGGCAAGAGCTATTGGTTCCGCGCCCCGGTCAAGCGCCACACGATGCAGTCGGAGTTCAACATCGACGACATCACGGCCCTCGCGCCCGTGGACATCGTCTATGGCTACGGCAACGTGCCGCGTTCGCTCGTCGATACCGTGGCAGGTTCCGGTGTGAAGGCGCTGATCCACGCCGGCACGGGCAATGGCTCGGTGGCTGATCGCATCGTGCCCGCGCTGCAGGAAGCGCGCGGCAAGGGCGTGCAGATCGTGCGCTCCTCGCGCGTGGCCGACGGCTTCGTGCTGCGCAATGCCGAACAGCCCGACGACAAATACGACTGGGTGGTTGCGCATGACCTGAACCCGCAGAAGGCCCGCATCCTGGCCGCCGTGGCGTTGACCCGCCCGCAGACCAGCCAGGAACTGCAGCGCATTTTCTGGCAGTATTGATCGCCGGGAATCACGGCGGATCGCTGATCCGAAGGCCTGCCCGGCCTGTGTGCCGGGAGCCCGGCCTACCCGCTCAAAGCTCCTTCGGGAGCTTTTTCCGTTCAAGGGCTGGCAAGGAAATGTCATGCGGGCGGCGCAGGATTGGCGAAGTCCCTTGGCCCTCTCCAACGATCCGCCGGCCGCGACACAGGATAATGATGGGCCGTGGCACCGGCACAATGCGGTGCGCACCGGTTTCTGATAGTTTGCGTTTTCCTCTTTCCGTTCCTTTTCCCACCCACCCCCCCCGCGACGGCAAGGCGCCGATCTGGAGCACGACTGACAATGGCTGATTCCTTTTCCTATGAACAACTGATCGCCTCGGGTGAAGGCCGGCTGTTCACTCCCGACAGTGGCCGCCTGCCGCTGCCGCCCATGCTGATGTTCGATCGCATCACGCACATCGATGCCGACGGCGGTGCCCATGGGCTGGGAAAGATTCGTGCCGAACTCGACGTCAAGCCCGACCTGTGGTTCTTTGCCTGCCACTTCCAGGGCGACCCGGTCATGCCTGGATGCCTGGGGCTGGACGCCATGTGGCAGCTCATCGGCTTCTACCTGACCTGGCTGCAACTGCCCGGCCGCGGCCGCGCCCTGGGTGCGGGCGAGGTCAAGTTCACGGGCGAAGTCGGCCCCAATGTGAAGCTCGTCACTTACGAGATCGATATCAAGCGCGTCATCAAGCGCAAGCTGGTCATGGCCATCGGCGATGCCCGCCTGCTGGCTGATGGCCAGGAAATCTATGTGGCCAACGACCTCCGCGTGGGCCTGTTCAAGCGCGAAGAAGACGGGAAGGACGGAGCACTCGCAACGGGAGCATCGGCATGACCAGCAAGAAGCGCGTCGTCATCACGGGTGCGGGCATCGTCTCGTGCATCGGCAATGACCAGCAGGCTGTGGTTCAGTCGCTGCGCCAGGGCAAGTCCGGCATCCGCGCCATGCCCGAGTTCAAGGAACTCGGCCTGCGCAGCCAGGTGGCCGGCATTCCCCAGATCGACCTGGACGCGCTCATCGACCGCAAGCTGCGCCGTTTCATGGGCGATGCCGCGGCCTACGCCTATCTGTCGCTGAAGGACGCCATCGCCCAGTCGGGTCTGGCGCCCGAACAGGTCTCGAACCCGCGCACCGGCCTGATCATGGGCTCGGGCGGCGGCTCGCCAGCCCACCAGATCGAGGCGGCCGACACGCTGCGCTCCAAGGGCATCCGCCGCGTCGGGCCCTACCAGGTCACGCGCTGCATGGGCTCGACCGTGTCAGCCAACCTGTCCACGGCCTTCGCCATCAAGGGCATCAACTTCTCGATCACCTCGGCCTGCAGCACCTCCGCGCACTGCGTGGGCATGGCGGCCCAGCAGATCGCCTTCGGCCTGCAGGACGTGATGTTTGCCGGTGGCGGCGAGGAACTCTCCTGGGGCTTGGCCACGCTGTTCGACGGCATGGGCGCCATGTCCGCCAAGTACAACGACACGCCCGAGAAAGCCTCGCGCCCGTACGACGTGGACCGCGACGGCTTCGTGATCGCGGGCGGCGGCGGTGCGCTGGTGCTGGAAAGCCTGGAGCATGCCCAGGCGCGCGGAGCCACCATCCTGGCCGAGATCGTGGGTTTCGGCCTCTCGTCCGACGGCGAGGACATGGTCGCCCCCTCGGGCGACGGTGCCATCGCCTGCATGCGGCAGGCCGTGGCCGAAGCCGGCGGCGGTGCCATCGACTACGTGAACACGCACGGCACCTCCACCCCGGTGGGCGACCTGCCCGAGCTGCGTGCGCTGCGCGAGGTGTTCGGCGATGCGGTGCCCCCGTTCTCGTCCACCAAGTCGCTCACCGGCCACTCGCAGGGCGCGACCGGCGTGCAGGAGGCTATCTACTGCCTGTACATGCTGCAGGAAGGCTTCATCGCCGGCTCGGCCCACATCGAGAATCTGGACCCGGCGGCCGAGGGCATGCCCCTGGTGCGCGAGTCGCGCGATGCCGCGCTGACCACTGTGCTGTCCAACAGCTTCGGCTTCGGCGGCACCAATGCCAGCCTGGTGCTGCGTCGCTGGCAGGCTTGATTCCGTGCTGGTGCGCTGAAGTCTCAGGCGCTACTAAAAAGATAGCTGCCAGTGCCCTCTCCAGGCGCGCTGGCAGCTGTTTTTGTTTGAAAGCCGGTGAGGCGGTGCGCCAACTACCCCGGCCTGGTTCCGGGCCCCGCGGGTCGCGCGGGGTGCGGCTCGTAGAATCGCCCGTTCCGCGCGCCGCGGCGCGCTGCCTCTTTGTCTCCGTATTTCCATGCATGGCCCGGCCATGCCACACACACGCATGTTGACCTTCCAGCAAATCATTCTGAAGCTGCAGTCGTACTGGGCTGAACAGGGCTGCGCACTGCTGCAGCCCTACGACATGGAAGTGGGTGCCGGCACCTCGCACACCGCCACCTTCCTGCGCGCCATCGGCCCCGAGCCCTGGAAAGCTGCCTACGTGCAGCCCAGCCGCCGCCCCAAGGACGGCCGCTACGGCGAGAACCCCAACCGCCTGCAGCACTACTACCAGTTCCAGGTGGTCCTGAAGCCCGCGCCGGCCAACATCCTCGAGCTGTACCTGGGCTCGCTCGAAGCCCTGGGCTTCGATCTGAAGAAGAACGATATCCGCTTCGTGGAAGACGACTGGGAGAACCCCACGCTGGGCGCCTGGGGCCTGGGCTGGGAGGTCTGGCTCAACGGCATGGAAGTGACGCAGTTCACCTATTTCCAGCAGGTCGGCGGCATCGACTGCAAGCCCGCCACCGGCGAGATCACCTACGGCCTGGAGCGACTGGCCATGTACCTGCAGGGCGTGGACAACGTCTACAACCTGACCTGGACGGATGGCCTCTCCTACGGCGACGTGTACAAGCAGAACGAGGTGGAGCAGTCCACCTACAACTTCGAGCATTCCGACGCTGACTTCCTCTTCACCGCCTTCAATGCGCATGAACGCCAAGCCCAGCACCTGATGGAGCAGCAACTGGCGCTGCCCGCCTACGAGCAGGTGCTGAAGGCCGCGCACAGCTTCAACCTGCTGGACGCGCGCGGCGCCATCAGCGTGACCGAGCGCGCCGCTTTCATCGGCCGCATCCGCAACCTGGCGCGCGCCGTGGCCAAGAGCTATCTGGACAGCCGTGCGCGGCTGGGCTTTCCGATGGCGCCCAAGGACTGGGCCACCGAAGTGCTGGCCGATCTGGCCAAGGCCGAGCAACAGCAGAACAACAAGAAGGCGGCCTGAGGCACGGGCACGCAGCAGGAATACAGACCACCATGACCCATCCCAACCTTCTCGTCGAACTCTTCGTCGAAGAACTGCCTCCCAAGGCCCTGCAGAAGCTGGGCGATGCCTTTGCCGGCGTGCTGTTCGAGCAGCTCAAGTCCCAGGGCCTGACCTCGGCCGGCTCGCGCCTGACCGCCTACGCCTCGCCGCGCCGGCTGGCCGCGCACATCACCGAAGTGGCATCCGCCGCCGATGACAAGGCCGTCTCGCACAAGCTCATGCCCGTGTCCGTGGGCCTGGCCGCCGACGGCACCGCCACCCCCGCGCTGCTGAAGAAGCTCGCCGCCCTGGGCGCCGACGCCTCGGCCGTGCCGCAGCTCGCCCGCGTCAACGACGGCAAGGCCGACGTGCTCTTCTACAACAGCACGGCCCGCGGCGCGACCCTGTCCGACGGCCTGCAGAAGGCGCTGCACGATGCCATCGCCAAGCTGCCCATCCCCAAGGTGATGCGCTACCAGCTGGCCGACGGCTGGAGCAGCGTGAACTTCGTGCGCCCCGCGCACGGCCTGGTCGCGCTGCACGGCACCGAGGTGCTGCTGTCGGTGAAGGCCCTGGGCCTCGCCGCCGGCAACACCACGCAGGGCCACCGCTTCGAGGCGGCCGTGCAACCGGTGGTGGTCCAGAACGCCGACGGCTATGCGCAGCAGCTGCGCGACGAGGGCGCGGTGATCGCCAGCTTCACCGAGCGCCGCGCCGAGATCGCCCGCCAGCTGCAAGCGGCGGCCGAGCGCGTGGGCGGCGGCGTACGCCCCATCGACGACGACGCGCTGCTCGATGAAGTGACGGCCCTGGTCGAGCGCCCCAACGTGCTGGTCTGCGAATTCGAGAAGGAATTCCTCGACGTGCCGCAGGAATGCCTGATCCTCACGATGAAGGCCAACCAGAAGTACTTCCCGCTGCTGGACGCCGAAGGCCGGCTCACGAACCAGTTCCTGGTGGTGAGCAACATCAGCCCGCAGGATGCCAGTGCCGTCATCGGCGGCAACGAGCGCGTGGTGCGCCCGCGCCTGGCCGACGCCAAGTTCTTCTTCGACCAGGATCGCAAGAAGACGCTGCATTCGCGCGTCGAAGCGCTGGGCAAGGTCGTCTATCACAACAAGCTGGGCACGCAGGGCGAGCGGGTGGAGCGCGTGCGCGCCATCGCCCGCGCCATTGCCGAGCAGCTTTTCGCCGGCATCGGCGCGCAGAACCCCGAGCTGGATTCGCCCGACGGCGAGATCGCCCGCGATTACCTGCTTTCCTGTGTGGACACGGCCGCGCTGCTGGCCAAGACCGATCTGGTCACCGACATGGTGGGCGAATTCCCCGAGCTGCAGGGCATCATGGGCGGCTACTACGCCGCCAACGACGGCCTGGCGCACGAGGTGGCCCACGCCATCGAAGACCACTACAAGCCGCGCTTCGCCGGCGACGAGCTGCCGCGCGAGAACGTGGGTGTGATCGTGGCCCTGGCCGACAAGCTGGAGACGCTGGTGGGCATGTTCGGCATCGGCAACCTGCCCACCGGCGACCGCGACCCGTTCGCGCTGCGCCGCCATGCGCTGGGCGTGATCCGCATGCTGGTCGAAAAAGAGCTGCCGCTCGACCTGCAGCCCCTGCTGGCCGGCGCCGTACCCGCCTTCGGGGACAAGATCCAGGACGCCAGCGGCGCCCTGGCCGACTTCATCTACGACCGCCTGGCCGGCAGCCTGCGCGAGCAGGGCTACAGCGCGCAGGAGGTCGATGCCGTCATCGCCCTGCGTCCGCAGCGGCTGTCGCTGGTGCAAAAGCAGCTGGCGGCGGTGCGCGCCTTCTCCGCGCTGCCCGAGGCCCCGGCCCTGGCCGCGGCCAACAAGCGGGTGGGCAACATCCTGAAGAAGGCCGAGGCCGAAGGGCAGGTGGACCCGCACGTCAACCCTGAGCTGCTGCAGGAAAAGGCCGAGCAGGACCTGTTCGCCGCGCTGCAGCGCTTCGTGCCCGAGGCCGACGCGCAGTTCGATGCCGGCGACTACACCGCCAGCCTGCAGACCCTGGCCGTGCTGCGCGCGCCGGTCGATGCCTTCTTCGACGACGTGATGGTCAACGCCGAAGCGCTGGACCTGCGCCTCAATCGCCAGGGCCTGCTCAAGCGCCTGCACGTGGCGATGAACCGCGTGGCCGACCTCTCGCGCCTGGCGGCCTGATTCGCCCCGGCGCCAGCCACCACCACCCCTCCACCCACGCCCCGCCGCACCATGCTGAAGATCGCCATCCTCGACCGTGACGGCACGCTCAACGTGCTGGGCGACGGCTTCATCGCCACCCCTGACGACTGGGTGCCCGTGCCGGGCGCCGTGGAAGCGGTGGCCCGGCTCAACCGCGCCGGCTGGCATGTGGTGATCGCCACCAACCAGCCCGGCCTGGGCCGGGGCCTTTTCGACGCGCAGGCGCTCAACGCCATCCACGCCAAGATGCAGCGGCTGGTGGCGGTGGCGGGCGGGCGCATCGACGCGGTGTTCTACTGCCCGCATGCCGACAGCGAGCCCTGCACCTGCCGCAAGCCGTTGCCGGGCCTGATGGAGCAGATCCGCGACCGCTACGGCGTGGAAGGCGCGGATGTCGTGGCCATCGGCAACTGTGCGGCCCACCTGCAGGCGGCCGCCGCCATCGGCGCACGGCAGTTGCATGCCGTGTGCACCGGCCATTCCGAGCACCTCTTGCCCGACCAGCCCCTGCCTGAAGGCTGGCCGCCCGGCACCCGCCTGCATGCCAGCCTGGATGCGCTGGTCGATACATTGCTGCTGGACCCTGCGGTGCCGCGCCCTGGCGCCGCGCCCGATGCGGGCGGCCTGGCGATCGCGGTCTGAACCGTGCCTGCCCGGAGGCACCCACCCGCGTGCGCCCGGCCTGCCGCCGCCAGCGCATCGGTTGCTATTGAAAAGATAGCGATATGCGCCTGATACATGGGCGCTAAACGGCTGAAAGCAACTGAAGAACCTTCTGCCCCGGAAACCTCGCCATGGCCTTACTCCGCTCGCTGATCCATCTGCTCTTCATGGCCGTCACTGTCGTGCCCTACACCCTGGCCATCCTGCTGGTGCGGCTGGTCGGCGGCGGTGTTCCCGCGCGCTATCGCATTGCGCGCGCCTGGCTGAGGCTCAGCGTGGACGCGGCGCGCGTCTGCATCGGCATCCGCACCCGCGTGAGCGGCATGGAGAACCTGCCCACCGACCCCGGCCAGGGTGTGGTGCTGCTGGTCAAGCACCAGTCCACCTACGAGACCTTCCTGATGCCGGCCATGCTGCCGCGCCCGCTGGCCTACGTGTTCAAGAAGGAGCTGCTGCACATCCCGTTCTTCGGCTGGTCCATCGGTAGCCTGGACATGATCCACATCGACCGCAGCCAGCGCGCCCAGGCCTTCGCCCGCGTGCTGCACCAGGGCCGGCGGCTGCTGGCCCAGGGCACCTGGGTCATCATCTTTCCGGAAGGTACGCGCGCGCCGCGCGGCCAGCGCGGGCAGTACAAGAGCGGCGGCGCCCGGCTCGCCATCGAGACCGGCGTGCCGGTGGTGCCCATCGCCGTCACCTCGGCCAAGGTGTGGCCGCGCAAGGCCTTCGTGAAGCGGTCCGGCACGGTGGATGTGTCCATCGGCCGGCCCATCGCCAGCACCGGCCGCGCCCCCGACGAGCTGATGCGCGAGGTGGAGGAATGGATCGAGGCCGAGATGCGCCGCCTGGACCCCGAGGCCTATGCGGCATCCCCGCTCACGGCTCCTGCTGCCGAGTCGATGGATCAGGCTCGGAGCTGAGGCGCGATGCAGCGTTTGGTGCAGTTGGCGCTGGACCTTTGGGGTGGCCAGGCTACGGGCGATCGGGCTGCGCCGGAAAAGCGCGCCGAAGTGCCGAAGAGGCCCTCGGCGCTTGATTCCAAAGGGCAGGGTGCTATCGAAAAGGTAGCGAATGGCTCTGCGCCCCGGCCTGCCGCTCCGGTACCTTCCGCTCCGCCCTCCGCCACCCCGGCGCCCCCGCTGGGCACGCTGCTCTCGCCGGCGCTTTTCCGTCCCCCGCACGCGCAGCGCGAGGTGCTGCTGGGTGATGTCCTCGTCGGCTATGCGCTGCATCGGGCGCGCCGGCGCAGCATCGGCTTCACCGTGGGCCCTGAGGGGCTGGCGGTGCGCGCACCGGGCTGGGTCACCATTGCGGGCATCGAGCAGGCGCTGCAGGAAAAGTCCGGATGGATCCTGCGCAAGCTGGGCGAGGCCCAGGCCCGGCTGGACCGGCAGGCCAGCGGCCGCATCGCATGGCGTGACGGTGCCGTGCTGCCCTATCTGGGCGAGCCGCTGACCGTGGTGCTGGACCCGACGCACGGTTTTTCCGGCAAAGGCGCGGCGCTGCTGCAGGATGCCGCCAGCGGCCAGCGGACGCTGCATGTGGGCCTCTCGCGTAGCGCTGCGCCCGCGCAGATCCGCGACGCCGTGCAGGCTTGGCTGATGCGCGAGGCGCGCAGCCATTTCACGCGCCGGCTGGAACACTTCGCGCCGCAACTGGGCGTGCGCTGGACCAGTCTGCGCCTGTCCAGCGCCAGCACGCGCTGGGGCAGCGCCAAGTCCGATGGCTCCATCCGGCTGAACTGGCGGCTGCTGCACTACCGGCCCGCCGTCATCGACTACGTGGTGGCGCACGAACTCTCCCACCTGCGCGTGATGGACCACAGCCCACGCTTCTGGGACACGGTGGCCAGCGTCATGCCCGACTACGCCGGCCTGCGCAACCAGCTGCGCGAAGAGCCGGCCCCGCTCTGGGAATAGGTGCTGGACAGGGCGGGTGCTCTGCCAGAATGTCCGCATGACCTCGAACCCTTCTTCCACCTCTACCGACCTTCCGGCGCCCGCCGAGGGCTATGCCGGCGACGTGAGTCCCCAGCTTGCCTGGCAATGGGTGCAGGCCGGCCAGGCCGTGCTCATCGACGTGCGCACCGACGCTGAACGCGACTGGGTCGGCTACGTGCCGGGCGCCGTCGCCATCCCTTGGAAACACTGGCCCGGCATGGTGCCCAACCCCACATTCGACGACACCTTGCAGGCCGCCGTGCCGCCCGGCGGCCGTGCCGTGCTGCTGTGCCGCAGCGGCGTGCGCTCGGTGGCGGCCGCCCGTCGCGCTGCGGAGCTGGGTGTGGAGGCTTACAACATCCTCGAAGGCTTCGAGGGCGATGCCGATGAGAACGGCCACCGCAACCGGCGTGGCGGCTGGCGCCTTCGCGGCCTGCCCTGGCGCCAGGGCTGATCCTCGCGCCGGGCAGACATGAAAAACGGGCCCGAAGGCCCGTAGATACGTGTCTGCGCGTTGGCGTCAGAGCGCCGGAATGCGCAGCTTCTGGCCGGGGTAGATCTTGTCGGGGTGCGTCAGCATGGGCTTGTTGGCCTCGAAGATGACCGGGTACTTGTTGGCGTCGCCATAGAACTTCTTGGCAATGGCCGAGAGCGTGTCGCCGCGCACCACGTCGTGGTACTGGGCCTCCGGCTCCGGGTTGGTTACCGTCATTTGATTGTCCACGCTGGTCACGGTGGACACGTTGCCGCAGCACAGCGTGATCTTTTCCTTGACGGCCTGCGTGGGGGCGGTGCCTTGCACGATGACCTTGCCCTCGGGGCCCTGGAAGGTGACCTTCACGTCGGTGGCGCCCAGGTTCTGCGTGGCGATGTAGGTCTCGATGGCCTTGCCTGCGCGGGCGTTGAGTTCGTCCTGCGTGGGGGCCGCCGCCGTGTCAGCGTGCGCCTCTTTGCCTCCGAACAGTTTCTCGCCGGCTTCCTTGATGAAGTTGAAAAGTCCCATGGATGGCTCCTCGGTAAATGTTGGACAAGCGTTGCAATGTAGCCGGGAACAATGACGCCCCGCTGTCGGATGGGGCGCCGAGGGGCATTTTCCACAGTGGGGCGCTATGTCCGCCTTCCTTTCGGCGGCATATGCGCTGGAGACAGTCCCTCAGGTAAAACTCGTGATAATTCGAATATGACTTTTCTGGCCATCGACGTGGGCAACACCCGTCTCAAGTGGGCGCTGTTCGATGCTCCGCACCCCGGCGCTTCGGTGCGGGCGCACGGGGCGGAGTTCCTGGACAACATCGAACGCTTGGCTGAAGGCGCCTGGGCAGGCCTGCCGGCGCCGACCCATATGCTGGGCTGCATCGTCGCGGGCGACGCGGTCAAACGCCGCGTTGTCGAGCAGATGGAGCTCTGGGACGTGCCGGCGCGATGGGTGGTTTCGTCGGCCCAGGAAGCCGGCCTGGTCAATGGCTACGACCATCCCTCGCGGCTCGGTTCCGACCGTTGGGTGGCGATGATCGGTGCGCGTCACCGCATGCTCGCCCAGGGGCCGGCGCGCCCGCTCATCGTCGTGATGGTGGGTACGGCGGTGACGGTGGAGGCGATCGATGCAGAGGGGCGCTTCCTGGGGGGGCTCATCCTGCCTGGCCACGGCATCATGCTGCGAGCGCTCGAGACCGGCACGGCGGGCCTGCACGTGCCGACGGGCGAGGTGCGCCTTTTCCCCACCAACACCAGCGATGCGCTGACCAGTGGCGGCACTTATGCCATCGCGGGCGCGGTTGAGCGGATGGTGCAACACGTGATCCAGCATTGCGGCCAGCCACCTGCCTGCATGATGACCGGCGGTGCGGGCTGGAAGATGGCGCCGAGCATGACGCGTCCTTTCGAACTCATCGAGAACCTGATCTTCGACGGGTTGCTGGAGATCGCATCGCGGCGCTTTGCCGCGCAGCCCGTCTAGCGTCTGTCCACGCAGGGTGGGGTCGTCCTGCTGTCCGAGCGGGCTCTGCTTCTAGGCTCACGCAGTCACAGCGTTTGCGGCGTTTGCGGCATTGCGGGTATCGGCCGGCTTGTCCTGTTGCTGGTGCTCCTCCTTCGTAAGGTAGGGCGATAGCAGGCTCAGAAGCTGTTCCGCTCCCCGGGTGATCGACGAGCACTCGCTCTCCGACTCCAGGGCGTGGCGCGGGTTATTCACATACTCGAAACTGAACCAGTAGGTCGCCAGCATCACCAGGCTGGTGGCCAGGCGGGGAACGTCTGCTTCCTGAAGTCGGAGCGTGCCGTTTCGCCGCATGCCGTTCAGCAGGTACATGACAGCCCGCACCTTGCGCGCCTGAAGGGATTGGATGTGGAGCTCCAACTGCCTGTTGCGCGACATCAGGTCGTTCATGTCGCGGTAGAGAAAGCGGTATTGCCACACCAGTTCCAACAAAGAACGCAGAAAGGCCTGGGCGTCGCCCAGTGTGCGAAGGCCGTCGCAGGATGCGAGCAAGTTCTCAAGGGCTCCTTCAAAGCGGGCGAAAAGCGCATTGATCAACGCTTCCTTGGAGGGGTAGTGGTAATAGAGATTGCCCGGGCTGATGCGCATTTCCGCGGAAATGGCCGTGGTCGATACATTGGGTTCGCCAAACCGATTGAACAGTTCCTGGGTGGTTTCCAGAATGCGTTCGGCCGTACGGCGCGGCATTTTCTTGGTCATGGCGGCCTTCCCTGTCTCTGCGGGTTTCTTGTTGCGGACCACTGTAAACCAGCGCTGTATTTCCGGCACGCTGCACTGCAGTATCGAGGGAGAGGCGATTGCGTTGACTGTCGCTGATGAGTGCATCAGGTTACGGAGGCATGTCAGTCCGATGTGATAATCCATCGCCTGCCAAAGGCATTCCAGAAACACATAGACACATATCAAACAATGATTCTCGTCACAGGCGGTGCAGGCTTCATCGGTGCCAATTTCGTCCTCGACTGGCTGGCGGGTTCCCAGGAGCCCGTCGTCAACCTCGACAAGCTCACCTACGCAGGCAACCTGCAGACGCTGGCCTCGCTGCAGTCGGATGGACGCCATCATTTCGTCCAGGGCGATATCGGCGATGCCGAACTGGTCGCGCGGCTTTTGGCTGAGCACCGCCCGCGTGCCATCGTCAACTTCGCGGCTGAATCGCATGTGGACCGTTCGATCCACGGGCCTGAGGATTTCGTGCAGACCAACGTCGTCGGCACCTTCCGACTGCTGGAGTCCGCACGGCACTACTGGCAGGCTCTGCCCGCGGGCGAGAAGGAAGCCTTCCGCTTTCTACACGTGTCCACCGACGAGGTCTATGGCACCCTGTCCGCAGATGCTCCGGCGTTTACGGAAAGCCATGCCTATGAGCCCAACAGCCCGTACTCGGCCAGCAAGGCCGCCAGCGACCACCTCGTGCGTGCCTGGCACCACACTTATGGCCTGCCGGTGCTCACCACCAACTGCAGCAACAACTACGGCCCGTTCCACTTTCCCGAGAAGCTCATCCCGCTGATGATCGTCAACGCGCTGGCCGGCAAGAACCTGCCAGTCTATGGCGATGGCATGCAGATCCGCGACTGGCTCTACGTGAGGGACCACTGCAGCGCCATCCGCCGCGTGCTGGAAGCCGGCCGACTGGGCGAGACCTACAACGTGGGCGGCTGGAACGAGAAGCCCAACATCGAGATCGTGCAGACCATCTGCGCGCTGCTCGACGAGTTGCGCCCGCGCGCGGACGGACGCTCGTACCAGGAACAGATCACCTACGTGACCGACCGTCCCGGCCACGACCGCCGCTACGCCATCGACGCACGCAAGCTCGAACGCGAGCTGGGCTGGAAGCCTGCGGAAACCTTCGACACCGGCATCCGCAAGACGGTGGAGTGGTATCTGGCCCACCAGGAATGGGTCGCCAACGTGCAAAGCGGCGGCTACCGCGACTGGGTCGCCAAGCAGTACGGCAACGAGGCGGTGAAAGCATGAAGCTGCTGCTGCTGGGCAAGGGTGGCCAGGTCGGCTGGGAACTTCAGCGCAGCCTGGCGCCGCTGGGTGAATTGGTGGCGCTCGACTTCGACAGCACGGACTATCCGGCGGACTTCAGCCAGCCCGAACAGGTCGCCGACACCGTGCGGCGCGTGCGCCCCGACGTCATCGTCAATGCCGCGGCGCATACGGCCGTGGATAAGGCCGAGAGCGAAGTCGATCTGGCCCGCAAGCTCAACGCCACCACGCCGGGGGAGGTCGCGCGGGCAGCCGAAGAACTCGGCGCTCTCATGGTGCATTACTCCACCGACTACGTGTTCGACGGCAGCGGCAGCACGCCCTGGCGCGAGACCGACGCGACGGGACCCTTGAGCGTCTATGGCCAGACCAAGCTCGAAGGCGAGCAACTCGTCGCGCAGCACTGCAGCCGGCACCTGATCCTGCGCACCAGCTGGGTCTATGCCGCGCGCGGTGGCAACTTCGCCAAGACCATGCTGCGTCTGGCCAAGGAGCGCGACCAGCTCACGGTGATCGACGATCAGTTCGGCGCGCCTACGGGTGCCGAACTCTTGGCCGACATCACCGCGCACGCCATCCGTGCCACGCTGCAAGACCCCTCCAAGGCCGGGCTCTATCACGCCATCGCGGCAGGAGAAACCACCTGGCACGGCTACGCCCGATACGTGCTGGCCCTGGCGCAGCAAGCCGGTGTCGAACTCAAGGCTGGCCCCGATGCGGTCAAGGCCGTGCCGACCAGCGCATTCCCCACGCCGGCCCAGCGGCCCCACAACTCCCGGCTCGACACGTCCAAGCTGCAGACCACCTTCGGCTTGCGCCTGCCCCCCTGGCAGAACGGCGTCGCCCGCATGCTCAGAGAAATCCTGTAGGTCACAACGCGCCGGAGTCGCCGTACTCCCCGTCAGAGAAAAGAAAACATGCATTCCACGAACAAGCAACGCAAGGGCATCATCCTTGCTGGCGGCTCTGGCACACGCCTGCACCCTGCCACTCTCGCGATCAGCAAGCAACTGCTGCCGGTCTATGACAAGCCCATGATCTACTACCCGCTCAGCACGCTGATGCTGGGTGGCATGCGCGACATCCTCATCATCAGCACGCCGCAGGACACTCCGCGCTTCCAACAACTACTGGGCGACGGCCGCCAATGGGGCCTGAATCTCCAGTACGCCGTGCAGCCCAGCCCTGATGGGCTGGCTCAGGCCTTCATCATCGGTGAGCAATTCTTGGACGGCGCGCCCAGCGCACTGGTGCTGGGCGACAACATCTTCTACGGCCACGAGCTGCAGCAGCAGCTGATGGCCGCAGGTGAGCAGCCCGACGGCGCCACCGTCTTCGCCTATCACGTGAACGACCCCGATCGCTATGGCGTGGTCGCTTTCGACCAGGGCGGCCGTGCGGTGAGCATCGAAGAAAAGCCCACCCAGCCCAAGAGCAACTATGCCGTCACCGGCCTGTACTTCTACGACCAGCAGGTCGTGGACATCGCCAAGGCCGTCAAGCCCAGCGCCCGAGGCGAGCTGGAAATCACGGCCGTGAACCAAGCCTATCTGGATCAGGGCAGTCTCAACGTACAGATCATGAAGCGCGGCTACGCGTGGCTGGATACCGGTACGCATGAAAGCCTGCTGGAAGCCGGCCAATTCATCGCCACGCTGGAACAGCGCCAGGGCCTGAAGATCGCGTGCCCCGAAGAGATCGCTTGGCGTGCCGGGTTCATCGACGCTGCACAGGTCGAGAAGCTGGCCACTCCCCTCAAGAAAAACGGCTATGGCCAATACCTGATGCGCCTGCTGCGCGAGGAGTACCACGGATGAAGGTGACGAAGACCCAACTGGACGGCGTACTGATCCTGGAGCCCAAAGTCTTCGGCGACGAGCGCGGTTTCTTTATGGAAAGCTTCAACCAGCGTGTGTTCGACGAAGCGGTGGGCCAACATGTGGAATTCGTGCAGGACAACCATTCCCGCTCGACCAAGGGCGTGCTGCGCGGTCTGCACTACCAGCTGCAGCAGCCGCAGGGCAAGCTGGTGCGAGTGACGCGCGGCGCCGTGTTCGACGTGGCGGTGGATATCCGCAAGAGCTCGCCGACCTTCGGGCAGTGGGTGGGGGTGGAACTGACCGAGAGCAATCATCGGCAGCTGTGGATTCCGGCCGGCTTTGCGCATGGCTTCGTGGTGACCAGCGATAGCGCAGATTTTCTATACAAGGCGAGCGACTACTACGCGCCGGCGCATGAGCGAAGCATTCTCTGGAATGACGCCGATATTGGGATTGAATGGCCTGATATTGGCGGGGAACCTAAGGTTTCTCCCAAAGATGCGTCTGCGAATTGTCTCACTCACGCAGAGGTTTTCTAACTGATGCAAGATCGTGCCACCAATCCCCTGTCTGTCTTGGTAACGCTTCTGCAGCATCGTACGCTTATCGGCCAGTTGATCAAGCGTGAAATTGCCGGACGTTATCGAGGCTCCTTCTTGGGTGTTTTTTGGTCTTTCCTGAATCCGCTGTTGATGTTGAGTATCTACACCTTTGTTTTTGGTGTGGTCTTCAAGTCGCGGTGGCGTCCGGATGCCGTCAATCACATGGAGTTCGCGGTCGTGATGTTTGCTGGGGTCATGCTTCACAGCCTGATTTCAGAATGTGTCATGCGTGCTCCTTCACTCATTGTGAGTAATGTGAATTTTGTCAAGAAGGTTGTTTTTCCGCTTGAGATATTTGCATGGGTCACGGTGGGGGCTGCTCTTTTCCATACTGCCATTTCCATGGTTATCTTGCTGATTGCTATTTTCATATGGCAGGGGCATATCATGCTGTCGGTGTTGTGGGTGCCTGTTTTGCTCATGCCGTTCGCTTTGCTGACGGTCGGCCTGGTGTGGTTCATCTCTTCGCTCGGTGTGTTTTTGCGGGATATCGGCCAGCTCATGGGAATCGTCTCGTCCTTGTTGATGTTCATGGCCCCCATCTTTTATCCTTTGCATTCTGTACCGGTTGGGTTTGCGGAGTTTTTATATCTGAATCCGCTGACTTTTATTGTGGAGCAGGTTCGTAACGTGGCGATCTGGGGCTCGCCTGTCGATTGGATGGGCTGGGCGCTCTATTGTTTCGTCGCCTATGTGGTGGCTTGGTTGGGTTTTATGTGGTTTCAGCGAATGCGCGGGGGATTTGCGGATGTCCTCTGATGCGATTATCAAAGTCCAGGATCTCAGTAAGCGTTACGAGATCTATAAGCAGCCCCGTGATCGCCTGCGCCAGTCATTGATGTCACCTATCCGGAGAATTCTGGGGCTGGCAAGGAAAAATTATTTCCAGGAGTTCTGGGCACTCAATGGCGTGAGCTTCCAGGTGGGGCGCGGTGAAACCGTAGCGATTGTTGGTCAGAACGGTTCGGGTAAGTCCACTCTATTGCAGCTGGTATGCCAGACGCTCTCTCCTACAACTGGGAGTGTCCACATTTCGGGACGGATCGCCGCATTGCTCGAATTGGGGGCCGGCTTCAATACAGAGTTCTCTGGGCGGGAGAACATCTTCCTTAGCGGCCTACTCTACGGCATAAGCCAGGATGAGTTGGCCAAGAGGTTCGAGAGTATCGTCAAGTTCGCTGAGCTTGAGGATTTCATCGAGCAGCCTGTAAAAACATATTCAAGCGGCATGTATGTGCGGCTTGCATTCGCTATTGCTGCGCATGTCGATGCAGATGTACTTATTATTGACGAAGCGCTATCCGTGGGAGACGTGCGCTTTACGCAGAAATGCATGCGTTACCTACGCGAGTTCCAGAAGACGGGAACGCTTCTCTTCGTGAGTCATGACACCAGCGCTGTCATCGGGTTGTGTTCAAGAGCCGTATGGTTGGATCATGGTGGACTACGCATGGATGGTCCGGCGAAAGAGGTTGTCGAAACCTATCTTGCAGCGCAGCACGCCCTTGACCGAGAGGGCGAAGGAACTGCCGTTGCGCTGCGATCGGGGCGCCGTACTTCTGCTGCGTTGAAAAGCGAGTCTGATGACATCAAGGATGCGCGCTTGCCGAAATTGGCTGAGCATGGGGCGCTGACGAAATTCGAATTTTTTGAGTTCGACCCTGACCGTGCTGCTGCGGAATTCGGCGCTGGTGGTGCGCGAATCGTCGATTCCAGCTTTCTGGCTGAGGATGGCAGCCCTTTGCACATGAGCCATGGCGGCGAAATCGTTCGGCTTTCTGTAAAGGCTGAGGTGCTTCAGCCACTCTCCAATCTGATCTTCGGATTTTATTTTAAAGATCGGATGGGGCAGCGTCTGTTTGGTGACAACAGCTTTATCACCACGATGGATGCGCCGATCAGCGCCGAGGTCGGTGAAACGATGACGGCCTGCTTTCGCTTTCGGATGCCGATTCTTCCATCGGGCCTCTATTCGATGGATCTTGCGATCGCATCAGGAACGCAAGACAACCATACCCAACAGCATTGGTTGCACGATGCCTTGGAAGTACGTGCCACGGATACCACGATGAAGCATGGCTTGGTAGGTCTGCCCATGCTGGAGATATCGGTCAGGAAGGTTGCGGATGATTAATTTTACGGGTGAGCGCTTCGTGCCTACGGAGAGTGGTGAAATTCGCTATGAGCATATGCACCGATATGCTTGGGTTACCCGCTTTTGCCAGGGTAAGAGGGTTCTGGATATAGCCTGTGGTGAAGGGTATGGCTCTGCCTTGCTGGCCGCACATGCAGATTCGGTTATGGGCGTTGACATAGCGCACGAGGCGGTCTTGCATGCTCGCGAAAAGTATGCCACCAAGGGTAATTTGCAGTTTCTTCAAGGGAGTGCAACAGCTATACCTCTCCAGGCGCATAGCGTGGATGTAGTCGTTTCTTTCGAGACAGTCGAGCATTTGCCGCAGCAAAGTGAGATGCTGGCGGATATTCGGCGTGTACTGAGACCTGACGGCTTGCTGATCATATCCTCCCCCAATAAGAAGGTCTACTCCGACGATCGAAACTATGTCAATGAGTTTCACGTCAAGGAGCTTTACTTCGAGGAATTCGATGCGCTGCTGCGCGAGCAGTTCTCCGCTGTCACTTATTTGGGGCAGCGGTTGCTGACGGGATCTGTCGTTGCGCCAATGGGGCAGCAAGGTGCTTACTATGAGGCGATTGGTCTTAAAGGTGACCATCTTGTGAAGCAGACCCCTCCGTCCACTGGCATCATGTATTTTGTTGCCGTTTGTGCGGCGGACGATGGCCATTTGCCGAAGACGGATCCTTCGTTTTTTGTAGATGAAGACATCGATCTCTATGCTGAGGCCCAGAAGTCCTTGCGCTGGGCCTCTACGCTTGACCTCGAACATCGTGACCTCGACAAGCGACATGCACAGTTGAGAGCTGAATTCGAAGACCGGACTGCGTGGGCGCTGCAGTTGGATGCGGAACGTGCCCGGCTGGTGGCCGAGGTAGAGCGCGCTTCCGGAAATTCGGAATCTCCAAAGCTGAAGGATGAATTGGCTCTCCGTCTCCGGGAAAATGCAGAGCTGGAAAAAAAAGTGGCGGATCGATCCCGTCAGGCTGACATATTGCATGTCGAACTGCAGGGTTTGCAAGAGGCCCACGCAGAGTTACGCCTTCAACAGGATCAGTTAGGGCAGCGCAATCTTTCTCTTCGTCTGGAGCTTGAGAAATATCAGGCGCGTGTCGATTCAGAGCTGCGACTGCAAGAAGAGATTTTGGCGCTCAAGGCCCGTATTGCCCAACTCGATGAGCAGAATTCGCGGCTAAACCAGGAGCTGGAAGTTCAGCTGGCAGAGCAAAGGGCCTGTCAGGAAAAGCAGTTCGACGCTGATCCCCGAATTCAGACGCTCCGCGCTGATTTGCAGGGTCGCGATGCGTTGCTGAAAGGGTTGCAAGGAGAACTGGCGGAGCGAGTCCAATATGCCGACGAGATGCATGCTAAGTTGCAGTCACTGTTAACTACGCATGCACAATTTCGTGCCCAGCATGACCTGCTGAGTCGGCGTAATTTGGAGTTGGCAAAACAGGTCGAGCGCCTCGCAGCAGTTGACGAACGACTTGTTCAACTGCAAGCAGAATTCGACGAGCGTACAGCGTGGGCGCTGCAATTGAACGCACGGTGCGCTGAATTGGAAGCCCGATGGACTGACGGGGTGGCTGCTGCCGCTACTGTTTCGGTGCCGCCCATTGTGCAGCCGCACCTGGACTCTGCTCAGCAGCTCGAACGTACCAGACGAATTGCCTTACTGGAGCAGCAGGTCCGTGCCTTGACGGCTGTGCAGAGCCAAGATCGCTCTGAACTGGACAGGCTAAGGCTTGCCAATACTGATTTGAGCCAACAGATCAATGCCATCAGGAAGTCGCACTCCTGGACTCTCACCATGCCTTTGCGGATGTCGGGCCGGGTGCTGCGCGGCGAGTGGGGGACGCTGGCATCCATGTTGTCCCCTCATGCTATCCGCTGGGGCAAGCGAGCCTATAGCGCCCTGCCTTTGTCTAGGTCGATAAAGGATCGCTTGGTCACTACCGCTTATCGCGTGGCTGGTCCCTTATTCAAAGGCATGGTTCACTACGAGGTGTGGCGGCGCCAGAGCGGTCACTCTCCTGCAGTTCCGGTGGGTACTGGACCTATTGCTGTTGATGATGTCGCTGATGTATTGGCTTCGCTGAGTTTTCCTGTCGTGGATGCCCCTCAAATCAGCATCATTATTCCAACCTACGGGAACTTGCATCACACTCTCATGTGCCTGCAGTCGATTGCTCGGAACTTGCCGGTTGCATCGGTGGAAGTCATGGTGGCAGAAGATGCCTCGGGTGATGCCGAGATTCAGCGCCTTCAGGCCATCCCCGGTTTACGCTTCGTCAATCATGGAGCCAATATGGGTTTTCTCCGCTCTTGTAATGCTGCGGTGCAGCTTGCACATGGGCGGTACGTCTATCTGCTGAATAATGACACTGAAGTGACGGCCGGTTGGTTAGATAGCATGTTGTCGCTGTTCGAGAAATTCCCAGATTGTGGAATGGTGGGTTCAAAGCTGGTGTATCCGGATGGACGTCTGCAGGAGGCTGGCGGTATTCTGTGGCGTGATGGCTCTGCGTGGAATTATGGCCGGTTGGATGATCCCACTCGTAGCATATATAACTACGTTAAGGAAGCTGACTATTGTTCTGGCGCGTCTCTGCTAATTCCGAAGCAGTTATGGGATCATCTGGGTGGGTTTGATGAGCATTATTTGCCGGCTTACTACGAAGACACTGATCTTGCCTTCCGAGTGCGTGCTTCCGGAAAGAGTGTTCTTTATCAGCCGGACTCCGTGGTGATTCACTATGAGGGGATTTCGCATGGGACGGATACTGCCTCTGGAGTCAAGGCGCATCAGGTGACCAACCAGAAGAAATTCTATGCCCGCTGGAAAGATGAGCTAGAACGCAATCATTTGGATAACGCGGTCAACCCATTTCTCGCGCGCGATCGATCTGTGAAGAAAAAGACCATACTGGTCGTTGATCACTATGTTCCTCAGCCGGATCGTGATGCAGGCTCGCGGAGTACGTGGTGTTTCTTGCAAGAATTTGTGGCGATGGGGTTGAATGTGAAATTTTGGCCTGCTAACCTATGGCATGATCCATATTACTCCCCACTGCTGCAGCAGGCAGGAATAGAGGTCTTCTATGGTGGGGATTATGTTGGGCACTTTGCGGAATGGATGCAGGAGCATGGATCCAGCCTGGACTATGTTCTGCTGAGCCGTCCGCATATCACGGAAGACCACTTGGATGCTGTTCGGCAGAATACCTCTGCCAAGGTGCTTTATTATGGGCATGATTTACATTACGCCCGTTTGCTTGGGGAGTATGAAAAAACCAAGGAGCCGCAGCTTCTGCGCGAGGCCGAAGATTTTCGTGCCCTGGAGGAGTCTATTTGGCGGCGGGTGGATGTGGTTTATTACCCATCTGCTTCAGAGACCGATGCTGTAAAGGCTGTGGTTCCGGGTGTTGTGGCTCGCACAGTCCCTCTTTATTACTTCAACGAGTCCGACGTCATGCCCGGGCGAGAGTTGCGTCAGCGGACGGATCTCCTATTCGTTGCAGGTTTTGGTCATCCGCCCAATGTGGACGCAGCCAAATGGTTGGTGCAGGAGATATTCCCAAAAGTCAAGCATCGCCAGCCTGGGGCTTTCCTCACCCTTGCAGGCTCGAATCCCACAGACGAGGTGAAAGCCTTGGCGAGTGATTCCGTGCGAGTGACTGGTTATTTGAGTGATGCGGCACTGGACGCGCTTTACAAGCGTGCAGGCGTTGCCGTCGTTCCTTTACGTTTCGGCGCTGGGGTGAAAGGTAAGGTGCTCGAAGCCTTGAACCAAGGGGTTCCGATGGTGACTACTTCAGTGGGTGTCCAGGGCCTTGATGGACTGGATGTTGTTGTTCCTGTGCATGATGAGTCACAGGCAATTGCAGATGCAATCTTGAGAATCATGGTTGATGATGACTATTGGGACCGGGTCTCCGTAGATGGGCGGGATTTTGTGCTGGCACGTTTTTCCCAGGCTGCCGTCAGGAATGTCTTTACGGCGGATATCCATGTCTAGGATTGCCTCCTGCAACCATCAGTCTTGGGAATGGGCCTTGCCAGCGATGCAGGAAGAGCAAAGGAGTATGCGTGAATCACTACGAGTGCAAAGGCGCTTATGGCGCGTGCTGCTACTCATTGCAGTCCTAGCTTGCTGTGTCGCGGTTCCAGCTATTTCGCACGCCAAGTACATCAAGGCTGTCACCTACTTCGGTAACGCTTGGCCTTTGAATTACTGGAATTCCGATGTCAGTAGGGCTCCTGCGTATTTTTCGCAGATCAAGTCAGATGGTTTCAATGCCATCATTTTGGCGGTTCCCTGGGGGGAGTTTTAGCCCGGACTGAGCCCAGTTCGCTTCAATGACAATGCATATGCGCGTCTCAAGCAGGTCTGTTCGCAAGCCAAGCAGGCAGGGCTGCAAGTACATATGCGTGTGTCTTATCAGCATGACATGTATCCTGGAGTGGAGTTACCGGCTCCAGCCCGCTTCGACCTGCTGTTCGCAGGTGACGACCTGATTCCTGCCTGGGAACAGTACCTCTCCCGTATCGCGGAAGTCTCTGGTGACTGCGCGAGTGGCGTATTTATTTCTTGGGAGGATTTCTGGCATGCCACGGCCTCTATGGCCGCTCCTATGGAGCCAGCGGCGGCTGTCGAACTATCGCGTCGTATGGGTTTTGATGCGTGGGCTAAGGGCCACGCCGATGCAGCGTATCGCGCACGCCACGCTGCAGTATTCAATAAGTTTGGCGCCTATCCTGTGCCTGCACGCAGCAGTTCGGATTTCCGGATGGTCTACAAGTGGTTTGATGACAGGCTCATGCAGCACCTGATGCCCGTATTGGCGCGCAAGTTGCCGCGTGCCAGCATCGAGGCGCGAGGGGATGATGATCCTATCTATGAGGGGGGCAAGATTGTCGAGTGGTACAGCCACGCACAGACTTATCAAGTGCCCTCGTCTCCTTACCTGATGACGTACTGGGCTCCTGCTATGGGTGCGCAGAATAAGTCTAGCCGCGAGTCTGCCAAGAAGGTGATAGAACGGTTTTCTTATATCAACAAGAAGATCTCGGAGCACACCAAGAATCGCATCGTGATAGGACAATTTCTCTTTCAGGACAATACACCATCCGCATCCAGGAATACTGTGGTCAACCCCTCGGAGCTATCGGATTTTTTGCGGATGGTTGCTGTGCCGATGGTTAGCCAGACCGCAGGTTATGCTCTCTGGGGGGCTCGCGATTATGAAGCGAGCGTGCTCTTTAATGGATTTTTTAGCCTGAGTAATTTGGGTTGGAAAATGAATGATGGTGCTCGGATTGTCGATAAGCCCACACGGATGGCTGAATTGCCTTCTGGAGCTTCGGTCGCTCAGTTCATCCCTGCCGCGCGTGATCATTTCAGGGATACTGCCAAGGTCATGACCTTGCGTCTAGAGGCCGTTGGGCCGGGGGAACTCGTTGCCAGCTACGGAGGGGCAACCCAGGGTATACGAGTCGGCTCAGTTGCCGAAAAATTGTCTATGCGCTTTCCGGTATCTCAGGTTGATACAGAATTCATGGTGAAAGCCGGCAGTGGAAAACTGCGCATTGGCGGGCTGTACCTTTCTGACTACACACAAGCTGGCGACTTTCGGGATGTCAGTGGAAATCCGGGTCCACGATTCGATGACATTCGTGGTCTGAATAAGGCGATCGATGACGGTGTGGGTGTTCCTTCTCGTCTGGATGTGAGCGATAAGACTATTTCCAAAGCCGCTGGAGTGTTTCCTCCTGAGCGTGGAGATATGAATTGGTATGCTTGGGCTGGACCAGAGGTCACGGCACGTCTGCTCGCCCGAGCTTCGACCATATCCGTGCGCGGCTCGATACGCCCCAGCATGTTCCATCCGGCACAAGGATGTACCCTGAAGGCGCTGGTTGACGACAAGGAGGTGTTGTCGCGTCTCTACACCGCCGACATGCCTATAGAGCTGGACATTCCCGTGCCTGCAGCTCAGGTCGATACGGTTGTCGATCTCACGCTGCGCTCCAGTTGTGCCAGCAACCCCAAGCAGCAGAAATCAGGGACCGATGAGCGCACGCTTTCCTATGTGCTCACCTCGATCAGTCGCAGTGCTTCTGGGGCTGTCTCGGCACAGGGTGGCCAGTCTGTTCAAGGCAAGACACGCTGAACGAGATCGGTTGGGGGATCCCTCTAGCGTCATTGCTGCGACTTTTTGGGAGGTCGCATTTTTTTTCAGTTGCAACTGCTCATAACTGTTTGGCGCAATATGCAAATTGCGGTGGATTCGCTCTCGCGTTTGGTGTTTGTCTTCGGGGTGGAGTCCGCAACTCGTCGCTCGCGCCGCGTTAGTCACTCCTGTTGGAGGCCTCTAGCCGGCGCAAGCGCCAGAAAGCGCTCGACAGCCACACTTTCACTAAGCTGCTCAAATGCCAATAGAGATGCCGGCTGCGGCGGCGGCTAGCCCGCTGCGCTTCATGCCGGATCTGCAGGTCTTCGCCCACCTGGATCTTCCAGCCTGCCAGGCGTAGGCGAGCACAGATGTCGAAGTCTTCCCCATACATGAAGAACCTCTTCTCGTCGAAGCCGGCAATATGCCGGTACGCCTCGCTGCGAAAAAGCATGAATAGGCCCGGCACCCAGGCCGGTCGGGGAGGGCGTCGGTAGCGCTGGTGGTTGCGCGTGAGGATTTCCAGCGGAGTGAGGAGCGCGCGGTGCTGCTCGGGTTCGAGCTTGCCTGGCTCTTGTACGCGAGGTGTTAGTAGTCCCGCGTCCGGCGCGGCCTGGGCCAGCAAGGGTGCCAGCACATCGCAGTCGAAACGGATGTCGGGGTTCAGTACCAAGAACCAGGGCGTACCGCAGTGCTGGAATCCCTGGTTGTGATTGGCCCCGAATCCATGGGGTGTGCTGTTCACGAGGCGCCTTATCGGAAAGCGCCACGATGCCTCTTCGGCTTCGGTCAGGAGATCTGTTTCGGGGATGTTGAGGGTGAGCACGACTACCGCTACCCACTGGTGGCTGTGGCGGTCCAACTGTTCCAGCAATGGACGGATCAGCGCCTGTTGGCCGTGACTCACGATGGAGACGGTAACGCTTTTAAAGGCTGGCAGTGGGTTGGTCATGATCTAATTTGTGTAGCTGTCTTGCCCGTCGGCAAGCTTTCGGGACAAGTTGAAAGACCGGTGCTTTATTTCTATCAAAGAGCAGCTTGCAACTGCGTTTCACTCACGACTGCATGATCGCCCTTATCGTTCTGAGCTTTTTCTGCGCAGCACTCACGACTTTCCTCATCACGCGTGTGGCTCGTCGCCATGCGCGCCGTTACCGGCAGGACATGCCGCAGCGCTTCCATAGCGGTCATGTGCCTCGCATCGGCGGCCTGGGCATCTTCATCGGACTGGGTTGTGCGGTGCTGTTCGCGGCGTCGCCCCTGGGGCAGCATTTGAACGTGAATCTGCCGTTCTGGTCTTCCCTGGCTGGTTTGCTGTGCATGGTACCGGCGGTGGGGGCTGGGTTGGTCGAGGATGTGACGCAAAAAGTGCCGGCCAAAGTCCGGTTGGGTTTGACGGCGCTGTCGGCCATGCTGCTGTGCGTCTTGCTGGGGCTTCAGACGAATCGACTGGGCCTGGGGCCGGTGGATGCCTGGCTGCATGTCAGCCCCTGGGCTGCCGCGGCCTTTGCCGTCATCGCGATTGCGGGCTTGCCGCATGCCTTCAACCTGATCGACGGCTACAACGGGCTGGCTGGGGTGGTGGCACTGATCATCAGTCTGGCGCTGGTCCACGTCGCGCTGCAGTTGGGTGATCGGCAACTGGCCGCCGCTCTGGTGTGCCTGGCTGGCGCGACGGCCGGCTTTCTGCTGTGGAATTACCCTCGGGGCAAGGTGTTCGCCGGAGATGGCGGGGCCTATGTCTGGGGGCTCGTCATCGCGGTGGGCTGCATCATGCTGGTGCAGCGCCATCCGGCCGTGTCGCCCTGGTTTCCGGTATTGCTGCTGATCTATCCCGTTGGGGAAACCTTCTTTTCCATCTATCGCAAGCTGGTGCGCGGCCAGTCGCCTGGCATGGCGGATGCGCTGCATCTGCACCAGCTGATCTTTCGGCGCATCGTCCGGGTGGCGCTGCAGGATGACGAGGCGCGTGAATTGCTCTCCCGCAACAACCGCACCTCGCCCTATCTCTGGATGTTCGCTGCCGCATCGGTGGTACCGGCCATGCTGTTCTGGCGCAACACCACGGTGCTGGTGATCTGCTGCCTCGTGTTCGCTGCGGCCTATGTGGGAGCGTATCTGATGATCATCCGCTTCAAGGTGCCGCGCTGGCTCAGGATGTAACGGCTGCGCACCTACAATCGCGCCAGTTTTGTCTCAGGAACGTTCAACGCCATGTCCAACTCCACGGAACTCGACTTGTCTTCCATCGCGCCGCGCACCAAGGCCGAAATCCTGGCCCAGGCGCTGCCCTACATCCGCAAGTTCCATGGCAAGACCATGGTGATCAAGTACGGCGGCAACGCCATGACCGATCCGGCGCTGCAGGCGGACTTTGCCGAGGACGTGGTGCTGCTCAAGCTGGTGGGTATGAATCCGGTGGTGGTGCACGGTGGCGGGCCGCAGATCGAGACGGCGCTGAACCGTCTGGGCAAGAAGGGCGAGTTCATCCAGGGCATGCGCGTGACCGATGCCGAGACCATGGAAGTCGTCGAATGGGTGCTGGCCGGCGAGGTGCAGCAGGACATCGTGGGCCTCATCAACCAGGCCGGCGGCAAGGCCGTGGGCCTGACGGGCCGCGACGGCGGGATGATCCGTGCCCAGAAGCTGCGCATGGTGGACAACAAGGATCCGAGCATTGAGCACGACATCGGCCAGGTGGGCGACATCGTTTCTATCGACCCGAGTGTGGTCAAGGCACTGCAGGACGATGCCTTCATTCCGGTCATCAGCCCGATCGGCTTCGGCGAGGACAACGAGAGCTACAACATCAACGCCGACGTGGTGGCCAGCAAGCTGGCGACCGTGCTGCAGGCCGAGAAGCTGGTGCTGCTCACCAACATTCCCGGTGTGCTGAACAAGGCGGGCGAATTGCTGACCGACCTGACCTCGCGCGAGATCGATGCGCTTTTCGCCGATGGCACGATCTCTGGCGGCATGCTGCCCAAGATCGCCGGCGCGCTGGATGCGGCGAAGGCGGGCGTGAATGCCGTACACATCATCGACGGCCGCGTGCCGCATGCCATGCTGCTCGAGATCCTGACCGAGCAGGCTTACGGCACGATGATTCGCAGCCACTGATCGAACGCGCAGCGTGGCGTGCCGTTCGCTTTCCGGGTCGACGCCGTGCCGGTGACCCTCGGGGCAGGCCTCTGACATGCGCCTCCTGCTGGTCGAGGACGACGTCATGCTGGCCAGCGGCATCAAGCTGGGCCTGACGGACGCCGGCTATGCCGTGGACTGGGTGGGCAGCGGCGAGCGCGCTGAAGAGGTGCTGCTGGCCGAGTCGTTCGATGCGGCGGTGATCGACATTGGGTTGCCGGGCATGGATGGGCTGGAGCTCACACGGCGGTTGCGCCGGCCCGAGATGGCGCATCCTTCCATGCCGGTGCTGATCCTGACGGCGCGCGATGCGCTGCATGACCGGGTCCAGGGGCTGGATCTGGGGGCCGACGACTACCTGGTCAAACCTTATGAGTTGCCCGAGCTGCTGGCCCGGCTGCGGGCGCTGCTGCGCCGCTCGCAGGCCGCCACCACATCGGTGCTGAGCTTCGGCCCGCTGGAGCTGGATGCCGCCCACCGCACGGCCAGCATTCGCGGGGCGGCAGACGGGATGGCGGGCGGGGCTGCGGCGCCGGCATGGCCTGGCATGCATGGTGTGGGGCCGAAAGTCCACGCACTGGAGCTGGGGCCTCGCGAGTGGACGGTGCTCGAATACCTGATGATCCATGCGCCCAAGCCGGCCAGCAAGGACAAGCTGCTGCAGGCCCTGACGGGGTGGGACAAGGAAATCACGCCCAACGCCGTCGAGGTCTACGTCTCGCGCCTGCGCGGCAAGCTGGAGCCGCACGGCGTGGCACTGCGCTCCATTCGCGGCTTCGGCTACCGGCTCGAACTGCGGCCTGCGTCGCCGCCGGGCTGATCGGGGCACGGCGCCGCGCCGCCCTGCGCTTCGTTTCCCAGAATTCCCGTGACCTCCGACCTGCGCAACCGTCTGCTGCTGCTGCTGCTGGCGCCGCTGTGCCTGCTGGCGCTGGTCGGGGCCTGGCTGGATTACCGCTCTGCCGACGAAGCGGCTGGCCGCCACGACCAGCGGCTGATGCGGCTGCTTCCGGCGCTGGCCGACTCGATCCTTTCGCCGGCCATCACGGAGGATGGCGAGCCCATGCTGCTCCTGGCGCCGCCCGTGGAGGAGTTCCTGCGCCAGAACGGCGGCGCTTCCGGCTTCAGCGTGCTGGACCTGAAAGGACGCGTGCTGCTGGGCGACGACTGGTTGGGCAACGCTGTGCCCACCACACTGGTGCCGGAGTTCCACAGCGTCGAGCACGACCGGGTGATCTACCGTGTGGCTGTGCAGCGCAGCCACACGGGCGCTGGCGAACTGGTGGTGGCGCTGGCCGACGGCTCCGACCCGCGCCAGCAGTGGGGCCGCCAGATGCTGCTGCGCGTGCTGCTGCCCAACCTGGCGCTGATTGCGGCTGCGGCGCTCGCCATCCACTGGGCTGTACGGCGCGCGTTCAAGCCGCTGGTGGAGCTGGCCGACGCCGTCGAGCGCCGCTCGCCGCGTGACCTGAGCCCCATCGACGAGGCCGCTTCGCCGGCCGAAGTGCGCCCGCTGGTCGATTCGCTCAACCGGCTGTTCGCGCTGGTCAATGCGCAGGCCGAGAGCCAGCGCCGCTTCGTGGCCGATGCTGCCCACCAACTGCGCACGCCGCTGGCAGGTCTGCAGGCGCAGGTCGAGGCCTGGGCGCTGGCGGCTCGCGGTGGCACTGCGGGTGCAGCCGGTTCTCAGCTGCCTGGCGTAGTGCAGAAAACGGCTTCTGCGCCCGTAAATGTTGGGCAGAATGCTATTATTTTAGGAGCTTCTGAGGTCGAAAAATTGCGCCAGGCCACGCGGCGCACGTCCAAGCTGGCACACCAGCTGCTCGCCCTGTCGCGGGCGGATGCGCGCAACCTCGATGCGCTGGCTCCCCAGTCCGTCGATCTGAAAGCGCTGTGCGAAAGCCTGCTGGAGGATTCGCTCGATGCGGCCACCGCCAAGCGGCTGGATCTCGGGCTGGAAGTCGCGCCGGCCTACACCAACGGGCACGGGTGGCTGCTGCGCGAGCTGCTCTCCAACCTCGTGGATAACGCCATCAAATACACGCCCTGTGGCGGCGTCGTTACCCTGCGCTGCGGCATGGAGGCGGGCCGGGCCTTCCTGCAGGTGGAGGACGACGGTCCTGGCGTGCCGGCTGCCGAGCGGACGCGGGTCATGCAGCGCTTCTACCGCCTGCCCGGCTCCGCCGGAGAGGGCACGGGGCTGGGTCTGCCCATTGCCGATGAAATCGCACGGGCCCACCAGGCCGAACTGGCGCTGGACCAGGGCGCGCAAGGCCAGGGGCTGTTGGTTTCCGTGCGTTTTGCGGCCTGAGCGCGCCGCCTGGGCTGGAGCAAAGCCCTGTCAAAACGCTGTGCGAGAATGATTTGCACACACCCGCAGGTCATGCCCGATATCCCCAACGATTCCGCTGCCTTCGGCGGCGCTGCCACCGACTCCGCCGCGTCCGCAGGCATGGATGAGGCCGCATCGCCCCCGGCGGCCGCTGCGGCGGCTCGCCGCCGCCCCAAGCCGGGTGAGCGCCGCCTGCAGATCCTGCAGGCCCTGGCCGGCATGCTGGAGCAGCCTGGCGCGGAGCGCATCACCACCGCAGCGCTGGCTGCCCGCCTGGATGTGAGCGAGGCGGCCCTCTACCGCCACTTCGCCAGCAAGGCCCAGATGTTCGAGGGGCTCATCGACTTCATTGAGGAAAGCATCTTCAGGCGCGTGCAGCAGATCACCCAGGGCCTGCGGGTGCCGGGCGGCGCGGCCAGCGGCGAGGCCGCACCGGGCGAGGAGGGCGCGCAGTGCGCGGCCCGCATCTGCGCCCTGGTGCTGCAGTTCGGCGCGCGTAATCCCGGCATGGTGCGGGTGATGGTGGGCGATGCGCTGGTGCTGGAAAACGACCGCCTTCTGCAGCGCATGAACCAGTTCTTCGACCGCATCGAATCGTCGTTGCGGCAATGCCTGCGCCCGGCTGCGGATGCCGCCGGCTCAGCCACGCCCACGGCGGATGCCCAGGTGCGCGCTGCCGCGCTCTGCGACCTGCTGCGCGGGCGGCTGCAGCGCTATGCGCGCACGGATTTCCGCCGTTCACCTGTAGAGCAACTGGAGGCTACGCTGCAGCTTTGGCTCGGGCCTGTCCACGCCGCCCCCGCTCGCTGAGGCGGCGGCTAGGGGTTTTCCCGCGCATCCCCCCATCGGCCCCTAGGGGCTATCGCTGATGCGCATTTTTCATGCAAAATAGCACGATCGTTCGTTTTATTTTCCATGACTGACACGTCCGCTCCCCACAAACCCGTCCGCGCCGCGGCGCGGGAAGGCCGTGCCCTCCAAAAGGGTCAGCAGACCAAGGCCGTCATCGTCGAGGCGGCGTTGGGCCTGGCCACCCACATCGGGCTCGAAGGCCTGTCCATCGGCGCGCTGGCCGACGTCACGGGCATGAGCAAGTCCGGCGTCTTCGCCCATTTCGGCTCGCGCGAAGAGTTGCAGATCTCCGTGATCCGCGAATACCACGTGCGGTTCGAGCAAGAGGTCTTCTACCCCGCGATGAACGCCCCGCGCGGCGTGGCGCGGCTGCGGGCCATGTTCGCCCACTGGATGCAGCGCACCTCCATCGAAATCGATTCCGGCTGCATCTACATCAGCGGCGCCGTGGAGTTCGACGACCGAGCGGGCCCGGTGCGCGACGCGCTCGCGAGTTCCGTGCTGACCTGGCTCGCCGCGATGAAGCGCGCCATCGAGCAGTCCAAGGAGTTGGGCCAGCTGCGCGCCGACGTGAGCCCCGATCAGATGCTGTTCGAGATCCACGGCCTCATCCTGGCGCTGCACTACGAAGCGCGCTTCCTGCAGACGCCCGGCTCGATCGACCGGGCCAATGCCGGCTTCGACAACATCCTGGCGCGCTACGGCGTGCCCGATTCCGGCAGCAGCGGCGGTTGAGCCCGTCCGCGTTGCCCTCCGTGTTCCACCCATCGGTCCCTTCGACAACGTTCGTTTCCCTTCCAGCCTTTTGAGGAGCCCACATGCCCAGCTACACGCCTCCCCTGCGCGACATGCAATTCGTGATGCACGAGGTTTTCCGCGTTTCCGACGAGTTCAAGGCGATGCCCAAGCATGCCGAGGTCGATGAGGACACCATCAACGCCGTGCTGGAAGAGGCTGGCAAGTTCGCCGCCGGCGTGGCCTTTCCGCTCAATATTTCGGGCGACGAAGAGGGCTGCACGCTGGATAAGCAGACGCATGAGGTGACCACGCCCAAGGGCTTCAAGGAAGCCTATGCGCAGTACATCGAAGGCGGCTGGGCGGCGCTCTCGTGCGACCCCGAATACGGCGGCCAGGGCCTGCCCTTCGTGCTCAACCAGTGCCTCTACGAAATGCTCAACAGCGCCAACCAGGCCTGGACCATGTATCCCGGCCTCTCCCACGGCGCCTACGAAGCGCTGCTGGCGCACGGTACCGACGAGCAGAAGAAGACCTATCTGCCCAAGCTGGTAAGCGGCGAGTGGACCGGCACCATGTGCCTGACCGAACCCCATTGCGGCACGGATCTGGGCATGCTGCGCACCAAGGCAGAGCCCGTGGCCGGCGCACCCGAAGGTACCTACAAGATCACCGGCAACAAGATCTTCATCAGCGCCGGCGAGCACGATTTCACCGAGAACATCGTCCACCTGGTGCTGGCCCGCCTGCCCGATGCTCCCAAGGGCAGCAAGGGCATCAGCCTGTTCGTGGTGCCCAAGTACCACGTCAACGCCGACGGCTCGCTGGGCGAGCGCAACCCGATCTTCTGCGCCGGCCTGGAACACAAGATGGGCATCCACGGCAACGCCACCGCGCAGATCGCCATCGACGGCGCCATCGGCACCTTGGTGGGCCAGCCCCACAAGGGCCTGCAGGCCATGTTCGTGATGATGAATGCGGCCCGCCTGGGTGTGGGCAACCAGTCGCTGGGGCTGACCGAAGTGGCCTTCCAGAACGCGCTGGCCTACGCCAAGGACCGCATCCAGATGCGCAGCCTCTCGGGCACCAAGGCCAAGGACAAGGACGCCGATCCGATCATCGTCCACCCCGACGTGCGCAAGATGCTGCTCACGGCCAAGGCCTATGCCGAAGGCGCCCGCGCGCTGCAGATCTACTGCACGCTGCTGCTGGACAAGGCCCACAGCCACCCGGACGACAAGGTGCGCAAGGACTCGGACGAGCTGGTCGCGCTGCTGACGCCCATCGTCAAGGCCTTCATCACCGACAACGGCCACATCTCCACCAACGCCTGCATGCAGGTGTTCGGCGGCCACGGCTTCATCAAGGAATGGGGCATGGAGCAGTTCGTGCGGGACAACCGCATCAACATGATCTATGAAGGCACGAACACCATCCAGTCGCTGGACCTGCTGGGCCGCAAGGTCCTGGGCAATAACGGCGCCACGCTCAAGAAGCTGGGCAAGCTGGTCGCCAAGCTGGTGGAAGAAGAAGGCGTGAACGAGAAGATGGCCGAGTTCATCAACCCCGTGGCCTACCTGGGCGACCAGATGACCAAGTTCACCACCGAGATCGGCTTCAAGGGTTTCCAGAACCCCGACGAAGTGGGGGCCGCCGCCGTCGATTACCTGCGCGTGGCCGGCCACCTGGTGTTCGGCTACCTGTTCGCCCGCATGGCCCAGGTCGCGCTGCGCGAGATCGCGGCCGGCAACACCGACCCGTTCTACGTCGCCAAGCTGCAGACGGCGCGCTTCTACTTCGCCAAGCTGTTCCCTGAAACGGCCACGCTGATGCGCACCGCGCGTGCCGGCGCCAAGCCGCTGATGGACACCGACGCCGCGCTGGCCTGAACGGGCCGCCGTCTCTCGCCGTTTATCCACGTTTTTGCCAAGGAGCCCTTATGAATAAAGCGCTAGTAGCTATCTTTTGTGTAGCAATCACCGCCCCCGTCTGGGCCCAGGTCACCCCCGTGGGCACGTGGCGCAGCATCGACGACAAGACCGGCGAGGCCAAGGCCCAGATCCGCATCGGCGAAGCCGCCGGTGCGTTGACCGGGCGCATCGAGAAGTCGCTCAAAAAAGACACGGCTCCCGACGCCACCTGTGTGGAATGCACCGACGACCGCAAGGGCCAGCCCATTGCCGGCCTGGAGATCATCCGCGGCGGCAGGAAGGCCGACGCCAAGGACGTGTGGGAGGGCGGCAAGATTCTCGATCCTGAGAGCGGCAAGGAATACCGCGCCAGCTTCACGCCCATCGAGGGCGGCGCCAAGCTGGAAGTGCGCGGCTATCTGGGGCCCTTCTGGCGCACGCAAGTCTGGCAGCGCGTGCAGTAACCCATTCGACAAGAAACCACCATGTCCCGATTCCAAGTGAAGAAAGTCGCCGTGCTCGGCGCAGGCGTGATGGGCGCGCAGATCGCCGCCCACCTCGCCAACGTGAAGGTGCCGGTCGTGCTGTTCGACCTGCCGGCCAAGGAAGGCCCGAAGAACGGCATCGTCGCCAAGGCCATCGAGGGGCTGAAGAAGCTCAAGCCCGCGCCGCTGGGCGTGGCGGATGATGCCGCGCTGATCGGCCAGGCCAACTACGAAGAGCACCTGGATCAGCTGCGCGAATGCGACCTCATCATCGAGGCCATCGCCGAGCGCATGGACTGGAAGCTCGATCTCTACAAGAAGATCGCGCCCTTCGTCGCGCCGCAGGCCATCGTGGCGTCCAACACCTCGGGGCTGTCGATCACCAAGCTCTCCGAGGCGCTGCCAGACGCCATCAAGCCGCGCTTTTGCGGCATCCACTTCTTCAACCCGCCGCGCTACATGACGCTGGTGGAGCTGATCGACACGCCCACCACCCAGCCCGCCGTGTTGGACCAGCTTGAAGCCTTCGTGACCAGCGGCCTGGGCAAGGGCGTGGTGCGCGCGCACGACACGCCCAACTTCATCGCCAACCGCGTCGGCATCGCCGGCATGCTGGCGACGATGAAGGAGGTGGAGAACTTCGGCCTCACCTACGACGTGGTGGACGACCTCACCGGCAAGAAGTTGGGCCGCGCCTCCAGCGGCACCTTCCGCACCGCCGACGTGGTGGGCCTGGACACCATGGCCCACGTCATCAAGACGCTGCAGGACAACCTGACGGAAGAGACCGATCCGTTCTACGGCAGCTTCGGCACGCCCGAAGTGCTGAACAAGCTGATCGAGATGAAGCACCTGGGCCAGAAGACCAAGGCCGGCTTCTACAAGAAGGTGGGCCGCGACATCCTGCGCTTCGACCTGGCCGAAGGCGACTACGTGCCGGGCGGCCAGAAGGCCGACGAGGTCTATGGCCGCATGCTCAAGAAGCCCGCCGCCGAGCGCCTCAAACTGCTGCGCAATGCCGAGGGCGCGCAGGGCCGCTTCCTCTGGGCCATCCTGCGCAACAGCTTTCACTACGCTGCCGTGCACCTGGCCACCATCGCCGACAACGCGCGCGACGTGGACCAGGCCATGCGCTGGGGCTTCGGCATGAAGCAGGGCCCCTTCGAGCTCTGGCAAGAGGCCGGCTGGCTCGACGTGGCGAAGATGATCCAGGAGGACATCGACGCAGGCAAGGCGCTGTCGAAGGCGCCGCTGCCCGAGTGGGTCTTCAAGGGCCCGGTGGCCGATGCCGGCGGCGTGCACACGGCCGAAGGCTCGTGGAGCGCGTCGAAATCGACGTTCGTGCCGCGCCGCCAGCTGCCCGTCTATGAGCGCCAGCACTTCCCCGAACGCCTGCTGGGCGAAACCAGTCTGCCCGACTGGCGCACGGCCGGCACCACGGTGGCCGAATCCGATGCGCTGCGCACCTGGACGCTGGACGGCAAGGTGCTCATCGCCAGCATCCAAAGCAAGATGCACGCGATCAGCCCCGACGTGATGGAGGGCCTGATCGAAGCCATCGACACCGCCGAGCGCGAATACGACGGCCTGGTGATCTGGTCCGGCGACGCCCCCTTCAGCGTGGGCGCTGACCTGCAGGCCACCATGCCCGCCTTCGTCGTGGCCGGCATCTCCGCCATCGAAAGCGTGGAGCAGGAGCTGCAGAACCTGATGCTGCGCCTGCGCTATGCCCAGGTGCCGGTCATCTCGGCCATCCACGGCATGGCGCTGGGCGGCGGCTGCGAGCTGGCCGTGTATTCGGCGCGCCGCGTGGCCCACATGGAAAGCTACATCGGCCTGGTCGAAGTGGGCGTGGGCCTGGTGCCCGGCGCGGGCGGCCTGACCTACATCGCCCGCCGCGCGGCCGAGAATGCCGCCGCTTCCACCGGCAAGGACCTGCTGCCCTTCCTGACCGAAGGCTTCACCGCCGCCGCCATGGCCAAGGTGGGCACGAGCGCGCTGGAATCCCGCAAGCTCGGCTACCTGCTGGAGAGCGACATCGTCGTGCCGCACAAGGACGAGGTGCTGTTCGTCGCGCTCAACGAAGCCCGTGCCATGGCCGCCAGCGGCTGGCGCGCGCCGAACAAGCGCCTGTTCCCGGTCGCAGGGCGCAGCGGCATCGCCACCATCCGCGGCTCACTGGTCAACATGCGCGACGGCGGCTTCATCAGCGACCACGACCAGCACATCGCCACCCTGATCGCCGAGATCGTCTGCGGCGGCGACGTGGATGCCGGCACGCTGGTGAGCGAGGAATACCTGATGGCGCTGGAGCGCAAGGCCTTCTGCGCCCTCATCCAGCACCCCAAGACGCAGGAACGCATCCTGGGCATGCTGAGCACCGGCAAGCCGGTGCGCAACTGAAGCCCCGCCGCTCGCCGCCATGACGACCACCACCGACATCGCCCCCAACCGCATGCAGCTGCAACTGCAGCAGGTGGACGAATTCCCCCGGCTGCTGCGCCCCTGGGTGCGCAACCTCGTGCTGCGCCGCGCCGTGCCGTTCACCCGCACGGCGCGCGTGGAATTCGTGGAGATGTCGCCCAGCCGCGTGGAAGTGCGCCTCGGCAACGAGCCCCGCGTGCGCAACCACATCGGCGGGATCCATGCCTCGGCCATGAACCTGCTGGCCGAGACGGCCACCGGCATGGCCGTGGGGCTGAACGTGCGCGACGACTGCCTGCCGCTGGCCAAGGACATGAAGATGGCCTTCCGCAAGCGCGCCACCGGCGCCCTGCGCGCCGTGGCGGTGCTGAGCGACGCGCAGCGCGCAGCCATGCAGGCGAGCGACAGGGGCGAGATGCAGGTGCAGGTCACCGTGACGGACGAGGCCGGCGTGGAGCCGGTGGAGTGCGAATTCACGTGGGCCTGGGTGCCCTCCAGCCGCCCCGCCAGGTGAGTGCCAGCGAGCCACCGAACCTACCCACAAGATTGACTGACAGACTGACCGATCGACGGATCGCTTGAAGGAGCCTTCTCCATGGCAAAACAACTGCAGGACGCCTACATCGTCGCCGCCACGCGCACGCCCATCGGCAAGTCGCACCGCGGCTATTTCCGTAACACCCGGCCCGACGACCTGCTGGCCACGACCCTGAAGGCCGCGCTGGCCCAGGTGCCGGGGCTGGACCCGGCCTCCATCGAGGACATCATCTGCGGCTGCGCCATCCCCGAAGGCGCACAGGGCCTGAACGTGGCACGCATCGGCGCCGTGCTGGCCGGCCTGCCCACCAGCGTGGGCGGCATCACCGTCAACCGCTTCTGCGCCTCGGGCCTGTCGGCGGTGCAGATGGCGGCCGACCGCATCCGCGTGGGCGAGGCCGAGGTGATGATCGCCGCCGGCGTCGAAAGCATGAGCATGGTGCCCATGATGGGCAACACGCCTTCGCTTTCGCCCAGCATCTTCGCCAAGGACGGCGACGTGGGCATCGCCTACGGCATGGGTCTGACGGCCGAGAAGGTCGCCCAGCAGTGGAAGGTGAGCCGCGAGGACCAGGACGCCTTCGCGCTGCAGTCGCACCAGAAGGCGCTGGCCGCGCAGCAGGCGGGCGAATTCACCGACGAGATCACGCCCATCGAGGTGACCGACCGCACGGCCGACCTCGCCACCGGCGAGGCCATCGCCAAGACCCGCACCGTGACGCTGGACGAGGGCGCCCGCCCCGACACCAGCCTGGAAGGACTGGCTAAGCTCAAGACCGTGTTCGCCGCGCGCGGATCGGTCACGGCCGGCAACAGCTCGCAGACCAGCGACGGCGCGGGCGCGCTCATCCTGGCCAGCGAATCGGCGGTCAAGCGCTTCGGCCTCACGCCGTTGGCGCGCTTCGTCAGTTTCGCCAGCAAGGGCGTGCCGCCCAGCATCATGGGCATCGGCCCCATCGAGGCGATCCCGGCCGCGTTGCGCTACGCCGGCCTGCAGCACGGCGACATCGACTGGTTCGAGCTGAACGAGGCCTTCGCCGCGCAGTCCCTGGCCGTCATCCGCCAGCTGGGCCTGGACCCGGCCAAGGTCAACCCCATGGGCGGCGCCATCGCTCTGGGCCACCCGCTGGGCGCCACGGGCGCCATCCGCGCCGCCACGGTGGTGCATGCGCTGCGCCGCAAGAACCTCAAGTACGGCATGGTCACCATGTGCGTGGGCATGGGGCAGGGCGCCGCCGGCATCTTCGAGCGGGTTTGATGTCCACCCCCTGAGCGGCTAAGCCGCTTCCCCTTCTCCCGCACTGGTGCGCGGGAAGGGGCTCGGCGCCAGCGCCCGGGCGAAGGCCGTTCCACGGCGTCTGCTGGCGAAGTCACGCCGCTCCCCTCGCAGAGCGCAAAGTCGCGGGCACGACGGCGCACCGCTTTCAACCACGGCACACTGATCCCCCATGACCGATGCTCTGCACCCCTTCGACGACGCCATCGCGCTGGAACCGGCCGGTGCTCACCGCTTCGCCGGCCGCACCACGCCGGCTTACTGGAACATGGTGGGACCGTTCGGCGGCATCACCGCCGCCACGCTGCTGCAGGCCGTCATGCAGCACCCTGATCGGCTCGGCGAGCCGCTGTCGCTCACGGTGAACTATGCGGGTGCGGTCGCCGAGGGCCCTTTCACCGTGCAGGCCACGCCGGTGCGCACCAACCGCTCCACCCAGCACTGGACCCTCTCCATCACCCAACCCGGGCCCGACGGCGAGCCCGTGACGGCTACCACCGCCACGGCCGTCACCGCCGCGCGCCGCGACACCTGGAGCGACAGCGACACCCCCATGCCAGCGGCCCCCGCGCCGGAGATGCTGGAGCCCCTGGGCCCGGGGCTGGGCACCGCCTGGCTGGATCGCTACGATCTGCGCCCCGTGGCTGGCAATATACCGCAGCGCTGGGACGGCAGCCGGGGCGAGGGCACGCTCACGCAGCTCTGGATGCGCGACGCGCCGGCGCGGCCGCTCGACTTCTGCGCGCTGACTGCGCTGGCCGACGTGTTCTACCCGCGCGTCTGGCTGCGCCGCGCGCTGCGCGTGCCGGCCGGCACCGTTTCGCTCACGGTGTATTTCCATGCCGGCAGCGCGCAGCTCAAAGCCAGCGGCGCCGGCCACGTGCTGGGCCAGGCCCGCGCGCAGGAATTCCGCAATGGTTTCTTCGACCAGACCGCGCAGTTGTGGAACCATGGCGGCACGTTGCTGGCGACCAGCCACCAGATCGTCTATTACAAGGAATGATGCGGCGCCCCCCACGCAGCCGCAGCACGCAAGAAAGGAACTCCGCATGACCGATTCCACCGCCACCGCATCCCCGCAGGCCGAAGGCACTTCGCAGGACATCCTGATCCACACCGAAGCCGGCATCACCACCATCACCTTCAACCGGCTGGACAAGAAGAACTCCATCACCCGCGCCATGTACGCGACCCTGGCCGACGCCTTCGACGCCGCCGCGCAGGACCCGGCCGTGCGCGTGGTCGTGCTGCAGGGCGATGTGGCCATCTTCAGCGCGGGCAACGACATCGGAGACTTCCTGGAGCAAAAGCCCTCGGCGCAGGATTCGCCCGTGTTCCGCTTCCTGCGCGGCATCGCCACCTTCCCCAAGCCCGTGGTCGCGGCCGTCTGCGGCCCGGCCGTGGGCATCGGCACCACCATGCTGTTCCATTGCGATCTGGTCTATGCGGGCGACAACGCCGCGTTCTCGATGCCCTTCGTGAACCTCGGACTGTGCCCAGAGGCGGCTTCCAGCCTGCTGGTGCCGCGCATGTTCGGCTACCACCGCGCGGCCGAAGCCCTGCTGCTGGGCGAGCCCTTCATGGCCGAGGCCGCGCTGGAAGTGGGCCTGGTCAACCGTGTGGTGCCGCCCACCGAATGCAACATGGTCGCCCAAACCCAGGCCCGCAAGCTCGCCGGCAAGCCGCTCAGCTCGCTGATCGAGACCAAGCGCCTCATGAAGGGCGCAGACCAGGCCGCCGTGCTCGAGCGCATCGCCCACGAGGGCGATAGCTTCGGCCGCATGCTGACCCAGCCCGCGGCCCGCGAAGCCTTCACCGCGTTCATGGAAAAACGGCGCCCTGATTTCAGCGCCTGCTGAAATCAGGGGCTACCGTCAGGTAGCGTGCCGCGCAGCGGCCCAGAGGTTTTCGCCAAAAACGGCGCCCTGATTTCAGCGCCTGCTGAAATCAGGGGCTACCGTCAGGTAGCTTGCCGCGCAGCGGCTCAAGGGTTTTCGTTAAAAAAGGCGCCCTGATTTCAGCGCCTGCTGAAGCAGGCCTCCTGCCGTCGGCTTCGGAGGAAGGCGGGATGTGCTGCGTTCCACCATCCGGTCCGGTCGCTGTGTGTCGCTGCAAACCCTGCAAGCGCATGCAACGAACGAGGGGTTTCGTTACGGTTCTTGCCGGATGCGGGGATATTTCCTACGGCAGCGCTTCTAGCATGGCCTCTCTTTTCAAGGAGATCTGATGGCCGTGCAAAACCCGTTCTTTGGCAAGCGTGAACCCGACGCATTCCAGCCCCGCCAATCCAACTCCGTGCTGGGGGGCGCTACCACCCCGGGCACCCTGAATCCCGCCGCCGGGGCGAGTGTTGCCGGCAAGCCCCTGACGGCCACGCCCGCCGCGACGGCGACCTCAGCCGCCACCGAAGGTGCTGGCAGCAAGCTCACCGTCGGCCCGAACATCAAGCTCAAGGGCGTGGAGATCACCGATTGCGACACGCTGGTGGTCGAAGGCACCGTCGAGGCCACGATGGATTCGCGCGTGATCCACATCGCAGAGCAGGGCGCGTTCCGCGGCTCGGCCGAGATCGACATTGCCGAGATCCATGGCGAGTTCGACGGCACCCTCACCGTGCGCCAGAAGCTGGTGATCTACAGCACCGGCAAGGTCACGGGCAAGATCCGTTACGGCAAGGTGGTGATCGAAGAAGGCGGCCAGCTCTCGGGCGAGATCGAGGCGGGCATGAGCGCCAGCCGGAGCAGCAGCGCAAGCACCACGGCGGCCTATAACGCGCCCCGCAACGAAACGCCCGCCCTCGCGGCGGCCTGAGCGGCGGCGGCTGCGGCCCGCCCGTCCGGGCGCCGCAGCGCGATGGCTTTCCACCGGGCACGCTCTTGCAGCCCGGTTTCCGTTGCACTCCATCAATCCATCGAGGGCTGATTCACTCCGTGGTCAGCGTTCCGTCCGCCGCGTCGTCTTCCGCACGCGGCGGGATCGGCCGGGGCCGGCCGGAGGCGTCGATGGCCACATAGGTCAGGCGCGCCTCGGTCACCTTCAGGTACTTGCCCTGGGTGGCGAAGCGCTCGGCATACACCTCGACTTCCACCGTCACCGACGTGCGGCCGATGCGCTGCACGCTCGCGTAGAACGAGAGGATGTCGCCCACCCGCACCGGCTGCTTGAAGATGAATTCGTTCACCGCCACCGTGGCCATGCGGCCCTGCACATAGCGCGCGGGCAGCACCGAGCCGGCGAGATCCACCTGCGCCATCACCCAGCCACCGAAGATGTCGCCATTGGCGTTGCAGTCGCCGGGCATGGGGATGACCTTGAGCACCAGTTCCTTGTCTGCGGGCAGGGCGGTCAGCAGGGCAGGGGCACGCGCTGCGGCACGCGCGGGGCTGGGGGATTCGGTCATGGGCACAATCTGGGTAAAAACAACAACCGGAATTGTCCCTCATGCGCCCCCACGGCGAATCTGCAGCCCACCTCCGCCCGGCCGCCTCGGCCCCGGCGTCCCCCTCCGCTTCGCCACGCTCCGACTGGGGCACCATCGCCCGGCTGCTGCCCTATCTCTGGGATTACAAGTGGCGCGTAGCCGCCGCGCTGGCCTTCGTCTTCATCGCCAAGAGCGCCAACGTAGGCGTGCCGCTGTTGCTCAAGCACCTGGTGGATGCGATGACGATCCCGCCCGGCAGCCCGGCAGCCGTCGTGGTGGTGCCGATGGCGCTGATCGTGGCCTACGGACTGCTGCGGCTCTCCACCTCGGTGTTCACCGAGCTGCGCGAGCTGGTCTTCGCCAAGGCCACGCAGGGCGCGGCGCGCGCGATCGCGCTGCAGACCTTCGAGCATCTGCACGCGCTCTCGCTGCGCTTCCACCTGGAGCGGCAGACCGGCGGCATGACGCGCGACATCGAGCGCGGCATGAGCAGCATCCAGTCGCTGATCTCGTTCACGCTGTTCAACATCGGCGCCACGCTGGTGGAAGTGTTCATGGTGCTCACCGTGCTGGCCGTGCGCTTCGATGCGGGCTTCGCCTGGATCACGCTGGCGGCGCTGGCCTGCTACATCGCCTTCACCGTGAGCGTGACCGAATGGCGCACGCATTTCCGCCGGCAGGCCAACGAATTCGACTCGGCCGCGCATTCCAAGGCCATCGATTCGCTGCTGAACTACGAGACGGTGAAGTACTTCAACAACGAAGCCTTCGAGGCGCAGCGCTACGACGAGAGCCTGCAGCGCCTGCGCCGCGCGCGGCTGAAAAGCCAGAACTCGCTGTCGCTGCTCAACACCGGCCAGCAGCTCATCATCGCCACCGGGCTGGTCGCCATGCTCTGGCGCGCGGCCCAGGGCGTGGCCGACGGGCGCATGACGGTGGGGGACCTGGTCATGGTCAACGCCTTCATGATCCAGCTCTACATCCCGCTCAACTTCCTGGGCGTGATCTACCGCGAGATCAAGCAGAGCCTGACCGATCTGGACAAGATGTTCACGCTGATGGACCGTGAGCGCGAGGTGGCCGACGCCCCCGGCGCCGCGCCGCTGCAGCTGGCGGGCCCGCCCGCCGTGCGCTTCGCTGACGTGCAGTTCGCCTACGACCCGGCGCGGCCCATCCTGCGCGGCGTGAGCTTCGAGATCCCTGCCGGCCGCACGGTGGCGGTGGTGGGCCCCTCGGGCTCGGGCAAATCGACCCTGGCGCGGCTGCTCTACCGCTTCTACGACATCCAGGCCGGCGCCATCACCATCGGCGGGCAGGACCTGCGCGCCGTGACGCAGCACAGCGTGCGCCGCGCCATCGGCATCGTGCCGCAGGACACGGTGCTGTTCAACGACACCATCGCCTACAACATCGCCTACGGCCGGCCCGGCGCCACGCAGGAGGAGGTGCAGGCCGCCGCGCAGGCTGCGCGCATCCACGGCTTCATCGCTGGCACGCCGCAGGGCTATGCCACCCCGGTGGGCGAGCGCGGGCTCAAGCTCTCGGGCGGCGAGAAGCAGCGCGTGGCCATCGCCCGCACGCTGCTCAAGGACCCGCCCATCCTGATCTTCGACGAGGCCACCAGCGCGCTGGATTCGGCCAACGAACGCGCCATCCAGGCCGAGCTGAAAAGCGCGGCCGAAGGCAAGACCACGCTACTCATCGCCCACCGCCTCTCCACCGTGGTCGATGCCCACGAGATCCTGGTCATGGACGCCGGCCAGATCGTGGAGCGCGGCACGCATGCCGAGCTGCTGGCCCGCGGCGGGCGCTACGCCAGCATGTGGGCGCTGCAGCAAAGCCATGGCGAAATCGCCGGCTAGCTTGCTAACCGCCTGGGTAGTTTGCTATTGAATTGATAGTGATCGATGGATCGCTCGAATGGAAGACCGACGATGGATGTACCCGCCCTGCAGCGCCAGCTGCGCGAATTCGCCGCGGCCCGGGACTGGCAGCCCTTCCACACGCCCAAGAACCTGGCGATGGCCCTGATGGTGGAATCGGCCGAGCTGCTGGAGCTGTTCCAGTGGCTCACGCCCGAAGAGTCGCGGTCGCTCACGCAGCAGCGCGCGGGGCGCGATCGCGTGGGCGAGGAAATGGCCGACGTGCTGCTCTACCTGCTGCAGCTGGCCGACCACACCGGCGTGGATCTGGAAGCCGCCGTGGCCCGCAAGCTGGCGATGAACGCGGTCAAGCACCCGCCCGCGCCGCGCTGAGGCGGCCATGCAAAAAGCCCCGCAGGGGCGGGGCTCGGGCGCCGCAAGCAGGCTGAGGTTCAGGGCTTCTTGCGTGCGGCAATGGCCTTCTCGGCCGCGCCGATCAGGTCGGCGCCGATGGTGCCCTTCCACTTGTCCACCACCGGCCGCGTGGCCTGCACGAAGGCCTGGCGCTCTTCGGGGCTGAGCTGCGTCACGGTCACGCCGTGGCTGGCGATGTCCTTGAGCAGGGGCTTGTCGGCCTCCACCAAGCCCTTGCGGGCGATGGCGATCTGCTCCTTGCCCGCGTCGATGGCGGCCTGCTTGACGATCTCCCGGTCGGCCGGGGTCCAGCTGTTCCAGATGTCCTTGTTGACCACGAAGATCAGCGGGTCGTTCATGTAGTTCCACAGCGTGACGTACTTCTGCGCCACCGTGTAGAGCTTGGCCGCCATATAGACCGACAGCGGGTTCTCCTGCCCATCGACCGCGCCGCTGGCCATGGCGGGCTGGGCGTCGGCCCAGCTCATCTGCGTCGGGTTGGCGCCCAGGGCGCTGAAAGTGTCCAGGAACAGCGGCGAGCCGACCACGCGGATCTTCATGCCCTTCAGGTCCGCCGGGCTCTTGATGGGGCGCTTGGAGTTGGAGATCTCGCGGTAGCCGTTCTCGCCCCAGGCCAGCGGCACCACGCCGGCCTTGTCCAGCGTCTGGAAGATCGTCTTGCCGGCCTCGCCCTGTGTCACGGCATCGACGGCAGCGTAGTCGGGAAAGAAGAAGGGCAGTGAGAACAGGTTGAGCTGCTTGACCTGCGGCGACCAGTTGATCGTCGAGCCGATGGCCATGTCGATCACGCCCTGGCGCAGCGCGCTGAATTCGCGCGTCTGGTCGCCCTGGATCAGCGACACGCCCGGATAGAGCTTGATGTTGATGCGGCCTTGCGTGCGTTCGCGGACCTTGTTGGCCCAGATCTCGCCCCCCTTGCCCCAGGGAAAGGCGGTGCCCAGCACCAGCGACATGCGGTATTCGCTCTTGTAGTTGGTCTGGGCCAGTGCGGGCGTGGCGCTGAAGGCCAGGGCCGCAGCGGCCGCCATGGCAGAGGTGAGAAAGGTGCGCAGTTTCATGGTTTCAGTCTCCTGGTTGTACGAATCGGGATTCCGTCAGTAGCCCAGCCGGGCAGGCAGCCACAGAGCGAGCTGCGGGAAGGCGATGACCAGCAGCATGACGAGCCCCATGGCCAGCAGCATGGGGCCGACCCAGCGCACGGTGGATTCCATGCGCACGCCGGCGATGCGGCACGACACCATCAGGTTCACGGCCAGCGGCGGCGTGAATTGGCCCAGCGCCACCTTGAGCGTGAGGATCACGCCGAACCATACCGGGTCCCAACGGTAGTGGTTCATGATGGGCAGCAGCAGCGGCACGAAGATCAGGAAGATCGAGATGCCGTCCAGGAACATGCCCACGGTGATCAGCAGCAGGATCAGCAGCGCCAGCACGCCGTATTCGCCCAGGCCCGAATGCACGATGGCGTTGGCCACCGGGTCGATCACGCCCAGCGTGGACAGCGAGAACGCGAAGATGCCCGCGAGCGACACCACCAGCAGGATCACGGCCGAAAGCTCGCCCGCTTCGCGCAGGATGGGGAACAGATCGCGCCAGGTGATGGTGCGGTGGATGCACATGCCCACGAAGAGCCCGTAGAAGACGGCCACCACGGCGGCCTCGGTGGGCGTGAACCAGCCCGCGCGCATGCCGCCCAGGATCAGCACCGGCGCGGCCAGGCCCCAGGAGGCTTCGCGCAGGCTCTGCCAGAACGGCGGGCGCGGCATGGAGGCTTCCAGCGCTCCCATCCTGTGGCGGCGCGCCAGCCACACGGCGGGCACGATCAGCGCCACGCCGGCCAGCACGCCCGGCACCATGCCGGCCGCGAACAGGGCCGGCACCGAGGCGCCCGGCACCAGCACCGAATAGATGATGAAGGCGACCGAGGGCGGAATCAGGATGTCGGTGGCCGCAGCCGCACCCACCACGCTGGCCGAGAAGCTGCCCGGGTAGCCCGCGCGGCTCATGGCTGCGATCATCACGCCGCCCACGGCCGCCGCGTTGGCCGGCCCCGAGCCCGAGATGCCCCCCAGGAACATGGCCACGGCGATCGCCACCAGCGGCAGCATGCCGGGGCCGCGGCCCACGATGGCGACGGCGAAGTTGACCAGGCGCAGCGCCACGCCCGAGCGATCGAAGATCGAGCCCACCAGCACGAACATGGGAATGGCCAGCAGCGGGTACTTGCCCAGGCCGGCATAGAAGTTCTGCGGCACGGCCAGCAGGCCGAACCACTGCGCGTCGTGGTTGGCCAGCGCGATGGCGGCGGCGCCCGCCAGGCCCAGGGCCGCGCCGATGGGCACTCCCACGAACATCAGCGCCAGGAAGGCCACAAAGAGCAAGGTGGCGATCATGGCTGGCGCTCCTGCGGCACGCCCGGCGTGCCCGGCGCCGCGTCGGCATCGGTGAAGAACGTATCGGGCTGACGGCCCCGGCGGATGTAGAGGCCTATCGCGCGCCAGGTGATCAGCAGCGAAAGGATGGGCAGCCAGATCGAATACCACCATTGCGGCACGCCGATGCCGGGCGAGGTTTCCTCGAAGCGGAAGTCGTCATAGACCACGCGCACGCTGAGCACCGCGATTACGCCAAACAGCACCGCCACCAGGGCTGCCCCGAACTGTGCGAGGAACCGGCGCCGCGCGGGCGAGCCGCGCTCGGCGAACCATTCGATGCGGATGTGGCGGTCGCGCGCCACCGCGGCGGAGCCGGCCACCAGCGCCAGCACGATCATCAGGAAGACGGAGATCTCCTCCGTCCACGCGAAAGAAGAGTTGGTGAAGTAGCGCACCAGCACATTGGCGAAGGTGATGAGTGCGAGCAGCGCCATCACGATCACGGTGAGCCAGTCTTCGATGCGGAGGGACCGGGGCGGTTCGTTGGCGTCGTTGCCGGGGGGGCGAGCGGTGGCGTCCGGCGCGGAGCCGGGCGATGGGTGGGCGGACATGGGTCGAGAAGGAAGCGGGAGAAAGGCGAAAAAGGGGGCGCTTGAGGGAATCGGCAGAAAGGCAGCCAGGGCGCGCACGGGTGCGGCGGCAGCGGGGCGCCTGCCGGCTTCGTGCGCCACAGGCTTGGCGGGGACCGCCCGTGGGCGCGGTGGCGCCCCGAACCATTTTGCAACCAAAGGTGCGTGCGCCGTCGTGGGGTGTTCCCGCAGCGCAGCAAAGGAGCCGCAGGGTGCGGACCACCTGGGAAGGCCCCCCGCAGTGCCCATAATGCGCGCCATGGAAACCAAGTGGCTCGAGGACTTCGTCAGCCTGGCGGAAACACGCAGTTTCAGCCGTTCGGCGCAATTGCGGCATGTGACGCAGCCGGCCTTTTCGCGCCGCATCCAGGCGCTCGAAGCCTGGGCGGGCACCGATCTGGTGGACCGCAGCTCCTACCCCACCCGGCTCACCCCGGCGGGCAAGACGCTCTACGACCAGGCGCTGGAGATGCTGCAGGCGCTGCAGAACACCCGCGCCATGCTGCGCGCCCATACCAGCGCGGGGCAGGACATGGTGGAGTTCGCCGTTCCGCACACGCTGGCCTTCACCTTCTTTCCCGCCTGGGTGTCCAGCCTGCGCGAGAAGTTCGGCCCGCTCAAGAGCCGGCTCATCGCGCTCAACGTCCACGATGCCGTGATGCGGCTGGTCGAAGGCGGCTGCGATCTGCTCATCGCCTACCACCACCCCTCGCAGCCGCTGCAGCTCGATGCCAACCGCTACGAGATGGTGACCCTGGGGCAGGAGGTGCTCTCGCCCTACGCCAAGGCCGGACCCGATGGCCAGCCCTTGTTCGCGCTGCCCGGCCGTCCCGGCCAGCCACTGCCCTACCTGGGCTATGCGCCTGGCGCTTACCTGGGTCGGGTGACCGAGCTGATCCTCAAGCAGTCCGGCACGGCCATCCATCTCGATCGCGTCTATGAAACCGACATGGCCGAGGGCCTGAAGGCCATGGCGCTGGAGGGCCACGGCGTGGCCTTCCTACCGCACAGCGCCGTGAAGAAGGAGTTGCGCTCGCGCCGCCTGGTCAGCGCCGCGCCGCCGGGCGTGGAAGACCTGCAGATGGTGATGGAGGTGCGCGCCTACCGCGAGAAGCCTTCGGCCAAAGACGGGGCCAAGGGAACGGCCGAGGCGCTCTGGAGCTACCTTCTGCAGCAGAGCACCGAAACGGTGCACTCTCCGGTCTGAGCCTTTCCGCAGGCCAGGCAGGGGACGAAGGCGCCTCCCGCATGGGCAGGGTTATGCAAGGGTTAACCCGAGTTATGTGTTTCTCGCATAAAGTGGCGCCCAATTGGCATTGGTCACCGGGCCAGCGGCGCAATTACAGTCTGCGGCGTACGGGCTGCATGGCATTTGTCGCGGTGCTGCCCGGGTGGCATCACAGTATCTGGCGCAGAGCTTGCTTGGATTGTGGGTGGGCTGGGTGGCGCGGCGTCTTCGGGCGTTCACTGCGCGCTCCCGGAATGCCTCGCCGAACAGGCTGGGAGAGTGCCGGTCGCATGAGCGCCGGGCATCCCTGTTGACGGGGGTGGTTTATGCGGTGTGCGTGCTGCAGTCCGGCGCCTAGAATGAAAGTCTCAGTTTTTTGTATCGCAAGTTAAGGAGATATGCATGAAGAAACATCTGTTGGCCCTGGCCATTACCGCTCTCGCGGCGGGCAGCGCGTTCGCACAGGCCAATGACACCCTGGCCAAGATCAAGGCTTCCGGCACGATCACCGAAGGCGTGCGTGAATCCTCCGGCCTCTCCTTTACGCTGGGCGACGGCAAGTACACGGGCTTCCACTACGACGTGTGCGCCCGCGTGATCTCCGATATCCAGAAGCATCTGGGCCTGGCCAAGCTGGAAACCAAGTACCAGCCCGTGACCTCGCAGAACCGCATTCCGCTGGTGCAGAACGGCACCGTGGACATCGAGTGCGGCTCCACGACCAACAACCAGGCTCGCCAGAAGGACGTGGCCTTCGCCGTGACCACCTACGTGGAAGAAGTGCGCATCGCCACCAAGGCCAACTCCGGCATCACCGGCATCAAGGACCTGAATGGCAAGACCATCGCCACGACGACCGGCACGACCTCCGTGCAGACGCTGCGCAAGAACAAGCGCGCTGATGGCCTGACCTTCAAGGAAGTGTTCGGCAAGGACCACTCCGACAGCTTCCTGCTGCTCGAATCGGGCCGCGCTGACGCCTTCATCATGGACGGCTCCATCCTGGCCTCCAACATCGCCAAGTCCAAGGCACCTGCCGACTACAAGATCGTCGGCGAAGTCCTGAGCGTGGAGCCCATCGGCATCATGATCCGCAAGGACGACCCCGCCTTCAAGAAGGTGGTGGACGACAGCCTGAAAGCGATGATGAAGTCGGGCGAGATCGCCAAGCTCTACGACAAGTGGTTCATGCAGCCCATCCCGCCGAACAACGTGAAGGTCGGTCTGCCCGCCAGCGATGCCACCAAGGACGCCTGGGCCCACCCGAACGACAAGCCGATGGAAGACTACAAGCTGAAGGACTGAAGCACCCAGGTGCGGCTCTCCCCGGAAAACGCCCACATGAGTGGGCGTTTTTTGTAAGCCGGCCGCTGCGGGACGACCTGCGGGCCACCGGGATGCCTGATACGACAAACGATTAGAAAAGAAGGATTTCCCATGGGATCGAATTGGGATTGGCAGGTGTTCCTGCAGGACCCGGGTGGCGAATACCCGACGTACCTGCAGTGGATGCTCTCGGCCTGGGGCTGGACAGTGTCCGTCTCGCTGCTGGCATTGGTGATCGCCCTGATCGCCGGCTCCCTCATCGGCACGATTCGCACGTTGCCGGACAACAAGTTCCTCGTTGGCTTCGGCAATGCGTGGGTGGAACTGTTCCGCAACATCCCGCTGCTGGTGCAGATCTTCCTCTGGTACCACGTGCTGCCGGCGATCTTCCCGGTGCTCAAGGGTTTTTCCAGCTTCATCCTCGTGGTGCTGGCGCTGGGCTTCTTCACCTCCGCGCGTATCGCCGAGCAGGTACGCGCTGGCATCCAGGCGCTTCCGCGCGGCCAGCGCTACGCCGGCATGGCCATGGGCTTTACCACGCTGCAGTACTACCGCTATGTGCTGCTGCCCATGGCGTTCCGCATCATCATTCCGCCGCTGACCAGCGAGACGATGAACATCTTCAAGAACTCGTCCGTGGCGTTCGCCGTGTCGGTGACCGAGCTGACCATGTTCGCCATGCAGGCGCAGGAAGAAACCTCGCGCGGCATCGAGGTGTACCTGGCGGTGACGGGCCTCTACGTCATCTCCGCATTCGCGATCAACCGCATCATGGCCTTCATCGAGAAGCGCTCACGGGTGCCGGGCTTCATCGTCTCCAGCGGCGCAGGTGGAGGCCACTGACATGATGAATCTCGATTTTTCCTTCTACAGCTGGGACATCATCAGCAAGTTCGTGCTGAAGGGTTTCTACTTCAGCATCATGCTCACCGTGGTGGCCACGCTGGGCGGCATCCTGTTCGGCACCGTGCTGGCGCTGATGCGCCTGTCGGGCAAGAAGTGGCTGGACGTGCCGGCCACCATCTACGTCAACGGCATGCGCAGCATTCCGCTGGTGATGGTGATCCTCTGGTTCTTCCTGCTGGTGCCCTTCATCGTCGGGCGGCCCATCGGCGCCGAGATGTCGGCGGTGATCACCTTCATCGCGTTCGAGGCGGCCTATTTCAGCGAGATCATGCGCGCGGGCATCCAGTCCATCTCGCGCGGGCAGGTCTTCGCAGGCCAGGCGCTGGGCATGACCTACGGGCAGAACATGAAGCTCGTGATCCTGCCGCAGGCGTTCCGCAACATGCTGCCGGTGCTGCTCACCCAGACCATCATCCTGTTCCAGGACACCTCGCTCGTCTATGCCATCGGCGCCTACGACATGCTCAAGGGCTTCGAAACGGCTGGCAAGAACTACGGCCGACCCATCGAGGCCTACCTGCTGGCCGCCGTCGTCTATTTCGTGATGTGCTTTGCGCTGTCGTGGGTCGTCAAGCGCCTGCACCGCAAGATCGCCATCATCCGATGATCGCCCGGGCGGCATGAACCAACAGATCCACCGACTTCGACGAATGAACGACGAACGACTCCCTCGACGAGTCAGTGAGTGAGGAATAAAGCAAATGATTGAACTCAAGAACGTTTCCAAGTGGTATGGCAGCTTCCAGGTGCTCAACGACTGCTCCACCACCATCAAGAAGGGTGAAGTGGTCGTGGTCTGCGGCCCTTCGGGTTCCGGCAAGTCCACGCTGATCAAGACCGTGAACGCGCTGGAGCCGGTGCAAAAGGGCGAGATCTGGGTCAACGGCGTGCCCGTGCACGATCCCAAGACCAATCTGCCCAAGCTCCGCAGCCAGGTCGGCATGGTGTTCCAGCACTTCGAGCTGTTTCCTCACCTGTCGGTCACCGACAACCTGACCATCGCCCAGATCAAGGTGCTGGGCCGCAGTGCCGACGAGGCCAAGAAGCGCGGCCTGAAGATGCTCGACCGCGTGGGCCTGCTGGCGCACAAGGACAAGTTCCCCGGCCAACTCTCGGGCGGCCAGCAGCAGCGCGTAGCCATCGCCCGTGCGCTGTCGATGGACCCCATCGTGATGCTGTTCGACGAACCCACGTCGGCGCTGGACCCCGAAATGGTGGGCGAAGTGCTGGACGTGATGGTCGCGCTGGCCAACGAAGGCATGACCATGATGTGCGTGACCCACGAAATGGGCTTTGCCCGCAAGGTGGGCCACCGCGTGATCTTCATGGACGTGGGCGGCAAGATCCTGGAGGACTGCACGAAGCAAGAATTCTTCGGCAACCCCGACGCTCGCCAGCCGCGCACCAAGGACTTCCTCAACAAGATCCTGCAGCACTGATCCGGCAGAAGTGCAGGGCACGGGCCAGCGGCGGCCACAGCCGCCGCGCCGGTGCTCCCAAGGAAAAAGCAAAGGCGCCTTCGGGCGCCTTTGCTTTTGGGCGGCCAGAATGGGGGCGCCGTCTCTCCCATTGCACGAGCCCATCACCTCCTAGCCATGCCTGACCACCGCCCCCCCGCAAGCCCCCCAGCCGCCGCAACGCGCGGGCCGGGGCTGCCCGCCGAATGGCAGGTGGTGCAGTGGCACAGCGATGCGCCACCCCAGCCGGCCTGGGGCGAGCCTTGCAACGGCTGCGGACTGTGTTGCCTGGCGGAGCCTTGCCCGGTGGGCATGCTGGTGTCGCGGCGCCGCAATGGCCCTTGTAGCGCTTTGCGCTGGGACGAGCAGGGTGGGCGCTATCGCTGTGGGCTGCTGACCGATACGGCCGGCGTTACGGGCTGGCGCAACGCGTGGTGGCTGCGAGGTGCGCGTGCGGTAGCGCGCCGGTGGATCGCCGCGGGGCAGGGCTGCGATGCGCTGCCGCTGCGGGCGGAGCCACCCGGCGCCGCGTAGCCAACATTTTGCTATCGAATTAATAGCTGCGGGCCCCGATTCTGATTGCGCTGCGGGCCTCTGGAATGCTCTGTTCGGGACGATGCGGCTGTGCTGAATCACAGGGCAGCGCTGTCTGATACCTGTGCCGCCGCCATCGGTGGGTCGGTGCGCAGCCGTGGCCGCGGTGCTGGAGCGGTGACGGTTTCGCCTGACGCCATTGCGCCTTGCAGCGCCCGTGATGGCGCCAGGCACGGCAGCCCGATGGGCGACACGAGGGGCTTGAGCGGCGCCGCCGGTCCGTCATCGGTAACCTGCAGGGATGCTGGCCGGGTTGGCGCAGGCTGCGCAGCAATGGAGTCTTCGATCGGACGGGCCAGTGCATCGGTCGTCTCCGCAGCGGAGCGCGTGGACGTGATCTGCGCCGTGTACATCAGGGCTGATGGGGCGTGCTTGACGAGCGGGCGCGCGCTGGCGAGCGGAGGCGTCTGCAGCAGCCGCTGCCCTGGCGCCATGGAGCGGGCGAAGCGGGCGTTGAAGCGTATGCGTTCGAAGGCGATCCGGCAGGCCAGGTGATCAAGCAGGGTCAGCCCCGACATGTCGGCACCGGTCAGTCGCTGCGAGGGCGATGGCCCGACGAGGTGACCGCCATCCTCAGCCTGTGTCACTGCGCAGCCCGGTCCACGGACGGGTGTTGATCCCGCCGCCTGGCTCTGCGCGTTCCCCGCAGACTCCCGCAATGCGCCCGGGCAGGCCATCCCAGCGGGTATGCGGGCGCTCAGCGGCTGGGACCTGTCGGTAGGGTGAGGCTCGGCCGTGAGGGGGGTGACGTCGGCGAAAGCGGTTCTCAGGCCGAATCGGGCAGGCTTTGCCGTGGCGGGTTGCAAGAGCGCGGCCAGGCCTACCGCCGCAAACACAGACAGCGCTGCTCCCAGGCCGCGTCGGGCAGCGCGGGGCAGAGGCCCCTCCAGGCCGCGCAGGAACCAGGGCGTGGCCATGACGAGGCCCAGCATCCAGAGCACATTGCCTCTCGCGGCGAGTGCCCCGGCGTTCAGACCGGATTCCCACAGCGACCACGCGAGCGTGAGGCTCAGCAGCACCGCGTGGGTGGGCAACGCGGCGGGATTGCCCTGTAGCAGCAGCAAGCCCGTGAGCACCAGCAGCAGCCCGGCGGGCAGGTAGTACCACGAGCCACCCAGTGCCATCAGCCAGACGCCGCCCATGCCGACTACCAGTCCGACGAGGACGAGCAGCAGCCCCATCGCGATGGGCGCAACACGTTGATGCGTCATGGAGCTTCCTTTCGGGAAACGGGCGGTTAAGGCGCTGGGTTGGGGGCTGCCGGAGAAGCCGGCATGCGGAAAAGGCGGGTCGGGGCGCCGGCTGGAGTGTGCGTGGCGTGCCGCGGATCGGAAGGTATGCGGCCCCTACCGCAGCCACTGTCGGCGCCACGCGGCGCCCGGTGTAGGAAAGTGCCCTTGCGACCGCTGGTACTGATTCGGAGCGCCGCATATGTCCGCTATTTGCTATCTAAAAAATAGCGTTATGCGAAGGGCTAGAGCGGGATTTCCTGTGATGAGGCTCAAGAGGTCGGCTGCATGTGATGACGCTTGCGCGACAGCCGGTGCGGGTTTCCGGCGTAGGGGCTGCGGCCCGCATCGGCTGCAATGTACGCACTGCCGTTGTCATCCACTCATCCAAGGATTTTTCTCCATGCAGCGTCGCCATCTCGTGCAACTCGCCGCCGCCAGCCTGGCCGCCCCCGCACTCGTCGCCCGCGCCCAGGCGCCGGCCTTTCCATCCAAGCCCATCAAGCTGCTGGTGGCCTTCCCGGCCGGCGGGCCCACCGACATCACCATGCGCATCCTGGCCGACGAAGCCGGCAAGCTGCTGGGCCAGCCCGTCATCATCGACAACAAGCCCGGCGCGGGCGGCACGCTGCCCGCCCAGGCGCTGCAGACCTCCGCGCCCGATGGCTACACCGTCGCGCAGATCCCGCTGGGCGTATTTCGCCTGCCCTACACCACCAAGATCAACTGGGACCCGGTCAAGGACATCAGCTACGTGCTGAACCTTACCGGCTACGCCTTCGGGGTGGTCGTGCCGGCCAGCTCGCCGTTCAAGAACTGGGCCGATTTCGTGGCCTATGCCAAGGCCAACCCCGGCAAGCTCAGCTACGGCTCCACCGGCACGCTGACCAGCCCGCACCTGACCATGGAGCTGATCGCGCAGCAGCTCGGCATCGAACTGCTGCATATTCCCTACAAGGGCAGCGCCGACCTGATGCAGGCCACGCTGGGCGGCCAGCTGATGGCTGCGGCCGATTCCACCGGCTTCGCGCCGCAGGTGGAGGCCGGTAAGCTGCGCGTGCTTAACACCTGGGGTGCCGAGCGGCTGGCCAAGTTCCCGGACGCGCCCACGCTCAAGGAGCTGGGCATCGACCTGGTGCAGAACTCGCCCTTCGGCCTGGGCGCGCCGCGCGGCACGCCGCCCGAGGTGGTGAAGCGTCTGCACGATGCGTTCAAGCAGGCGATGGAGCAGGAAAGCTACCGGGCCGCGCTCGCCCGCTACGACATGGTGCCGATCTACATGGGAACGGCCACCTATCAGAAGTTCGCCGAAACCACCTTCGCGCGCGAGAAGGCGCTGGTGGCCAAGCTGGGCCTGGCCAAGGCCCCGTGACGGCAGCTGCCGCCACGCATGACCGCACCGGGCCTCATCGGGGCCGGTGCCCTTTGCCTGCCGGAGGGCAGTGCGATCCGGCGCAGTAACGAATGCGATGGGCGCAGAGCCGTGGTGCCTCAGTCCAGGCCGAGGGCGCGGGCGTCTGCCAGGTGCGCGTCCCAGGCCGGCGCGGGGCGCGGCTCGGGCAGCTGAGTCAGATAGGTGCAGCCACGTGCGGCGCGCAGCAGCAGGGCGCCGCCGGTGGCAGCCTGTACGGCGGCCGTGCCGCGCCGTTCAGAGCGCAGGGAAACGGCAATCAGGGCCAGGCCGAGGCCGGCCACGATAAGGTTTTCGCCGGGCAGGGAAGGGCGGGAGCGGTCGAATGCCTGCCATTGTCTGAGAGTGTTGATCGGGTCCATACGGCACTCTAGCGCAGGATTGACGAGTTTGCCGCATGGCTTCGCATCAACGTGTAGCCAGCAGCCGTTTCGTCACCTCGGCAAAGCCCGCTCCGCGCTCGCTGCGCGTGACGTAGCGGGGCCGATATTGCAGCTGCGGCACGAAGCGCGCGATGTTCGCCACGCCGATGCTGTGCGGCAGGTGCTGGAACATCCGCTGGTCGTTGGTCGAGTCGCCGACATAGACCCAGCGGTCGATCTCGGCATCCAGGTCGCGCTGCAGCAGGGTGCGGACGATCCAGCGCGCGCCCTCCAGCTTGTCGTGGCGGCCGTACCAGCCGTTGATGTGGATGCTGCTGACCGTGGCGTTCATGCCGGCCGCGCGCATCAGCGCCGCGCATTGCGCGATGCGCTCGGGCGGCAGGTGGGTGAATTCGCTGTGGTCGATGGCGATGTCGCACTCGCGCCCGGGCGAATCGGTGGCGCGCACGGCGCCGGGCACCTCGTGCTCGATGCGCTCCAGCACCGCCTGCATGCGCGCGAAATTCTCGGCGCGGGTCGCCGCGTCCTGCTGATGGAGCTTGGCCAGCGGCGCCCCCGGCCCGCCGGGCACGAAGGCCAGCGCGCCGTTCTCGGCCACCACCGCATCGACGGGCCAGGTGGCGGCGAAGGTCTCGCTCCAGCCGGCTGGCCGGCCCGTCACGGGAATCACCACCAGGCCGGCCGCCTTGAGCGCCGCAAGCGCCGCCAGTGCATCGGGGGTGATGGCGCCTTCGGTCGTCAGCGTGTCGTCGATGTCGGTCAGCACGCCGGCGGGATGCCGCGGCGGGCTCCATTCGGCCAGCGGGCGCAGCGTGTCGCTGGAGTGTTCGGCAGCGGTCATGGGATGGGCCATCAATCAGAAAGGGCTAGCGGCGGAACACCAGATAGCGCGCCGCCGCGAAGTTGAACGCCAGCCCGGCCACGCTGCCCGCCGCAACCCCCAGCATGGGCGCGAGCGGCCCGTGCAGCCACTGCAGCACCAGCGAATAGGCCGCGTAGTTGACCAGCCCGCCCACCGTCATCGAGGCGAGGTACTTCGCATATTCGCGCCACCAGGGCAGGCCCTGGGCGCCGGCCTCGGCCGCCTGCGTACGGAAGGCATGGCGGCGGTTGATCCACCAGGTGGTGGTCGCCGCCGCGAGGAACGACACCACCCGCGCCGCATACCAGCCCAGCCAGGGCGCGAGGGCATAGAGCACGGCCGTATCCACCAACAGGCCGACGACGCCGGCGATGGCGAACAGCAGCAGCTGGCGCGAGGGGGATGCTGTGTCAGACATCGGCCGGGCGGTCAGCCCGCGCTGCCCAGCGAGAGCCCGGCGTGCTCGCGCAGCGGGTGGAAGTGGATCTTGGGGAAGCGCTCCTGCGCCAGCCGCACGTCGTAGGGGCTGGTGCAGAGGTAGGCCAGCGTGTCGGCCGCGTCGTGGGCCAGGCGCAGCGGGTAGGCGTCGGTGAAGGCGCGCAGGTCGGCGGCGCTGTCGGCCGTGATCCAGCGGGCGCCGGTGTACTGGCAGTTCTCCAGGCGCACGTCGGCGTCGTATTCGGTCTTCAGGCGGTGCTGCACGACTTCGAACTGCAGCTGGCCGACGGCGCCCAGCAGCATGTTGCCGCCGGCGTCGGGCTTGAAGACCTGGATGGCACCTTCCTCGCCCAGCTGGGCCAGGCCCTGCTGCAGCTGCTTGGTGCGCAGCGGGTTCTTCAGCACCACGGTCATGAACATCTCGGGCGCGAAGAAGGGCAGGCCGGTGAACTGCAGGCTGGCGCCGTCGGTGATGGTGTCGCCCAGCTGCACGCCACCGTGGGTGGTGAAGCCGATGATGTCGCCCGCGTAGGCCTCTTCCACCGCCTCGCGGCGCTGACTCATGAAGGTCACCACGCTGGTGGGGCGCAATTCCTTGGCGGTGCGCTGCACCTTGAGCTTCATGCCCGGCTGGTACTTGCCGCTGGCCACGCGCACGAAGGCGATGCGGTCGCGGTGGTTGGCGTCCATGTTGGCCTGCACCTTGAACACCACGCCGGCGAAGCCTTCGTCCTCGGGCTGCACGGTCTTGACCACGGGCTGCTTGTTGACCTGCAGCGTGCTCACGCGCGGGCCGGGCGAGGGCGCCATGTCCACCAGTGCGTCCAGTACTTCCATCACCCCGAAGTTGTTCACGCCGGAGCCGAAGAAGACGGGCGTGAGCTTGCCGGCCAGGAAGGCGTCATGGTCCCAGGCGGGCGATGCGCCCACGGCCAGTTCCATGCTTTCCAGCGCGGCGTCGAATTCGGCGCCGAAGCGTGCCCGCAGCGTCGCTTCGTCGGACAGCGGAATGGTCTCGAAGTCCTGCGGGCGGCGTTCGCTGCCGCTTTCGAACACGGTCATGGCCTGCGTGCGCAGGTTGATGATGCCGCCGAAGCTCTTGCCCTGGCCCACGGGCCAGGTCATGGGGCAGCAGGGCATGCCCAGTTCGCGCTCGACCTCGTCCATGATGTCCAGCGGGTCGCGCACCTCCCGGTCCATCTTGTTGACGAAGGTGATGATGGGCGTGTCGCGCTGGCGGCAGACCTCGATCAGGCGGCGCGTCTGCGCCTCCACCCCGTTGGCGGCGTCGATCACCATCAGGGCCGAATCGACGGCCGTGAGCACGCGGTAGGTGTCTTCGGAGAAGTCCTTGTGGCCCGGCGTATCCAGCAGGTTGATGACGTGGTCGCGGTAGAGCATCTGCATGACCGAAGAGGCCACCGAGATGCCGCGCTGCTTTTCGATCTCCATCCAGTCGCTGGTGGCGTGGCGGCTGGCCTTGCGGCCCTTCACGGCGCCCGCGATCTGGATCGCGCCCGAGAACAGCAGCAGCTTTTCCGTCAGCGTGGTCTTGCCCGCGTCGGGGTGGGAGATGATGGCGAAGGTGCGGCGGCGCCGGGTTTCGGGGGCGTAGGACAAGGGTGTGCTCGGGAGGTGCTTCGAAAGCACCCCGAGGCGCGGGCGTGCGGGCCGGCGCCCTGGGGGCGGAACCCGCGATTTTAGCGGGCCGGGGTTCGCAGCGCTGCGCCTATCGGGTTCGCCCGCGCCGCCCGAGCGATGCATTAGACAGCCGCGTTGCCCGGCACGGACAATCACGGCACCACACACATCGGGGGGATGGGAGACGCGATGGCAACGACCACAACGGCCGCCGATGCGGCCCTGCCGGACGGGGTGCTCGTCGGCACGCCGGCCTACCGGCGCATCAGCTTGGCGCTGTTCCTGGCAGGTTTCGCCACCTTTTCGCTGCTCTACAGCGTGCAGCCGCTGCTGCCGGAATTCGCCCGGCATTTCGGCGTCGGGGCCGGGCAGAGCGCCCTGGCGCTGTCGCTCACCACGGGGCTGCTGGCCGTGTCCATCCTGTTCGCCGGCGCGCTGTCGCAGTCCGTCGGGCGGCGATGGCTCATGTTCGCCTCGATGGCGTTGGCCGCGGCCTGCAATCTTGCGGCGGCGCTGGCGCCGCAGTGGCCTCTGCTGCTGTTGGCCCGGGCTGTCGAAGGCGTGGTGCTGGGCGGTGTGCCTGCGGTGGCCATGGCCTATCTGGCAGAGGAGATCGATGCGCGCGGCCTGGGCTTCGCGATGGGCCTGTACGTCGGGGGCACGGCCTTCGGTGGCATGTCGGGGCGTGTGATCATGGGGCTGCTGACCGATGCCTACGGCTGGCGCACGGCCCTGGCAGCCATCAGCGTGCTCGGGCTGGTGGTGGCCGTGGGCTTCATGCTGCTGCTGCCGCCGTCCCGCCGTTTCGTGCGCACGGAGGGGTTGGGCGCGGCCCGGCATGTGCGCATCTGGCGAGACCATCTGCGCGATCCGTCGCTGCCGCTGCTGTTCGCGGCTGGCTGCCTGCTGGTCGGCGCGCTGGTGGCGGTGTTCAACACCATCGGCTTTCGGCTGTCGGGCCCCGGCTTCGGGCTGGGGCAGAGCGAGATCGGCCTGGTCTTCACCGCCTACCTGCTGGGCATGGGGGTGTCGCCGGTGGCGGGCGGGCTGGCAGACCGCCTGGGCCGTGGCCCGGTGCTGTTGACGGGTGTGCTCATGATGGCGGCGGGCGTGGCGATGACGCTGTCCAACCACCTGGTATGGGTGATCGCCGGCATCTGCGTGCTCACGCTGGGGTTCTTCGGCTCGCATGCGGTCTGCAGCGGCTGGGTGGGGGTGGTGGCCCGGCATTCCAAGGGGCATGCTTCGTCGCTGTACCTGCTCATCTATTACCTGGGCGCGAGTGTGCTGGGTGTGGCTGCCGGCGGAGTCTGGGAGTTCGGGCAGTGGCTGGCCGTGGCGGCCTTCTGTCTGGTCTTGCTGGCCGGGGCGCTGGGGCTGGCTCTGCGCCTGCATGCCACGGCCCGGGCGGCTGGCGCGGCCACCTGACTCGACCTGACTCAGGCCACCGACGCGGTGGCATCCCGCCGCGGCCATGCAGGACGCAGGGTTTTTGTACAATCGCGGCCATTCCGAGGAGCGTTGCAGCGCCCCCAGCACAGCGGGGCGTGAGGCTCGGATCAGACAAGCAACGACGCTCACCCACGCTATTTCCGGTGCGGTGAGTGCCTTTCCCAAAGAGCGTGGTTTTTCACAAACGTCCTTTGTTGGAGAAACCCATGAGCGCAGTTCTCAAGACCCCGGCCGACCTGGCCATTGCCGATATTTCCCTGGCCGACTGGGGCCGCAAGGAAATCAAGATCGCCGAAACCGAGATGCCCGGCCTGATGGCCATCCGTGAGGAATTCGCGGCGGCTCAGCCCCTGAAGGGCGCGCGCATCACCGGCTCGCTGCACATGACCATCCAGACGGCCGTGCTGATCGAGACGCTCAAAGCCCTGGGTGCCGACGTGCGCTGGGCCTCGTGCAACATCTTCTCGACGCAGGACCACGCCGCCGCCGCCATCGCCGCAGGCGGCACGCCCGTGTTCGCCATCAAGGGCGAATCGCTGGAAGACTACTGGGACTACACCCACCGCATCTTCGACTTCGGCCCCAAGGGCTCGGCCGGCGAAGGCCCCAACATGATCCTGGACGACGGCGGCGACGCGACGCTGCTGATGCACCTGGGCCAGCGCGCCGAGAAGGACCTGTCTGTGGTGGCCAACCCCACCAGCGAGGAAGAGCGCATCCTCTTTGCCGCCATCAAGGCCAAGATCGCCCAGGACCCGACCTGGTACACCCGCAAGTCGGCCGAGATCATCGGCGTGACGGAAGAGACCACCACCGGCGTGCACCGCCTGAACGAGATGTCCGCCAAGGGCACGCTGCTGTTCCGCGCGATCAACGTGAACGACTCGGTGACCAAATCGAAGTTCGACAACCTCTACGGCTGCCGTGAATCGCTGGTGGACGGCATCAAGCGCGCCACCGACGTGATGATCGCCGGCAAGGTCGCCGTGGTGGCCGGCTACGGCGACGTGGGCAAAGGCTGCGCACAGGCCCTGGCCGCCCTGCGCGCCCAGGTGTGGGTCACCGAGATCGACCCCATCAACGCCCTGCAGGCCGCCATGGAAGGCTTCAAGGTCGTGACCATGGAATACGCCGCCGACAAGGCCGACATCTTCGTGACCACCACCGGCAACAAGGACGTGATCCGCCACGAGCACATGGTCGCCATGAAGAACGAGGCCATCGTCTGCAACATCGGCCACTTCGACAACGAGATCGACGTCGCCTCGATCGAGAAGTACCAGTGGGAAGAAGTGAAGCCCCAGGTGGACCACGTGATCTTCCCGGACGGCAAGCGCATCACCCTGCTGGCCAAGGGCCGCCTGGTCAACCTGGGCTGCGCCACGGGCCACCCGAGCTTCGTGATGTCCAGCTCCTTCGCCAACCAGACCATCGCGCAGATCGAACTGTTCACCAAGCCCGACGCCTACCAGGCCGGCAAGGTGTACGTGCTGCCCAAGGTGCTGGACGAGAAGGTCGCGCGCCTGCATCTGAAGAAGGTCGGCGCCCAGCTCACCGAGCTGACCGACACCCAGGCCGCCTACATCGGCGTGAAGAAGGAAGGGCCCTACAAGCCCGACACCTACCGCTACTGATCCCCGGATCGCATGCGGCACGGCGCCGCGCCCGCCCTGTGAGGGGCGTGGTGCTGTGCTATTGAATTCATAGCTTCAGGCGCTTGAGGAATGGGCGCCTGAAGCATTTCTGAGTCTTGAAAAAGGAGGGGTGCATGCGTGCAGACGTGTACCTGGTGGACAAGGGCCATGCCACGACCCGCTCGCAGGCGCAGCGCCTGATCGCGGCGGGCGTGCAGTGGCGGCTGGCGGCCAGCCTGCCCTGGAACACCGTCGCCAAGAACGGCGACGACATCCCCGAGATCGCCGAAGTGCAGCTGCTCGACCAGTCCGAGGCGCGCTACATCTCGCGCGGCGGCCTGAAGCTCGAGGGTGCGCTGGAGGCCACCGGCCTGGCCGTCGCCGGCTGGCGCTGCCTGGACGTGGGCCAGAGCACCGGCGGCTTCACCGACTGCCTGCTGCAGCGCGGCGCAGCGCAGGTGATCGGCGTGGACGTGGGCCACGGCCAGCTGCATGAGCGGCTGCGCGAAGACCCGCGCGTGGTGGGCGTGGAGGGCATCAATGCCCGCTCGATCACCGCCGAATCGCTGCAGGAAGCCTGCGAAGAGGCGCTGTCCGAACGCGTCGAGCAGGATCTGGAAGACAACGAGACCCAGCCCGAGGCGCCCTACAGCTGGATGCGCAACGGCGGCCTCGTCGATGAGGAATACGACGACAGCGACGACGCCAAGGAGCACGAGGTGGAAGCCTTCAAGGCCGAGCGCCAGGCCAAGGCCCGCGCGCGTGCCGAAGGCGCGCTGCCCACGGTGCGCCGCCGCCGCGCCGGACGCGAGCAGGTGGACGTCACGCCCGTCTTCGACCTGGTGACGGGCGACGTCTCGTTCATCTCGCTCACGCTGATCCTGCCGGCCGTGGCGCCGCTGCTCAAGGCCGGTGGCGAGCTGCTGATGCTGGTCAAGCCGCAGTTCGAGCTGCAGCCCGGCCAGGTGGGCAAGGGCGGCATCGTGCGCGATGCGGCTCTCTACCCGCTGGTGGAGCAGCGCATCCGCGACTGCTGCACGGGCCTGGGCCTGCAGGTCGTCGCCTGGCTGGACAGCGCCATCGAAGGTGGCGACGGCAACCGCGAATTCTTCATCCACGCACGGAGCGCCGCATGAGCGAGACGACCACTCCCGCAGCCGGGGCCGCAGCCGCATCAGGCCGCTTTCCGGTCAGCTTCGAATTCTTCCCGCCCAAGACGCCCGAGGGCGCCGAGAAACTGCGCGCCGTGCGCCAGCAGCTCTATGCGCGTCAGCCGGAGTTCTGCTCGGTGACCTATGGCGCTGGCGGCTCCACGCAGGAAGGCACTTTCGGCACGGTGCGCGAGATCCTGGCCGAAGGCTTCAGCGCGGCCTCGCACTTCTCGTGCATCGGCGCCACGCGCGAGTCGGTGCGCGGCCAGCTCGCCCAGCTCAAGGCCATGGGCGTCCAGCGCCTGGTGGCGCTGCGCGGCGACTTGCCCAGCGGCTACGGCGCGGGCGGCGAATTCCACTACGCGAGCGATCTGGTGGCCTTCATCCGCGCCGAGACGGGGCGCGACTTCCACATCGAAGTGGCGGCCTACCCGGAAACGCACCCGCAGGCGCGCTCGCCCGAGGCGGACCTGCAGGCTTACGCCGCCAAGGTGCGCGCCGGTGCCGATTCGGCCATCACGCAGTACTTCTTCAATGCCGACGCGTATTTCCGTTTCGTGGACGACACGCGCCGCCTGGGGCTGGACGTGCCGGTGGTGCCAGGCATCATGCCCATCATGGGCTCCAGCCAGCTGATGCGCTTTTCCGATGCCTGCGGCGCCGAGATCCCGCGCTGGATCCGGCTGCGCCTGCAGGCTTTCGGCGACGACGTGGCCAGCATCCGCGCCTTCGGGCTGGACGTGGTGAGCGAGCTGTGCGCGCAACTGCGCGCGCGCGGCGCGCCCGCGCTGCACTTCTACACCATGAACCAGAGCGGCCCCACGCTGGAGCTGTGCCGTCGGCTGGGCTTGTGAGCGTGCTTCATGGGCTGGCCACTGGGGCTGCGTCGTTCCCGTCATTCGCTAACATCGCGCCGATGAAGACTTCCCTTGCCCTCTCCAAGACCTGTGGCGCTCGCCGCCGTTGCCGAGTGCCGGCACGCGCCGCATGAGCGGCGCGGCAGGCAACGCGTCATTTCATGATCCGCGTTTCGTGCCGGCAGCCTGGCGTGCTGCGCGCTGGCTGGCCCTGCTTGCCGGCGCTGGCTTGATGGCCGCCTGCGCAGCTCCGTCCGCGCATTCGCCGCAGTCCGAAGCATCGCCCGTCGCGGCGCATCCGTCCAAGCCTGCGGCACGGGCGGCCGCGTCCCAGGCATCGCCCTCTTCAGCCGCCCCGGCGCCGGCTTCCGACGCGACGGGCCGGGCGCGTCGGGCGGCGGAGCTGCCGCCGGTTTCCACCGTGGTGCCGGCGGTCGCTCCCACCGGCGTGCCTGGGCCGGGCGGACTGTATTCGCTGGACGAAGAGAAATCATCGGAAGGCCTGCGAAAACCCTCCGATGGCGAGGCGGAGTCCGGCCAGCAAGGCATGGCCTCCTGGTACGGCTCGCGCTTCCATCGGCGGCGCACCGCCAGCGGGGAGCGGTTCGACATGTATGCCCTCACGGCGGCCCATCCCACGCTGCCGTTCGGCACCCGCGTGTGTGTGCGCAGCCTGGTCACGGGCAAGACGGTGCAGGTGCGCATCAACGACCGGGGGCCGCACACCCCCGGGCGCATCATCGATCTGAGCCAGGCTGCCGCCAAGCGCCTGGGCATGCTCGGTCTGGGCACCAAGCAGGTGGCCATCACTGCGCTGGCTGACGATGATCAGAGCGGCTGCACCGACAAGCAGGATGCGGACGACGACCAATAGCCTTCGGGCCGTAAGCCCCGGCAGGGTGGGGCGTCAGCCGCCCGATTCCAGGCTGTGTGCGGCGTGCTTGTCCTGCTGCAGCAGCTCGGCCATCTGCGGCAGGGCATCCTTCAGTGCGGCTTTGAGCGTGAATGGCGGGTTGATGAGGAACATGCCACTGGCCGGCAGGCCCGGGCGGCGCTTCTCGCCGTCGGCGGCTTCCACCAGTTTGCTGTTCTTGACCGTCAGCGTGGCGTGCAGCCAGGGCTTGCCCGCCTTGGTGGCCATGGTCTTGAGGCGGCGCGGCAGGTCGTGCGCCTCGGGGCGGGGGATGATGGGGTACCAGACGGCGTAGGTGCCCGTGGCGAAGCGCTTGAGTGAATCGGTCACCATGTCCAGCACGCGGCCGTAGTCGCTCTTGATTTCATAGCTGGGATCGCAGAGCAGCAGCGCGCGGCGGGCCGGCGGGGGCAGGAATTTCTTGACGCCCTCGAAGCCATCCTCATGCAAAACGGCCACCTGGCGGCCGGCCTCCAGCTGCGCCACGTTGCCGGCCAGCGAGCGCAGGTCGGTGGGGTGCAGTTCGAACAGCTTGAGCTTGTCGTGGCTGCGCAGCAGGTGCTGGGTGATGAAGGGCGAGCCGGGGTAGGTGCGCGTGGCGGCGCCCTGGTTGAAGGCGCGCACCACATCCACATAGGCCTGCAGGGCGGGCGTGAGCGGCTGTGGCGACGCAAGCAGCCGCAGGATGCCGTCGGCCGCCTCGCCGCTGGTGCTGGCGTAGTCGCCATCCAGACGGTAGAGCCCAGCCCCCGCATGGGTGTCGAGCACGGTCAGCGCCGCGTCTTTTTGGGTCAAATGCTGCAGGGCGGCAATCAGCACGGTGTGCTTGAGCACATCGGCGTGGTTGCCTGCATGGAAGGCGTGGCGATAACTGAACATCGGCCAATGGTAACCAGCACGGCGGACTGCGCCCGCGTGAGATCCGTGTCGAAGCCTTTCGCGCACGCTACGATGCGCGGGCTGCTGCGCCCGCCGCACGCCTCCCAGTTACTGCTCCACCCGCACCGTTTCGCGCTCCATCATGCCCAGTCACACTGCCGCCGGCACTGTCCACCATGTCGATGCTCTGGCCCCTGGCGCGCGGCTGGGGGAGTTCGAGGTGCTTTCGCTGCTGGGGGTGGGCGGCTTCGGCATGGTCTACCGCGCCTACGACCATTCGCTGCAGCGCTTCGTCGCCATCAAGGAATACATGCCCACCGCGCTGGCGGGGCGCATGGAGGGACAGTCATTGCGAGTGAGGTCCTCTGGCGACGAGGCGTCGTACCAGGCGGGACTGGCTTCCTTCGTGAACGAGGCACGTCTGCTGGCGCAGTTCGACCACCCTTCGCTGGTCAAGGTGTTCCGTTTCTGGGAGGCCCATCACACCGCCTACATGGTGATGCCGCTCTATTCCGGCATGACGCTCAAGCAGGCTCGCGCCAGCATGCGCACGCCACCGCCTGAAGCGTGGCTGCGGCAGGTGTTGTGGTCGGTGCTGGGGGCGCTGCGGGTGCTGCACGGCGCGCAGATGCTGCACCGAGACATCTCTCCGGACAACATCTTCCTGCAGCACGTGGGTCCGCCTGTGCTGCTGGACCTGGGCGCTGCGCGCCATGCCATCGGCGGTGGCGGCGATGGCATCCATCAGCACACGGCCGTGCTCAAGGTGAACTACGCGCCCATCGAGCAATACGCCGAGGCCGGCAGCGACCTGCGGCAGGGTGCTTGGAGCGACCTCTATTCCCTTGCGGCCGTGGTGCACGGATGCCTGTGCAACGATACGCCCATGCCGGCCACGCTGCGGGCCATCCGCGACCGCATGGTGCCTTTTGAGCGTGTGGCGCATACGGTCGAACAGCAGTGGGGGCTGGCGTACTCAGAGCCCTTCGTGCGTGGCATCTCCCAGGCCCTTCAGTTGCAACCGCACGACCGGCCTCAATCGGCGGACGAACTCGTGCGGCTACTGGAGCTGCAGCAGCCGGCTTCGGGTCTGGAGCATTTCGACTTCCGCGCCGAGCTGGGCGATGTCTGGGTCGAGCCGGGTGCGGTCAGCCCAGGCGCGGCCGTGGAGCGACCCGATGTGCCGGTCACGGCGACGGTGAGGATGCCCGATAGGGAGCGTGACACGACTCACCCGGCACTCGCGCCTGCGCACGAGCCGCCGACGTCGTCGGCTGTTTCCACGCCGGAGGCCGCGTATGGTCCGTTCGCTGCTGGGGGGACGCACGATGAGCTGGCCGGCAGCGGCGACGGCGCTGCCGTGCATTCGATGCCGGGCGCCACGGTCTCGGCGTCTGCTCCCGTCGGAGCAGAGCCGCCGGGGACCGCTTCAGTCCGGCGCTGGGCGCCCGTGGCCATGTTGGCAGGCGTTCTGGTCGCCGGATTCCTGGCCGCAGGGTGGCCCTGGCGCGGCGAGACGCCGCAGGCCCGCACGCCCGACAGCGACATAGTCACTGAATGGGCCAAGCCCGCGCCTTCCATTCCAGCTGCAACGCCCGAGCCTGCGGCCGCCCCTTTGTCGCCGGAGCAGGACGCATCTGCCTCGCCGGCACAGGCTCAGCCCGACGCCACTCCGCCAGCCGACATCGCATCCCACGCCCGGCGCCAGGAAAGGCGCGTTGGGTCGTCCGTGAAGAGAGCACACGCCGCTGCGGGCAGCGCCGGCACTGGCGGCCTGCCTGCCGATGGCGCTGCGGGGGGTGCGCCTTCGTCGCAGGCCACGGATGAGCCCCCCCCGTCCCCCGCGCGGCAGGCCCCGCGCCCGCGCGGCCCCGTGGAGGCCTGCGCGGACTCCTCGATGCTGACGCGGCCGATGTGCATTCACCGAGAATGCCAGTCGTCCGCCTTCACGCGCCATCCGGTGTGCGTCGAGCTTCGCCAGCGCGCTGCGGAAGAGGCGCGCCGCCGAGAGACCTTCTCGCCATAGCGGGCTGTCCTGCCGTGGTCGCACATCGCCCAGACAGGATCGCCAACAGCGCCCGATGCGAGCCTTGTGGCGCGAAGGGGCCGGGACCCGTCGGCCATCCGGGCCGTTGTTTTGGCGCCTTTGCATGTTGTGCGGCCGGCTTTGTATAATGGCGGGCTTCGCAGCGATTTCCAGGTCCCGCGGCGAGGTTTCAACTGCCACCTAAGAGGCTTCCTTCAGAGAAGCACCGACCGTGGAAAAGGACCGACCAAACCCTCTTTTTCTTGAGAGAAACACATGACTACTTTCAGCGCAAAGCCCGCTGAGGTCGTGCATGAGTGGTTTGTGATTGACGCGACCGACAAGGTCCTCGGACGAGTAGCCAGCGAAGTTGCTCTCCGTTTGCGCGGCAAACACAAGGCCATTTACACGCCTCACGTCGATACCGGCGATTTCATCGTCATCATCAACGCATCCAAGCTCAAGGTCACCGGCACCAAGTCGCTCGACAAGGTGTACTACCGCCATTCGGGCTATCCCGGCGGCATCACGGCCACGAACTTCCGCGACATGCAAGCCAAGCACCCCGGCCGCGCGCTGGAAAAGGCCGTCAAGGGCATGCTGCCCAAGGGCCCGCTCGGCTACGCCATGATCAAGAAGCTCAAGGTCTACGGCGGCGCGGAACATCCGCACACCGCTCAGCAGCCCAAAGCGCTGGAAATCTAAGGAGCCTTGAATGATTGGTGAATGGAACAATGGCACCGGCCGTCGCAAGTCCAGCGTCGCCCGCGTGTTTCTGAAGAAGGGCTCCGGCAAGATCACTGTGAATGGCAAAGACATTCAACAGTACTTCGGCCGCGAAACCTCCATCATGATCGCCAAGCAGCCGCTGGTGCTGACCAACCATGTCGAAACCTTCGACATCCAGGTCAACGTCCACGGCGGCGGTGAATCCGGCCAAGCCGGTGCCACCCGCCACGGCATCACCCGCGCCCTGATCGACTACGACGCAACGCTGAAGTCCGCACTGAGCCAAGCCGGCTTCGTGACTCGCGATGCCCGTGAAGTCGAACGTAAGAAGGTCGGTCTGCACTCCGCACGCCGCGCCAAGCAGTTCTCCAAGCGTTAATTCGCTGCCCGCAGGGCTTTGCCGCCCTGCAGGCCTTCTCTTTCGCAAGAGAAGGATCTGCCCTTTGCAAAAACCGCCCTCGTGGCGGTTTTTGCGTTTCATGGACATCGGCGAGAATCCGCCCTTTTTCCGGAGCGAGAAAAGAGCCCATGCGATTTCGCCTGCTGCGCCGCCGCCTGACCATCTCCGCGCCCCGCGTCGCGGTGCGCAATGCGCTTCCGTGGCCGCTGCGCTGGCTGCTGGCCGCCCTGTTGCTGGGGTTCTCTGCTGCGGTCGCGCTGTGGGCCTTTGAATTCGGCAAGAGCATCGCCGGGCTGGATTCCGGCTCGCGCGAGGAATTGATGCGGCTGCGCGAAGAGGTGGGCCGGCTGCATGCCGAAAGCCGCCAGCAGCAGGAGGTGGCCGCCACCGCAGGCAGCATGCTGATCGCCGAGCGCTCCGCGCTGGAGCGCGTGCAGACGCAGATGCGCCAGCTCGAAGCCGACAACCGCGCTCTGCGCGACGACCTCGGCTTTTTCGAGAAACTCATTCCTGCAGGCAAGTCCGACGGCATTTCCATTCGCGGGCTGCAGGCCGAGCGGCAGGGGGGCAGGCAGATGCGCTGGCAGGTGCTGGTGATCCAGCCGGTGCGCAATGCACCCGAATTCAAGGGGCGGCTAGAGCTGGTGCTGTCGGGCACGCAGAACGGCCAGCCGTGGAGCAGTGCGCCGCCCGCCGTGGCGCAGCCCCTGCTGTTCCAGCAATACCGGCGTGCCGAAGGGATGATCGATCTGCCCGAAGGGGCCATGGTACAAACGGTTACCGCCCGGGTGCTGGAAGGCAATACGGTGCGAACCGTTCATAGCGTGGACGTCGATTAACCCTGCGCGCATCGCGCGCGCTGCCGCCCAGGAGCCTGCCGCCATGTTCTCCCGCAAGAAACAACCGCCCATCAAGAGCTTGATCGCCCAGGGCACGCGCATCCAGGGCGACGTGCTGTTCTCCGAAGGCCTGCGCATCGACGGTGAGGTGGTGGGCGAGGTTCGTGCCGAGCCGGGGCAGCCGAGTATCCTGGTGGTGTCGGAATCGGGCAGAGTGGAAGGCGCCCTGCATGCCATGCATGTGATCGTGAACGGCACCGTAGTCGGCCCGGTGCATGCGGGTGAGCTGCTGGAGCTGCAGCCCAAGGCACGCATCACGGGCGACGTGCACTACAAGGCGCTCGAGATGCATCAGGGCGCGACGATCGCCGGCCAGATGTCGCCCGCGGCCGAAGCACTGCTGGAGGCAAAGCCCACACTGAAACTGGCGTCAAACGCCTCTTGATCTGACTCGATGGGGGTATTGCAGTAGCATTGACCGCAAACCCTCCCGAAGGAGCACCCGATGAGCGCAGTAGCAGAAAACGTACAGACCGATATGCCCGCCCCGATCCTCTTCACCGACAGCGCCGCTGCCAAGGTGGCGGATCTGATCGCCGAAGAAGGCAACCCCGACCTCAAGCTGCGCGTGTTCGTGCAGGGTGGCGGCTGCTCGGGCTTCCAGTACGGCTTCACGTTCGACGAGATCACGAACGACGACGACACCACCATGACCAAGAACGGGGTCTCCCTGCTGATCGACGCGATGAGCTACCAGTACCTGGTGGGCGCCGAGATCGACTACAAGGAAGACCTGCAAGGCGCGCAGTTCGTCATCAAGAACCCCAACGCCACCACGACCTGCGGATGCGGTTCGAGCTTCTCGACCTGATTCCCGCCCGTGCCACCCGTCCAGCCGCCCCCCAGGGCGGCTTTTTCGTTCCCGCAAGACCCAGAAGCCATGGCATCTCCCAGTCCTGAAGCCACGCCCATCGTTCCTGCCTCTGCCCCTGGCCCGGACCATCGACGCATCCTGCTGTGGATCGTGGCGGTGGGGTTCTTCATGCAGACGCTGGATGCGACCATCGTCAACACGGCCCTGCCCGCGATGGCCGCCAGTCTGGGTGAGAGCCCGCTGCATATGCAGTCGGTGATCGTGGCGTATTCGTTGACCATGGCCATGTTGATCCCCGCCTCGGGCTGGCTGGCGGACCGCTTTGGCACGCGCAAGGTGTTCCTTTTCGCCATCGCCGTGTTCTCGCTGGGCTCCCTGGCATGCGCGAGTTCGCGCCATCTGGACGAGCTGCTGGCCGCGCGCGTGCTGCAGGGCCTGGGCGGCGCGCTACTGCTGCCCGTGGGGCGCCTTGCGGTGCTGCGCACCTTTCCGCGCGGTGAGTTCCTCGAGGCGATGAGCTTCGTGGCCATCCCCGGGCTCATCGGGCCGCTGCTGGGCCCGACGCTGGGCGGCTGGCTGGTGCAGAGCGCATCGTGGCACTGGGTGTTCCTCATCAACTTGCCGGTGGGCCTGATCGGCCTGGTGGCGACGACGCGTTTCATGCCCGACCTGCGGGTGCCCAAACCCGACCGGTTTGACACCGCCGGATACGTGCTGCTGGCCTTTGGCATGGTGGCCATCTCGCTGGCGATCGAGGCGGCGAGCCTGGTGGGGCGGGGCGGTGCGGCGGCGCTAGGGGTAGGTGGCCTGGTGGCGCTGGTCGTCTATTGGCTGCATGCGGTGCGCCACGAGCGCCCGCTCTATTCGACGCAGCTCTTTCGCGTGCGCACGTTGTCGGTCGGGCTGCTGGGCAACCTTTTTTGCCGGCTGGGCAGCGGTGCCATGCCGTTCCTGATTCCGGTGTCGTTGCAGCTTCTCCTGGAATTTTCGCCGATGCAGGCCGGGCTGATGATGCTGCCCACCGCCCTCGCGGGCATGGGCATCAAGCGCGCTGCGACGCCGCTGATCCGCCGCTTCAGCTATCGCAACGTGCTGGTTGTGAACACCCTGCTGCTGGGTTTGCTGATGGCGAGCTTCGCGCTGCGCCAGCCCGGCTGGCCGCTGGCCTGGCAGGTGCTGCAGCTGGCGGCCTTTGGCGCCGTGAATTCGCTGCAGTTCACCGCGATGAACACCATCACGCTCAAGGACCTGGATGGTGCGAGTGCCAGCAGCGGCAACGGCCTGCTCTCCATGGTGCAGATGCTGGCGATGAGTCTGGGCGTCGCGGTGGCGGGGGCGGTACTGTCCGAATGGAGCCAGGCCTACGGCGGCACGGAAGTGCCCGGCGCGGTGCTGCACGCCTTCCAGTCCACCTTTCTGACGGTGGGCTTCATCACGGTGGTGTCGGCGGCGGTCTTCTGGCAGCTGCCGCGCGAGGCGCGCACGCCGCCCCGCGACGGGCCCGAAGTGTCAGGCCAGGGCTGATGAAGGGCGTCAGGCTGGGTAGATCGCGCCCAGGATGCGGGGGCCGGCGGCGCCCGTGACCTGGGGCAGGTTGCCGGGAAGTTGGTGCACTGTCTGGCGCGCCAGCCAGGCAAAGGCGGCGGCTTCGACCTGCTGCGAGGGCAGCCCCAGCGCATCGGTGGCCTGCACCGCCACGCCTGGCAGCGCTGCGGCGATGCGCTCCATCAGGTAGCCATTGCGTGCGCCCCCGCCGCAGACGGCAAGCCGTTTGCTATTTTTTCCATAGCTGATGACGCTGGTTGCACCAGCGCGGGCGGTCAATTCGGCCAGGGTTGCCTGCACGTCGGCCGGGGCCGCGTCGCCATGGGCCTGCAGGTGGGCCTGCAGCCAGGCCGGGTGGAACAGGTCGCGCCCGGTACTCTTGGGCGGCGGCTGGTGCAGATAGGGCTCGGCCAGCAGGCTCTGCAGCAGATTGGGCAACACGCGGCCCTGAGCGGCCCAGGCACCGCCTGCGTCGTAGGGCTGGCCGGTGTGGCGTTCGCACCAGTGGTCCATCAGCGCATTGCCGGGGCCGCAGTCGAAGCCCAGCACCTCGCCCTGCGCGCCCAGCACGCTGAGGTTGGCGATGCCGCCGATGTTCAGCACGCAGACGTCCGAACCTGCCTGCCCGAAAACCGCCTGATGGAAGGCCGGCACCAGCGGCGCGCCCTGGCCGCCGGCCGCCACGTCGCGGCTGCGGAAATCGGCCACCACGGCGATGCCGGAGCGCTCGGCCAACAGGGCCGGGCTGTTCAGCTGCAGCGTGTAGCCCGTGCCGTCGAAGAGTCCCGGCCGGTGCCGCACAGTCTGGCCGTGCGCACCGATGGCCCGCACATCGGCGGCGCCGAGTTGCGCCGTCTGAAGCAACTGGTGGACCACATCGGCATAGATCCCCACGAGCGCGTTGGCCGCCAGCGCTGCGCGGTGCAACTCGTCCGCCCCGCTGGTGTTGAGCGCCAGCAGCTCGGCCTTGAGCGCGGCGGGAAACGGCAGCGATGCGAAGCCCGCCACGCGCAGCCGATCACCATCGAATTCGACCAGCGCCCCATCCACGCCATCGAGCGAGGTGCCCGACATGAGCCCGATATAGCGATCGACGGAAGCGGAGGAGTTCACAGGGAAAGCAGTGAATAGGGCGAAGCGCCTTGCTGGTTGAATCAGTTCGCAGCGTGGAGGCCGGCGCGGCCAAAGGCCAAAGACGCCGTGGATCCGGCTCCGCCGGTCCACTGGCGTCGTCCCCCTTCCCGCGCGCAGCGCGAGAGAAGGGGGAAGGCGCGCAGCGCCTCCGGGGGGGGCACCCCTACTGCGCGCTGGCCTGCTCGAACTGCCCCGCCGAGGTCAGCTGGATACGCATGTTCGACGCCAGTTGCTTGAACGCGGCCCGCGAAGCGGCCGACACGGGCTGGGCGGCCTCGCTCTGCTGCGCGATGGTCATCGGATCCTGGTGCTGGCCGTTCACGCGGAATTCGAAGTGCAGATGCGGGCCGGTGGCCCAGCCGGTGGCGCCCACGGCGCCGATCTTCTGGCCCTGTTCCACGGCCTGGCCGTTGCGCACGTCGATGCGGCTCAGGTGGGCATACACCGTCACGTGCTGGTTACGGTGCTTCACGTAGATCACGTTGCCGTAGCCGTTCTGCACGCCGGCGAATTCCACCACGCCATCGCCCACCGTGCGCACGGAGGTGCCCGTGGGCGCTGCGAAGTCGGTTCCCAGGTGCGCGCGCCACTTCTGCAGGATGGGGTGGAAGCGCATCTGGAAGCCGCTGGAGATGCGCGAGAACTCGACCGGGGAGGCCAGGTAGGCTCGGCGCATGCTCTCGCCTTCCAGCGTGTAGTAGGAGCCCTTGGTGGCGCCGGGTTCCTGGAACCAGATGGCGTCGTGCGTTTTGCCGTTGTTGTGGAACTCGGCGCTCAGCACGCGGCCGCTGCGTAGCGGCTCGCCATCGGCTTCCAGCGTTTCATAGACCACGGAGAAGCGGTCTTCCTTGCGCAGCGCGCGGTGGAAGTCGATGTTGCTGGAGAACACCTCGGCCAGCTGGATCGCGATGGCGTCGGGGATGTTGGCCGCGTCGGTGGCGGCGAAGAGCGAGCTGCGGATGATGCCGCCCGCCAGCCGCGAGCCCACCGTGAGTGGTGCGGTCTCGATGCGCGAGGCAAAGCCGCCGCCGTCCTGGCGTTCGACCACCAGGCGCTTGAACGTGCCGCTGTCGTCGGGTGCCCATCGCGCCACCATACGCACGAGGCGGTGGTCTTCGGTGGCCTCGACGGTGAGCGAGCGGCCGCCGCGGCCCAGCAGGTTCTGGCGGACCTGGCTGTCGCCACGCAGGAAGCCTGCTGCAGCAGGATCTGCCACGCCCATGCGCTGAAGGATGCTCTCAGCGGTGTCGTTGGTGCGCGTCTGGTCGGAGCGATAGAGCGTGTAGCTGGGAATGTCCACCAGCTGGGTCAGGGGCGTGTCGCCGGCCAGCGAGTCGACCGCGTACGACACGGTGCTCACGGGCAGCTCGGATGCATCGGGCGCGAGGGAAGCGACCGCGAATGCCCCGCCGCCGCCGGTGAGCAGCAGGGTCGCCACGGCGGCGGTGATGCGTTTCGGATGCTTGCGGGCGGTATCTGCCAGGCGCTGTCGAACCCGCTCAAGCAGGTCCAGGCAGGCGGAAGTCAAGCCATTGGTCAAAAGTTGTACCCCAAATGGATGCACCCGGGCCATACCCTGCGGCCCAGCGTGCAGCAGAGGGTGGAGGCGGGGTGCAGGAATGTCGTCGTGCGCAGTGGCTGGGCCGGGCCGTGACGGGCGGGCCACTAGAATCCGCCATTGCGATGTGGGTCGAAGTATAGCCATTCACCTACGGCCGGACCCGAAAAAAACCCTTATGAATCAATCTGCTGTTACAACCTACCCGATCACCGATGGTGTAGGACAAGCCCTGGAAGTCACGTTGCGGGGCGTTGAGGAACTGCTGCCGCGCGACGAATGGGCGCGCAAGCTCGCGCGCTCGGAAGCCACCGGCCAGCCGTTGCGCATCAAGCTGGGGCTGGACCCGACGGCGCCGGACATCCACATCGGCCACACGGTGGTGCTCAACAAGATGCGGCAGCTGCAGAACCTGGGCCACCAGGTGATCTTTCTGATCGGCGACTTCACCACGTTGATCGGCGACCCCTCGGGCCGCAACACCACCCGTCCGCCGCTCACGCCCGAGCAGATCAAGGTCAACGCCGAAACCTACTACACCCAGGCCGCCAAGGTGCTGGACCCGGAGCGCACCGAGATCCGCTACAACAGCGAATGGTGCGAGCCTCTGGGCTCCGTCGGCATGATCCAGCTCGCCGCCAAGTACACCGTGGCGCGCATGATGGAGCGCAACGACTTCCACCAGCGCTTTACCGACGGCAGCTCGATCAGCCTGCACGAATTCCTCTACCCGCTGCTGCAGGGCTACGACTCGGTCGCGCTCAAGAGCGACCTGGAGCTCGGCGGAACCGACCAGAAGTTCAACCTGCTAATGGGTCGCCACCTGCAACAGGAATACGGCCAGGAGCCGCAGTGCATCCTGACGATGCCGCTGCTGGTGGGCCTGGACGGTGTGGACAAGATGTCCAAGTCCAAGAACAACTACATCGGTATCACCGAAGAGGCCAACACCATGTTCGCCAAGGTGCTGTCCATCTCCGACACGCTGATGTGGGATTGGTACACCCTGCTGTCGTTCAGGAGCCTGGCCGAGATCGAGGCGCTCAAGGCCGAGGTGGCGGGCGGCCGCAACCCCAAGGACGCCAAAGTGGCGCTGGCCAAGGAGATCACCGCGCGCTTTCACAGCGCTGCGGCGGCCGATGCGGCCGAGCAGGACTTCATCAACCGCAGCAAGGGCGGCGTGCCTGATGAGATCCCCGAGGTGTCGCTCGCCGGCGCGCCGCTGGGCATCGGCGCGCTGCTCAAGCAGGCCAACCTGGCCCCGTCGACCAGCGAGGCCAACCGCCTGATCGACGGCGGCGGCGTGCGCGTGGACGGCGCCGTCGTGAGCGACAAGGGCCTGAAGCTTTCGGCGGGCACTTTCGTCGTGCAGGTGGGCAAGCGCAAGTTCGCCCGCGTGACGCTGGGCGCCTGACGGTCAGACCGAGGGCGCTGCGGCGGGCCGCGCCCTCGACGATCCTGCGTCCTTCGCGGAGGCGGTGCGCGAGGTCTGCGCGTTCGTGTTGGGGGGCGTGGCGTAGCGCCCGGTTTCTCGATCTCCCCCTGCCGGACGTGGCCGTGCGCTCATCAGGCCAGGTCGTCGTTGAGGTCCGGGTCGGGCACTTCGCCGATGGCCTTGCGCGTGGCCTCGGCCTGCAGCAGCAGCCAGTCGCAGAAGGCCTTGATCTCGGGCCGCTGTGCGCTGCGCGGGCCCACCACCAGCCAGTAGGCCAGCGGCGAATCCAGCCGCAGGCCAGGCAGTACCTCCACCAGGTCGCCTGCGGCCAGGGCATCGGCGACCAGCGGCATGCGCGCCAGCGCCAGGCCCTGGCCGGCCAGCGCTGCCTGCACGATCTGCTGGGCGTAGTTGAAGTACAGCCAGCGCTTGGGCTGCAGCTTGTCGTGGCCGTTGAGCTCGAACCAGCGGCGCCAGCTCAGCCATTCCAGGTTCTGCGTGCGATGGGCGTCGCCGGCCTCTATCAGCGTGAACTGGGCGATGTCTTCCGGCCGGCGCAGGGGGGGCGCGCTGTTGAGCAGCCAGGGGCTGGCCACCACGGCCAGCTGTTCGCCGAAGAGCCGCTGGGCCCCCGGCTCGATGGTGCCTGGCAGGCAGTAGCGCAGCGCCAGATCCACATCAGAGGTGTCCAGATCCACGATGGTGTCGGTCGCGTCGATGCGGATGTCGATGTCGGGGTTGTCGTGCTGGAAGCCTTCCATGCGCGGAATGAGCCAGACCGACGCGAAGCTGGCCCAGGTGGTGATGGCCACGCTGCGCCGCCCGGAGGTCTGGCGCACCAGCCGCACGGTGGCGTCGATGCGTTCCAGCGCCGGGGCCACGGCGCGCTGCAGCTGCGCCCCCGCGCTGGTCAGTTCCACCGCGCGCGTATGGCGCAGGAAGAGCATCACGCCCACCTCGTCTTCAAGCGCCTGGATCTGCCGGCTGACCGCCGACTGCGTGAGCGCCAGCTCTTCCGCCGCCGCGCGGAAGTTCAGGTGCCGCGCCACCGCGAGGAAGGCGCGCCAGTGGCCGGCGGCCACGGGCCGGGTGCGCAGATGGGCGGTGGGGTGCGACGTGGGGGAATGCATGGAGGTGGCGTATTTGATGTGATTTTGGAATTAATCGGTTGGCTTTGTCTCATCAATGCCGATGTGCCCCGAATTCCCGCAGGGGAACGGGCCCTGCATGCCAGAGGAATTCTGCCATTGATGCGAATCATGAATGGTTTCGCTCGCTGCTTTTCATTGGACGCGGGCTTGCCCGCCGAGCACCATCAAGGCCGTTGGGGTCCATGGTGGACCCCGCTTCCGGAGCCGCAGCAATGAACCCGATCCATGTCCTGACCCAGAAAACGTCCTCCCTGTCCGGCGACGTGGCCGTGCAGGACGCCGACATCCACACCCTGCCCACGGGCCAGGCGAAAAGCCTGCTGTCGCCCGCGGCCATGTCGCTGCGCGTGATGCGCGGTCATGCCTGGGTGACGCTGGATGACGGCCCGAACGGAGCCTGCGACCAGGCGGCGGGCGACATCTTCCTGCATGCCGGGCAGGTCCTGTGGGTGGTGGCGGGCCAGCGCGTGGTGCTGGAGCCGCTGGGGCGCGAGGCGCTGCAATTCTGCTGGCGCGCGGCCGGTGCGGCCAGCGTGGCGAATGCCGCCAGCGATGCGCCCGTGCGTGGCGGGGTCGCGCAGTCCGCAGCGCAGTGCGCCTGAGGGGCGGTTCACCGCCGCTTGCGCGCCACGCCCCAGGCAAAAAGAGCTGGCAGCGCCGGATGGAAGGGCGCTGCCAGCTCTTTTTTTGATAGCGCTTGCAAGCGGTTCAGTCCAGGCCGCTCATTCCAGCTCGATGGGCAGATCGGCGAAGGCCCGCAGCGCTGCCAGCCCGCGCAGGGACTGCAGTCGCTCTAGCGCGGTCGCGTCTTCGAGCGTGCTGTAAGCCAGGCTGAAGTTGCGGAAGCGGCGCAGGGTGATGGGGCCGTTGTGCAGCACCTCGACGTAGAGATGGCGCGGGTCGTTGCGAATGCGTTCCAGCAGCGCGCGGACCTCGTCCTCCGGCCCCTCCAGCTGCTGGCCGAAGCGCTGGCCGTCGAACACCAGCAGCCCGGTGATGCCGCGCCGGAGGTTCTCGCGGCGGGCGTGGCTGGCAATGCTGGCGATTGCGCTGAGAGGCTGTTCGTGTGAAAAGAGACTGGTGTAGAGGATCTCGTACAGAGGCTGGGAATTTGACATCGCCGGCACTGTGAGCCAGCACAGGGTCTGGGCGCAATGTCAAAAGACATGATGTCCTCCGGCGCAGCACCCGCTGTTGCGCCGACGCCTATGGCGTGGTGTGGCTCGCTGAAATTTCGTGCGCAGCGACGTGGCGGGGGGCATTTTGGCCCCGTGGCAGCCCCTAGAATCGCGCCCGCCATGAACGCAGTCGCCCATCCCTCCGTGTGTCCACGTCAGTGCGAGGACTGCGGTCTGCGTCGTTCCCCCGCCTTCACCGCCGCCAGCCCGGTGGAGATCCAAACCATCGAGAGCTTGCGCACCGGCAGCCTGTCGGTTCCCGCCGGGGGCACGCTGATCCGCGAACGTCAGATCAATGCGCGGCTCTACACGCTGTATTCGGGCTGGGCGATTCGCTTCAAGACGCTCTCCGACGGGCGCCGGCAGATTCTCAACTTCCTGTTGCCGGGCGATCTGGCCGGTCTGCAGCAGCAGTTCGGCGAAGTCTCTTCGCACGGCGTGGAAGCCATCACCGACTGCCATTTCTGCCTGTTTGAAGACGACGCGCTCTGGAGCCTCTACCGCGAACATGCCCGCCTGGGCTATGACGTGACCTGGCTGGCGGCCCGCGAGGAAAGCCTCGTGGACGAGAACCTGCTCACCGCCGGCCGCCGCAGCGCGCCCGAGCGCGTGGCCATGTTGCTGATGCAGCTGCACCGGCGGCTCGAGCGGCTGGGGCTGACGGCGGCCGACGGATCGGCGCCCTTCCCCATCAACCAGCAGCACATCGCCGACGCGCTGGGCCTGTCGCTGGTCCACACCAACAAGACGCTGCGCCGGCTGGCGCAGATGGGGCTGCACGAGCTCTCTGGCGGGCGCCTGCGCATCCTGAACGCGCGCGTGCTGGCGCGCATCGCCGAGTTCTACGACAGCATTCCGCGGCTCGCGCCTCTGCTGTAGCGCCTGCCGCCGGCTGGCCGCACGGCAGGGGGCGCTGCCGCAGCGCCGCACATAATCAGGGCTCTCTTTGTCCGTCCGCCGCCTGCGCCCCTGCACCTGCGGGTGCGCTACGGCGTCCCGATGCTTTCGCCCTCATGCCCATGAACGCTGCAACCGCCCAGGCCACGCTCTCCGCCGCCGCCTCCTCCTCTTCGCCGTCCGCGCTGGACATCATCATCATGGCGGCCGGCAAGGGCACGCGCATGAAAAGCCGCACGCCCAAGGTGCTGCAGCGCCTGGCCGGCCGGCCGCTGCTGTGGCATGTGCTCGATCAGGCTGCCAGCCTGCAGGCGCGCCGCGTGGTGGTGGTGACCGGCCATGGCGCTACGGAAGTGGAAGCATCCACCGCAGGTGCAGCGGGGGCTGGTGGCGATTTCGACCTCAAGTTCGTGCGGCAGGAGCCGCAGCTGGGCACCGGCCACGCCGTGCAGCAGGCCGTGCCGGCGCTGGCCGGCGACGGCACGGTGGTGGTGCTTTCGGGCGACGTGCCGCTGACCCGGGCCGACACGCTGGCCGCGCTGGTCGCCGCATCGCGGCCCGACGCCGCCCAGCCTGCGCGGCTGGCGCTGCTCACGGTGACGCTGGCCGACCCCACCGGCTACGGCCGCATCGTGCGCGGTGCGGACGGCGCGGTGCAGGGCATCGTCGAGCACAAGGACGCGAGCGAGGCCCAGCGCGCCATCGACGAGGTGTACAGCGGCATCATGGCCGTGCCCGCGCCGCTGCTGGCCGGCTGGCTGGCGCGCCTCTCGAACGACAACGCCCAGGGTGAGTACTACCTCACCGACATCGTCGCCATGGCCGTGGCCGACGGCGTGCCGGTGGTGGGCCACCGCATCCGCGATGCGCTGCAGGTGGCCGGCGTGAACAGCCCGCTGCAGCAGGCCGAGCTGGAGCGCGCCCACCAGCTGGCCCAGGCCCGCGCGCTGATGGAGCAGGGCGTGCGCCTGGCGGACCCGGCCCGCTTCGACCTGCGCGACGACCCGCGCACCGGCGCGCGCGGCCAGCTCGTGTGCGGGCAGGACGTTGAGATCGACGTGAATGCCGTATTCACCGGCCGCGTGGAGCTGGGCGAGGGCGTGCGCATCGGCGCGAACTGCTGCATCGCCAACGCCACCATCGCCGCGGGCGCGGTGATCCATCCCTATACCCACATCGACGGCGAGCGGGCCGGCGTGCAGGTGGGCGAGGGCGCGCTGATCGGCCCCTTCGCGCGGCTGCGGCCCGGTGCCGAACTGGGCCGCGAGGTCCACATCGGCAACTTCGTCGAAGTGAAGAACTCCACCCTGGCCGACGGCGCCAAGGCCAACCACCTGGCCTACCTGGGCGATGCCACGGTCGGCGAGCGCGTGAACTACGGCGCAGGCAGCATCACCGCCAACTACGACGGCGCCAACAAGCACCGCACCGTGATCGAAGCCGACGTGCACGTGGGCAGCAACTGCGTGCTGGTGGCGCCCGTCACCATCGGCGCGGGCGGCACCGTGGGCGGCGGCTCCACCATCACCAAGAGCACGCCGCCGGGCGCCTTGAGCGTGGCGCGCGGAAAGCAGATCGTGAAGGACAACTGGCAGCGGCCGGCCAAGGCATGACGGCAGAATCCACTCCAGAGTACGACGGCCTGGACGTGCCGGCGCTGCGCGCCCTGCTGGCCCGGCGCGACCAGGCGCTGGCCGATCTGGCCGCCACGCAGGACGAGCTGCTGCGCGCCGTTTCGCACGACCTGCGCGCGCCGCTGCGCCACATCACCTCCTACGGCCCGCTGGTGCGCGAGCTGATCGACGAAGCCACGGCAGCCGGCAGCCTGACGGCCGAGGCCAGCGAAGAAGCGCTGGCCTTCCTTGCCACCATGGACCAGTCCGCCCGCCGCATGGGCCGCATGCTCGACGGGCTGCTCACGCTCTCCCGTGCGGCGCGTGCGCCGCTGCAGCCGACCACGCTCGATGTGCAGGCGCTGGTGGCAGAGGCCCGCACCGCGCTGGCGGGCGCTGCCGAAGGCCGTGCGGTGCAGTGGTCGGTCGATGTGCGCGGCGTCGCGCTGCGGGGCGATGCGGCCCTGCTGCGCCAACTGCTGGCCGAGCTGCTGCGCAACGCGCTGCAGTTCACGGCCGGCGCCGCCCCGGCCTGTATCGCCGTGGTGGCCGAGCACCTGCCCGGCGGCGGGGCGCGCCTGCAGGTGCGCGACAACGGCAGCGGTTTCGACCCGGCCCGGGCCGGCGTGCTGTTCGGCATCTTCCAGCGCCTGCACCGCGATGCCGACCAGGCCGGCGTGGGCACGGGCCTGGCCACGGCCCGCACCATCGTGCAGCGCCACGGCGGGCGCATCGCCATTGCCGCGCAGCCCGGTGCGGGCTGCACCGTCACCATCGACTGGCCGGCCGAGGCCGTGGCCGGCGCCGGCGACTGAGCCCCCGGCCGCGCATTCCTTTGCTATTAATTCAGTAGCTCAAGGCGCAGTATTGTTGGGCGCCAGCGGCACTTTGGTATCGAACTTGGCGCGTTTGACGGCGAAGAAGGCCTTCACGTTGCGCACGTTGGCATCGGCCGTGAACAGCCGCTGCGCCAGCGCCAGATAGCCCGGCATGTCGGGCACATGCACCACCAGCACGAAGTCCGGCCCCGGCGCCACGCGCCAGCACTGTTGTACTGCTGATTCGGCCACGGCGCGGGCCTCGAAGGCGTCCTGCAGCTCGGCGCCCTGGCGGTCCAGCGTCACCTCGGCCAGGGCTGTGAGGCCATGGCCCTGCCAGGCCGCCAGCCGGTCGGGCTGCAGGATGGCGACCTGCCGCTCGATCAGTCCCAGCTCGTGCAGCCGCTTGATGCGCCTGAGGCACGTGGGCGGCGAGATGTGGGCGCGCTCGGCCAGCGCCTGATTGCTCAGGCGGGCATCGGTCTGCAGCCAGTCCAGCAGGCGCAAGTCGATGGCATCCAGCGTGAAAGATTCCATTTTTTCGCAGTTTATGGTGGTTTATTTCAATGATGACATCATTGGAAATAAACGGTCATATCTGGCTGAAATTCAATTGGAAATTTCATGGCGTCATGCCTACCATGCGCTCAGCTTGTAGGGTTCAGCCTACAGAGAGCACAGCGGCCTGGCACACGGTTCCATTCATCGCCAGGCTTGCGTGCACAGTTTCCTCACTCGTTCATCGCAGGAGCTTCATCCATGTGCGGCATCGTCGGCGCGGTTTCCACGCGCAACATCGTTCCCATCCTCGTGCAAGGCCTGCAGCGCCTCGAATACCGGGGCTACGACTCCTGCGGCGTGGCCGTGCATGAGGCCAGCATGGGCAATCAGCCCACCGGCGGCCTGCGCCGCGCCCGCAGTACCTCGCGCGTGGCCGAGCTGCTGGAGCAGGTGGTGGAGGACCGCGTCGAAGGCGCCACCGGCATCGCCCACACCCGCTGGGCCACGCACGGCGCGCCGGCCGTCCACAACGCGCACCCGCACTTCAGCCATGGCCCAGGCGTGGGCGCGGACCCGAGCGCCGGCGAGCCCCTGCGCCTGGGCCGCGTGGCCCTGGTTCACAACGGCATCATCGAAAACCACGAAGAGCTGCGCGCCGAACTGCTGGCCCGCGGCTACATCTTCACCAGCCAGACCGATACCGAGGTCATCGCCCATCTGGTGGAGAGCCTCTACAACGGCGACCTGTTCCAGGCGGTGCAGGCCGCAGTGCAGCGGCTGCACGGCGCCTACGCCATCGCCGTGATCCACAAGGACGAGCCCCACCGCGTGGTGGGCGCGCGCGCCGGCTCGCCGCTGATCCTGGGCGTGGGCCAGAACGAGCACTTCCTGGCGAGCGACGCCATGGCGCTGGCCGGCGTGACCGACCAGATCGTCTATCTGGAAGAGGGCGATCTGGTGGACCTGCAGCTGGGCCGTTACTGGATCGCCAACAAGCAGGGCCAGCCGCTGGACGTCACCCAGCGCCCCGTGCGCACCGTGCTCGCCCACAGCGGCGCGGCCGAGCTGGGCCCCTACCGCCACTACATGCAAAAGGAAATCTTCGAGCAGCCGCGCGCGATCGCCGACACGCTCGAAGGCGTGCAGGGCATCACGCCCGAGCTGTTCGACGGCCAGGGCCAGCACGGCGAGCCCGGCACCGCCGCCTGGCGCGTGTTCAAGGAAATCGACTCCGTCCTCATCCTGGCCTGCGGCACCAGCTACTACAGCGGCTGCGCGGCCAAGTACTGGCTCGAATCCATTGCCGGCATCTCCACCCAGGTCGAAGTGGCCAGCGAATACCGCTACCGCACCAGCGTGCCCAATCCGCGCACCCTGGTCGTCACCATCAGCCAGTCCGGCGAAACCGCCGACACACTTGCCGCGCTGCGCCATGCGCAAAGCCTGGGCATGCACCACACGCTGACCATCTGCAACGTGGCGACCAGCGCCATGGTGCGCGAGTGCAAGCTGGCCTACATCACCCGCGCGGGCGTGGAGATCGGCGTCGCCTCCACCAAGGCCTTCACCACGCAGCTGGCGGGCCTCTTCCTGCTCACGCTGGCTCTGGCCCAGTCGCGCGGCCGCCTGAGCGAAGAGCAGGAAGCCGCGCACCTCAAGGCCATGCGCCACCTGCCTGTCGCCCTGCAGGCCGTGCTCGCGCTGGAACCGCAAGTCATCAACTGGGCCGAAGACTTCGCCCGCAAGGAGAACGCGCTCTTCCTGGGCCGGGGCCTGCACTACCCCATCGCGCTGGAAGGCGCGCTCAAGCTCAAGGAGATCAGCTACATCCACGCCGAGGCCTACGCCGCCGGCGAACTCAAGCACGGCCCGCTCGCACTCGTCACCGCGGCCATGCCGGTCGTCACCGTTGCGCCCAACGACACCCTGCTGGAAAAGCTCAAGAGCAACATGCAGGAAGTGCGCGCCCGCGGCGGCGTGCTCTACGTGCTGGCCGACGCCGACACTCGCATCGACAGCAGCGAAGGCGTGAACGTCATCCGCATGCCCGAGCACTACGGCGCGCTGTCGCCGCTCCTGCACGTCGTGCCGCTGCAGCTGCTGGCGTATCACACGGCATGTGCGCGGGGGACGGATGTGGACAAGCCGCGGAATCTGGCGAAGAGTGTGACGGTGGAGTGAGAGCGGGGCCCGCTGTCAAAGCCTCATAAAGTGACAATTGATGTGGTCATTTATCGGTTTGAACTAGAGCAATTTCCTATTTTTTTGTAGATGTGGACATTTTCGTCAATTCCCCAAAATCACTTTCGTCGCATCTGCTGCTGTGAAGGAGAGACCAAGGTGATGGGCAGCCGGGTAGCAGTCGCGCAAGAAGAATCGATATGCAGCTGCGAGACCTCGCCTTGGCACTGGTCTTTGGGTTTCTTCGGCTTTCTATGTCCGGCTTGTCCGATAGCCGCTGCTTATGCCGCGCCATTAGGTTGGGGGCAGAGATGCAACCCAGATGGGCGTGGTGCCGAGCGATTGCCCGCGCCAGTTGACGGCCATCAGGGCTGCTGTCCAGATGCCGATGCCTTGAGAAAATCAACACGCTCGCTCTCACTCAGAATGCCCGCAAATGGGGAGCTCGACCGCATGGACTGTCCCCTCTCTGTGTCTGACGTCGCGACAGCGAGAGCCTCGTCCAGGCCTTGATCGGATGCAGCGAGCCACGCTGTTGCGTACAAGTCAGGACCGCCGCCGCCCCGATCTGCCAGGCGCTCAAGGTTGTTCCGCGCCTTCAAGAACAATGAGGGGTCCGACCGCATCTTTTGCGCGACCAGTTTGTGTAGCGCCAAACTCTTCAGGTCGAGATCGCGGGGCGAAAACATGGCTTCAAAAACCTCAACCTCTCACAGAGCACCGCGCTTTGCGGTGAATTGCGGCGAGGTCCCGCAATTGCGGTTGCGGTAAGTTGTTGATTTCACTGCCCGCTGCACCGGGCCTCCGCATCTCGCTTTTGACGGAGGCGAGCCAGTGCCTCCATCGCCGATGCAAATGTTGACGGTCTTGCGCCACCTTCAAGCATCAAACGCATGTGCAGCTTGGTATTGAGCTGGGGCTCCTGCCTGTAGCCACCTGATGGCTCAGGCTGGGTCGCTCGGCCTGGACATTTATCGTCTGGCTTCATGGGCAGAAAATAGCACGTCTGCCGTCCTGGCGTGCGGGTGGTGATTGACCATCGTAGTCGCAGTCCCGATGGAGAGGAGTGTTGCGGCAATGCTCGGCTGGTTCATTGTGTCGTTTCTATCGCTGGCGGTGACGAGCCAGTGACGGTTGGCGACGTGCGAACGCTTGCGACCTGGCGCTGCAGCATGGGTGGTCTGGATTGGATCCAGGGTCTGGTTGACCGCGGACTGGCGAAGCTCGAGTCGGGCAATGGTTATCCGACCCGATTCAGGACGGCCGCAGCAACGGCGCTCCTACTCATAGTCAATGGCAAGCCCCCAGCGCACGGTGACTTCCTTGTCCACGGTGATGACTATTCATGCCTTCCGGTTGGATTGGCGACTTCAAGGTTTACGTCGAGCGCATCGCTGCTTGCACGCCGACTGATCCTTTTGTGATTGAAGTCTGGGACCAGTCGTAAGCCGTCTCATACCGGACACGAGCCAAAAGCGGGGCTCTGTTTCCTGTGCCGTGAGTTATTTGCATTGAGCTTCCTACACATCTGGTGGCGCAGCGGTCACGCTTGTTTGACCAGACGTATGGACGAGCGAGCGTACCAGCTCGGTCATGGATACCACGCCTGCCCGCGTATGCAGCGGTACGTGGTGTCGGCCGCGCATTGCAGTTCCATCGTGTCTTCGAGTGCCGGTTCGCGGGCGTTTATGGTCGCGATCTCGGCCAGCAGCGCGTTGGCCAAGGTCGTCTTGCCGCTGCTGGGGAGGGTCGGCGATCAGTGCGTTCTGGTGCTCGCGTACGGCTCGCATAAGGAGGGTCGGCTGAGTGGTGGTCATAGTCCGGTCGGCGACCTGACGCGCCAGTTGGATTCGCTCTGAGGTCGATGCCGTCATTGGGGTCGAGGGACGACAGCCGGGCCGTGCGCTGCAGGGCCGGGTCTAGCTGGCGAGGGGGCGGCAAGTCGTCGTCGTCATCGAGTAGCGCCAGATCGGCCGCGGTTGCGGTGATCAGTGTGTTGCATCGAACGGCTGAGTCTGCCTTGCAACCTAGCAACTCTATTCGCACGTCACGACAGCCCCGTCAGGCGCTTCGCGCAGCCGTGATGCTGCGGAGGCGTCAGGAATCAAAGCCGGATGGCCGGGATGCTACACGAAGCCCGGGGCGTAGCCCGCGAGCCCGGCGGCCACGCCGAGACGCTGTATCGACGTCGCACGACCTGGACATCGCTATTGACGTCGGCTTCGCCTGCAACTTCACTTCGAGTTGTGAGACAATACAACTAGTCCAGTTTTGTATTTTAATTTTTATATACAAATCAATGAGTTACTAAAGTGGTGGGCGAAATGAAAGAAGAGCAGTCAGATTTAGCCCAGATGGTCCGTTTGGCGTTGGCCGAGCAGGCGGAAGACGTCCGGCTGTTCGCGGCGCGGCTAGTCCGCAAGTACCGTGGAACAGCGCCAGACCTCGCCGAACAGCTTGAGTTGTTCCTGAAGTCGAAGCCGGCACGCAGCGTTTCGCCCATGCGCAAGCTGTCGCCCCAGCCGTCGGCGACCCAAGCGCCGCCGGTCGACGACGAGTCCCGCCTCTCCCTCCTGAAGGTGTTCAAGGACGAGCCGACGAAGGACGCGCCGCTGCTGTCCGGCGATATCGAGGATGCTCTGGGGCAACTCATCGCCGAGCGCCGGCAGAGCGACCGACTGCAGGCCATGGGGCTGACACCTACCCGCTCGGCTATCTTTGTGGGACCGCCTGGGGTCGGCAAGACGCTCACGGCCCGCTGGCTGGCCGCGCAGCTGAAGGTGCCGCTGTACGTGCTCGACCTGACCGCCGTGATGAGCAGCCTGCTCGGTAAGAGCGGCACCAATCTGCGGGCTGCCATCGACTTCGCCAAGCGCGAGCCCTGCGTGCTGCTGCTGGATGAGATCGACGCCATCGCCAAGCGGCGCAGCGACGACAGCGACGTGGGCGAACTCAAGCGCCTAGTCACCGTGATCCTGCAGGAAGTCGACGAATGGCCAGCCAGCAGCGTGCTGCTGGCCGCCACCAACCACCCGGAGCTGATCGATCCGGCGCTGTGGCGCCGCTTCGACCTGGTGGTCCATTTCAAGACGCCTGATGAACAAGCGGTCAAGGAGGCCATCAAGCGCTTCCTGGGGCCGGACTACGCCCTTTTCGCTCGTTGGATCGACATCCTCGTGTTTGCATTCGCCGGGCACTCGTTCAGCGACATCGAGCGCGATGTGCGGCGTTTCCGGCGTGCCGTGGCCCTGGGCACGACCACCGACGCCGATCTGGTCGAGGACTTCATGAAGGCACGCGCTTTGGCGCTCGACAGACAGGGTCGCATCGACCTGGCCGTGATGTTGGCGAGGCAGACTCGCCTGTCCCAACACGCCGTCTCCGACATCACGGGTGTGAGCCGGGACACGATCCGCAAATACACCAATGAGACGCCTGCGGCACGAAAGACCTTGCCCCAGAGAAAGGCTGACGCATGAGCCAAACGAATTTCCTGATCGGTCGTGGTGAGTTGCTGACCCATGACATCGTCGGCCCACGGCGCATGCCTGGCAAGGCCGAGGTGTATACCTTCGCGCAGGCGCGGGAGCTGTTGGTGCCCCAGTTTCGCCGTGCAGCCAAGGCGCTGGACGAACTGCCGTTCGATGCCTGTCCAGGCGACTTCGCGGTGGCTCGACTGATGATGAACCCCAGCTTCATCGCTCGGTCCTACTTTCCGACAGGCCTGTTGCGCAGCACGGGACTGGAGTCCATCGGCAGCCGTACCGTCAAGGTCAAGCCGAAGGCCTGGACCCGCAAGGGGCAGCCTCAGGAAACCACGACCACCGAACTGTTCGTCGCCGGCAAGCGCCAGGCCTTCCGCAACCTTTCGCAGTGGACAGAAACCCTCGACGCGCAGTCCGACGAGGGCGATGACCTGACGCACATCGAACAGTTCGCTACCTTTGCGCCGGCGGAGCGCATCGTTAGCCTTGGCGGGCCAAAGGATCGATTTTTCGAAGTGGGCCTGCATCTGCTGCCGGATGAAGACCCAGGACTGGTTCAAAAAGCCTTCGTGAAATTCGCGCAGCGGGAGGGCGTGAAAGTCCACAGTGAAGTCGATTTCGTCGCCGGTAACCTGTGGTTCGTGCCGGTCGAGGGTAAGCCGCGCGAAGTCGAGAAGCTGGCCGGCTTCACCTTCGTCCGGGTGATCCGGCCGGTGCCCAAGCTGCGTGGTATTCGCCCACTGCAACGTAGCGGAGGGCCCTCCGTAGGATGTAGCCTCCCCACCGAGCAGGCCCTCTCGTCCGAGCCCCGCGTGGCCATCCTGGACGGCGGCCTGCCCAAGCACCATCCCATCGGCCCCTGGCTGGGCTCGTACCGCAAGCTCGACGAAGACGCGGCCGATGACCCGGACGGCCCTGAACACGGCCTTGGCGTCACGTCGGCGGTGCTGTTCGGCCCGATCCAGCCCAACGGAATGGCCGGCAGGCCTTTTGCGCCGGTGGACCATCTGCGCGTGCTCGACAAGGAATCGAATGGCGAAGACCCGCTAGAGTTGTATCGCACGCTCGGTCTCATCGAACAGGTCCTGCTGTCCCGGTCCTACGAGTTCATCAATCTGAGCCTCGGGCCGGACCTTGAGGTGGAGGACCAGGAGGTCCATACCTGGACTTCTGTCATCGACGAACTGCTCAGCGACGGCGACACGCTCATGACAGTGGCCGTGGGCAACAACGGAGAACGCGACCGCGAGCTCGGCTACAGCCGCGTGCAGGTTCCGTCGGACTGCGTGAATGCGCTCTCGGTCGGCGCGGCCGATGACACCGGCGCGGACTGGGCTCGTGCGTCCTACAGCGCGATCGGGCCGGGCCGCAGCCCCGGCGTCGTCAAGCCGGACCTGATGGCCTTCGGCGGCAACCCAGCGTCCAAGTATTTTCACGTCCTGACGCCGAACGCGAAACCGGTGCTTACACCACAACTCGGCACCAGCTTTGCGGCGCCGTACCTGCTGCGCAGTGCGATCGGTATCCGTGCGATCCTGGGCGGCAACCTGACGCCTCTCGCCATCAAGGCGTTGCTGGTCCATGCTGCCGATCCCGGCGAACGTGACCCGATTGAAGTGGGCTGGGGCAAGATCCCCGAAGACACCCTCGACATCATCACCTGCCCGGATGGCGTGGCCCGGGTGGTCTATCAGGGCGAACTCAAACCCAGCAAATACCTGCGCGCCAGCCTGCCGCTGCCGAAGGAAGCATTGACGGGCAACGTTCGCCTCAAGGCCACGTTCTGCTATGCGTCGCCTACCGATCCGCAGGATGCCGCAGCCTATACCAAGGCTGGCCTCGAAGTCGTCTTCCGCCCCAACGACGAGAAGATCAAGGACGGCAAGAGCAATGCGGACACCAAGGGCTTCTTCGACCTGAAGAAGTTTGCCACCGAGCAAGAACGCCGCTCGGACCAGGGCAAATGGGAAACCGTGCTGCACGGGGCTAAGACCTTCCGCGGATCCAGCCTCAAGAACCCCGTGTTCGACATCCACTACAACGCCCGCGACGGCGGGGGCCGGGCCACCGGTGCCGAGAAGATCCGCTATGCGCTGATCCTGTCGGTTGAGGCCCCAAAGCACGCCGATCTCTACAACGACATCCTGCGCGCCTATGCCAAGACCCTCGTGCCGATCCAGCCGCAGGTGTCCTTGCCGATCCGCATTCGGTGACGGTTGCAACGCATGTACAGAACGGACTGACGGGCAAGGAGGAGACCGATGCCGAAACCTTTAAAGAGTAAAGACAAGAACGGGGCGCCGTTCACGCGACCGCCAGAGATTGAGGCCTGCTTGGGAGCGTTGGAATCGGTCGATGCTGCCGCACGCCTCAAGGCTTTTGCTGTCATGTCGAGAAAGAGCAGCGACTACGTGCCGTCGGAAGCGCTGACGTATTTTCTGCGGCGCGCTCATGCGACGGGCGCAACGGATGAGTTCAAGCAGATCTTTGGACTGCTCATAAAACGGGTTGGTCAGTCCCTATTCGCAACGGTCTCGGACTCCCGTATGGCCGGGGCGCAGGGAATTCGAGAAGAAATCATGGGCCGGTTCGCAGAGCGAATCGCCAAGGACTGCAACGGCCGATTTGCCATGCTGGACTTCTTTGAAGTCAGGTTTGACCTGGCGTTCGCCCGATTCCGGAAGTCCGTACTGAGGCAGATCGGTCCCTCGTCGGTACTCACCGAGCCGCTGTCCACGGACGGGGAAGAGGGTCAGGACATTTCTCCGGAGGTAGAGGAAGCGGCGGCCGACTTCCTGGGAGGAGACCCTCAAAAAATTGACGACCCGGCTTTCCGGTTGGAGCTGGACGCTGCGATTGATGCCTTACCAGATGATCAGAGACGGGTCGTGGGCCTGTTGCGACAAGGTTTCCAGACCCACTCGGAGGACCCCAATATGATGACCATTTCCAAGATGCTGAAGTGCGATGAGAGGACCGTCAGAAATCGCAAAGTCCGAGCGTACAAGAAACTGAAAGCCTCTCTTCAGGGGGACGTATGAGCACTTCAAAGCCGTTCCTTTCTGACGAGGAATCCGTGCTGTTAGCGTTCTCCATGGAGCCGAGCCATGACCAAGAAACGCTGGAGCGCTACATCAGGGAGTATCCGCAGCATGCGACAGCGCTGATCGACTGTTCGATTGACTTGCGTCCTGAGCTGCCGGCTGAAGAGGTTCCGGAGACCATGGTGCCGGACAGTGCGGTGGACAAGGCTTGGCAGCGATTTGAGCAGGCTGTCCAGCAGTCCGCAGCGGAGGCCGCGAATCCGTTCGCCAAGCTCAATACGAGCGGTTTCAAGGCGATCGCACGCAGCCTGGATGTCAGCAATCTCTTTCTGATGCGCGTGCGTGATAGAGCCATCAATGCTGCCACCATTCCCACGCGATTCGTCGAGAAGCTTGCATCGGAGTTGGGCGCTACGGCGCAAGCTGTGAGTGCGTATTTGCAGGGTCCGCCGGGTATGGTCTCCGGGCATGCCTTCCGGTCCAGCGTGAAGCCGAGCGTGGGTGAACAAATCACTTTCGACGAGGCGGTCTCAACTTCACAGCTCACGCCGGAACAGCAGGCAACGCTGAAGGCGTTGTTGGACTGAGCGATGGACGCCACCGAGGCCGCTCGCCGGGAAGCAGAACGCCTGCACCGGGCTAACGTCGCGGCCGGCGGCGATCCGACCCGACCTTTGGCGTTTGCGCTTCAGGAGGCCACAAGTCGTGGGTTGGATGTGTACGCACTGCAGGAAGGAGACTCCCAGCTCAAGGGAGGCAAAGCCACTTTCGACAGTCAAGCTGGAGGCATCCTCTACGAGGATTGCGGATCGGACTTTGAGCGCGCCTTCTTGATCGCACACGAACTCGGCCATGTTGTGCTGGAAGGTGGCACGCTGGACGTGGTGACGGTGGACGTCGTGCCCGATCGATCGCTGGAGGACGCGCCAGTTGGCGTCGATCGCGTCCTTGACTACGGGGCGCGCGAGCGGCGTGAGGTCAAGATGGACCTCTTCGCGCGAGAGTTCCTGCTGCCGCGCTCTGTGCTGCGCGAGTTGCATGTCAGCGAAGGGCTGACATCCGACGCGATCGCGATGCAATTCGGCGCGCCACTCGCCGTGGTGCAGCAGCAGTTGCTGGATTCGCTGCTGCTTCCACCGGTCGAAGAGCCGCACTCCGTGGGCGCCGTCGCCTTGGCAACTCCGCTCATCCCAGACCCTACGCAAGTTCAGGCAGCCGGATATCGTGGCCTGGCGTTCCAATTGCAGGCAGGGCCGGGTACCGGCAAGACACGGACGCTCGTTCGCCGCATCGAAGGGTTGCTTGCGGACGGCGTCGATCCCACGACGATCCTGGTTCTCACCTTCTCCAACAAGGCGGCCAATGAACTGTGCGAGAGGATCGCCGTGAGCAATCCTGTCGCGGCGGCAGCGATGTGGATTGGCACGTTCCACGCATTCGGACTGGACGTCGTTCGCCGCTTCCACGATCGACTGGCGCTGCCGGCAGACCCGCGACTGATCGACCGTACGGAGGCTATTGAACTTCTTGAGGACGAATTTCCTCGGCTGGAGCTGAAGCACTATCGCAACCTATGGGATCCCGCCCTGGATTTGAGCGACATGCTGAGCGCCATCTCGCGCGCCAAGGATGAGGTTGTCGATGCTGCGGGCTATCGTGCCCTCGCGCAGTCTATGGCTGTCCGGGCGGGAACCGACCAGGACGCGAAGGTCCGAGCCCAGAAGTGCCTGGAGGTCGCCACGCTCTTCGAGGCGTACGAACGGCTGCTAACGGGGCGCCAGTTGCTGGACTTCGGCGACCTGGTTGCGCTGCCGGTCCGGCTGGTGGAGAGCAGCGCCGAGGTCAGGGACGCCCTACGTGCTCGCCACAAGCACGTGCTGGTGGATGAGTACCAGGACGTGAACCGCGCGTCGGTGCGACTCCTAAAGGCCATCGTCGGCGACGGCCGCAACCTGTGGGTCGTCGGTGATGCACGCCAGTCCATCTACCGCTTCCGCGGTGCCTCTGCGACGAACATCGCGCGCTTTGCGATTGACTTTCCTGGCGCCCAGGCCGCACAGCTGGGCGTCAACTATCGTTCCGACGAGCGTATTGTCGATGTCTTCACCGAGTTCGCGCGCGGCATGCAAGCATCCGCTGGTGCTTTGCCGTTGAACCTGCAGGCCGACCGCGGCTCGAACGGAGAACGGGTAGAGCTTCGCGTTGCCGGGTCGGCTGACGAAGAAATCTCCGCGCTTGCCGCGTCCATCACGGCCCTGCACGCGCAGGGCATTCCCTACGGTGGGCAGGCGGTGCTGTGTGCGTCCAACGCGCGCCTGAATGCCATTGCCGAAGGTCTCGAGGCCAGAGGCATTCCCGCGCTGCACCTGGGCAGCCTGTTCGAGAGGCCGGAAATCAAGGACCTCCTGGCCTTGCTGTCGTTGGCGACCGACCCGCGAGCGGCTGCGCTGGTACGCGTGGCAACCACGGACCGGCATCAAATGCCGCTGCAGGAGGTCATGCGGGTAATCGAACACCTGCGAGCGGCGAATTCGGCCTCGCTGAGATGGGCGGCCATACATGCCGAGGTGGACGGCCTGGCAGACGGTACTCGGGAAGCACTCGGGCGCTTGTCAACGCTTTTCGCGGGCGTGACCGCATCGACGAACCCCTGGACCCTGCTAGCCGGATGGACGATCGACGGTCTCGGGCTCGCGAAGACGCTGTATCAGGCTGATGATGCGCAGAGCCGCATGCGAGGTCTGGCCATCTGGCAGTTCCTGAACTTCTGTCGCCGGCAACCAAGAGGGCAAGGCGTGCCAGTGCTTCGGCTGCTGGATCGCATCCGACGCCTGGTGCTGCTCTCAGAAGATCGTGGCTTGAGCCAGCTGCCTCGCAGCGCTGAGAATATCGACGCAGTGCGCCTGATGACGATCCACGGGAGCAAGGGGCTGGAGTTCGACGCTGTTCATCTGCCGGGCATGGTGACGTCCGGCCTGCCGCGCAACAACGTGCCGCCGCGTTGTCTTCCACCGGATGGCCTGATCCATGGCTCGGAGGGCCTGACTGGCATTGAGGCAGTGAAGGCCGGCCATGACGAGGAAGAAGAGTGCTTGTTCTTCGTCGCGCTCTCGCGAGCGCGTGACAGGCTGCTGTTGTACTCCTACACCAAGCAGGCCGATGGACGTGCGCGCGGCCCCTCCAGGTTCATCGCCTCGATCGAACGATGCGTCGCCCGTCCTACGCCCGTGCCCTTGCGTGCCGGCCCGCCATCGACGGGCGTGCCGCTCGCCATCACATGGCAAGGGCGTCCGCAATGGACTGACGTCCAGATCAACCTCTTCGAGCGTTGCCCGCGCCGTTTCTTCTACACGCACGTTCTGAGGCTCGGCGGTCGGCGAACCGAAACTGCATTCATGAAGATGCACAACGTCGTGAGTGACGTGTTCGAGTGGTTGAAGCGCGACCACGGGACGACAAGTCCCACGGTCGACGAGTTGGCCGCTCGCTTCGAGGAGGCATGGCGCTCCAAGGGCGCGACAGAGCATGGATATGCTGAAGACTACCGCCGCATCGGCAAGCGACTCGTCGACTTCCTCATCGAGAGCCGTAGCCGTGGCGTGGCCGCGCCGGCGCCTCCGATCTCGTTGGGGTGGGCCGAGGGCGAGATCCTTATCAGCCCGGATGGCGTTGCTCACGGAGCCGGTGGCCGCGTTACGGTGCGACGCGTCAAGACGGGCAAGCAGCGCTCGAACGCCTTCGATGACATCGAGTACACGGTTCTACAACTCGCTGCCGTCCAGGCCTATGGGCCACATGCACAGGTCGAGGTGACCTACCTGACCAGCGAAACCATCCAGCCGATGGAAATCACGCCGCGCAAGCTGGAGTCCAGGCGCGAAAAGCTGCAATCCTTCCTTCAGGCGATGCAGGCCGGGCAGTTCCCCGCCAAGCCCGAGGCGCGCAGCTGTCCGCGCTGCCCGAACTTCTTCCTCTGCGGAGACTTGCCCGGAGGCGGGTGGGTGCAAGAAAAAATTTGACGAGCCTTTCCGGTTTGGGTTGGGGCTGCGATTGATTGAGTAAGGGGGCGAGAAAGCCTGCAATCCCGCAGGTGATGGTCCCCCAAGAAAGGCAATCAAATGCAAACCCAAACCCACAACGGTGATGACCGTTCCGATGTCGAAGATGTCGCGACGGCGATCCGAGAAGGTCGCAGCCTGCGCCCGGCGGCGCTCTACCGGATCGTCGTCTTGGACGACCAGCTCCACGAGCGTCACGTCGATCTCGCCGATCCGGTGCCGACCGCGCGCCAGATCCTCCAGGCGGCCGGCGCGCGGCCGGTCGATGAGCACAGCGTCTATGCGATCCTGACCTCCGGCGAGTTCGAAGACCTGCGTCTGGACGAAACCTACGATCTGCGAGGCCGCGGCGCGGAGCGCTTCGTCATCTTCCAAACCGATCGCGCGTTCAAGTTCACGATTGACGACCGCCAGTTGGAGTGGGGTAAGCCCAGCATCAGCGGCCGCGTGCTCAAGGCACTGGCCGGCGTACCGCCGGAAACCTACGACGTCTACCTCGAAGTGCGTGGCGGCGGTCAGGATATCCTGATCCGCGACGGCGACCTGATCGATCTGGGCAAGCCGGGCATCGAGCGCTTCATCACGCTGATCCGCGACACCACGGAGGGCTTGCTCGCTCTGCCCGACGCGGACGAGCGCTACTTGAGCAGCCACGGCGTGGTCTTCGAGACGGTGAGCGACGGCACGCACACGGGCGTCATCTTCAAGCAGTTTGAATCGCCCCGGATTCCCTAGACACTTTTGAGCCGTTGGGAATGGCGTCTCTCGAACTCCGCCGGCGAAGTATCAC